>NZ_JBEYWV010000041.1:0-93102 GCF_040644575.1 Streptomyces sp. NPDC046939
CCCCTGGGGGGGCGCCCGTCCGGGCGGCCCCCCAGGGGCGCGGCCCATCCGGGCGGACCCCTGTCTCCGAACCCCTCGGGGCAGCACAATGCGCGCAGGGGAGCGAGGGGGGACTAAATGGACGTCACGGACGCCGCCGATGAACTGCTCACCCGTGTGGGACGCGGGGACGAACGGGCCTTCGAGGAGCTGTACGAGAAGGTGGCGGGGCCCGTCTACGGTCTCGCGCGGCGCGTTCTGCGCGACCCCGCGCAGGCCGAGGAGGTGGCCCAGGAGGTCCTCCTTGAGCTGTGGCGGACCGCCGCCCGGTACGACCCGGCGCGCGGCGGCGCCCTCTCCTGGGTCCTGACCCTGGCCCATCGCAGGGCCGTCGACCGGGTGCGCAGCGTCCGCGCCGCGGGGGAGCGCGAGCAGCGCGTGGCCCGGCGCGCGGACATGCCCGCCTTCGATCAGGTCGCCGAGGCGGTGGAGAGCGGCCTCGAACGGGACTGGGTGCGCCGCTGCCTCGGCCGCCTCACCGACCTCCAGCGCCAGGCGGTCACCCTCGCCTACTACGACGGCTACACCTACCGCGAGGTCGCCCGCCGCCTGTCCGTGCCGCTCGGCACCGTGAAGACCCGGATGCGCGACGCCCTCCTGCGGATGCGGGCCTGCCTGGACGGGGCGTCGGCGTGAGCCCCCTGCTCGACGGCTCGACGAGAAAGCGGGCCGGGGCACGTGAGATCGCCCACGTTCCCGCCGCGCCCGATCCCCGTCACGGATCCCGCCGCCCCACCCACGACAAGGTCACCAACTCTGGCTGATCTCGGGCGCGGAACGCCCGCCCAGTGCCCCTCTTGTCCAACTCGCCCTGAATTCAGTAAGATTCGGAGAGTAATCGACTTTGGGTCGTCAACCTCCCTACGGGGTAGGTGAATCGTGCGGCCGGGATACACGAGTGTCCCGATGGGGCGATAGGGTTAACCTGCCCGGGCCGGGTGCCCTCGTACGGGTGGGGAGTGACATGGAACAGATAACAGTGCGCAGCAGGCCGCGTGTGCCTGCGATCACGTGCGGATCCAGCGCGACCAGTTCGCGTCTCGACCGCCATCTCGCGGTGCTCGGCGGTCCCGCCGTGCCCCAGGTCGAGGTGGCGGAGGCGACGACACTGATGCGTGAGCTGACCGCGCGTGACACCGCGCACAGGCGCGGCGGCAGCGCCGCGCGGGTGCGGCGGGTCTCGCTCTTCGCACCACTGCGGCGCCTGCGCCGCACGCTGTTCGGCGGCCACTAGCGGGTCGTCCGTCCAGCAGGGTTCGGGCCCGTGTCCGACCTCCGCGCCGTCCGGCGTACCGCTGCGCATCTTCGCGACCGTCATCCCCACGGCTTGCGGCGGGCGTCCCGGCAAGGAGGCAGGTACGGGCCTTCGCCATGTCCGCGTACGTCGTTCGGCGCCCGCTCCGCTGACCGGCTCAGCGGTCGCCGCGCGCGCAGCGGCGGACCGCGAGCGGCACGCACAGCAACAGCAGTGCCGCGCACCAGCCGAGTGATCCGGCGACCGGGTGCGCCACCGGCCAGGAGGCGCCGTCGGGCACCGGCGCGTTGCCGAACAGGTCACGGATCGCCGTGCAGACCGCGCTGATCGGGTTCCACTCGGCGAGCGTGCGCACCCAGCCGGGCATCCCGTCGGTCGGGATGTACGCGTTCGACAGCAGCGGAAGCATGAACGTGGCGCTGCCCAACTGCCCGGCCGCCTCCTCGCTCCGCGAGACGAGCCCGAGCAGGATGCCGACCCAGGTCGTGGCGAACCGGAACAGCAGCAGCAGTCCGAAGGCCGCCGACGCCTTCGCCGCCCCGCCCTCGATCCGCCACCCCATCGCGAGCCCCACGAGCACCAGCGGCACCAGACCGAGCGCGGTCGTCAGCAGATCGGCACCGGCCTGCCCGAGAGGTACGGCGCCCCGGCTCATGGGCAGCGTACGGAACCGGTCCATGACGCCGCGGTGCGTGTCCTGCGCCGCCGTGAACATCCCCGTCATGATCCCGTTCGCCGCCGTCGCCACGAGCATGCCGGGCACGAGGTAGGCGCGGTAGTCGGTACCCGGCATGGCGAGCGCACTGCCGAACACGTACCCGAAGAACAGCAGGAACACGATCGGCATCGTCTGCGTCATGACCGTGATCGCCGGAGCGTGCCGGACGCGCTGGAGGTGGCGGCCGAGCATCGCCGTGCCGTCGTACAGGATCGCGGTGCTCATGCGGCGGCCTCCCGGGTCGCGTGGTCCTGGCGGGTGCCGGCGGTGCGCGTCAGACGCAGGAACACCTCGTCGAGCGTCGGCGGGCGCAGGGTGGCGTCCATCAAGGGCACGCCGGACGCGTCGAGTTCACGTACGACGCGGGGGAGCGTGACGGCCGGGTCCAGGACGACCGCGCCGACCGTCCGGTTCTCCGCGTCGAGCCGGGGCCGGGCACCGGTGAGCTGGTCGAGGACGACGGCCGCCGCGTGCAGCGCCCGCTCGCCCGCGTCGTCCGGGACGACGACCTCGGCGTAGTGCCCGATCCGCGCCTTCAACGCGGCGGGGGTGCCCGAGTGGGCGGCGCGGCCCTCGTCGATCAGGACGATCTCGTCGGCGAGCTGGTCGGCCTCCTCCAGGTACTGCGTGGTCAGGACGACGGTCGTGCCCGCGCGGGCCAGTGCGCGGACCGCGTCCCAGATCGCGTTCCTGCTGTGCGGGTCCAGCCCGGTCGTCGGCTCGTCGAGGAAGAGCACGGCGGGCCGCGTGATCAGGCTCGACGCGAGGTCGAGGCGGCGGCGCATACCGCCCGAGTACGTACGCGCCGGCCGGTCCGCGGCCTCGGCGAGCGCGTACCGCTCGATCAGCTCGTCCGCCCGCGACCGGGGCGCGCGCAGCAGCCGGGCGAACAGGCGCAGGTTCTCCCGCCCGGTCAGATCCCCGTCGACCGACGCGTACTGCCCGGTGACGCCGATGGCGCGGCGGACGGCGTCCGGGGCGCGCACGACGTCGTGCCCCGCGACACGCGCGGTGCCCGCGTCCGGGCGGAGCAGCGTGGTGAGCAGCCGGACCGCGGTCGTCTTCCCCGCCCCGTTCGGCCCGAGCAGACCGCACACCGTCCCCTCGCGCACCGCCAGATCGAGCCCCCGCACGGCGTGCACGGCCTTCTCCCCGGACCCGAACCGTTTCTCCAGACCCTCACTAAGTACAGCGTACGTAGAAGTCATGGGGCCACCGTACCCCACTACGTACGCCGTACGTAACTACGATGGAGCGCGAGGTGATGATCAATGGCGGTCCGACCGGCCGTACCCGAAGTGATCTGGGCGCGCCCCGAGCGCACCGGCCGCGGGCCCCGACCCGCGCACAGCAGGGACGACATCGCGGCGGCAGCCGTGCGCGTGGCCGACGCGGAGGGCATCGACGCGGTCTCCATGCGCAAGATCGCCGGTGAGCTGGGCATGGGCACGATGTCGCTCTACAACTACGTGCCGCGCAAGGAGGACCTGTACGAGCTGATGGTCGACGCCGTCAGCGCGGAGTACGCGTACCCGGAGCCGAGCGGGGACTGGCGCGAGGACGTCCTGGCCCTGGCCCGGCAGACGCGGCAGATCATGCACCGGCATCCGTGGCTGCCGCGGCTCATGTCGCCGGTGTACGGGTTCAGCCCGAACGCGCTGACGTACCTGGAGTACTGCCTGCGGTGCCTGGACCCGCTGGAGCTTCCCTACGGGACGAAGATGGAGCTGATCGCCGCCGTGACGGGCGTCGTGACCACCTACGTCTCCAGCGAGATCGCCGGGGTCGAGCGGACGCGGTCACTGCCGTGGAGCGCCGAGCAGGAGCAGGCGGTGCGGATCGCCTATCTGGGCGGGCAGGTGGCGTCCGGGCGGTATCCGCGGCTCGCGGCTGCGTTCAGCGAGGATGCGGGGCCGATCGATCTGGAGGCGGTGTTCGAGCGGGCGTTGCGGCGGACCTTGGCGGGGTTCGTGGCCGGGTAGCGCTCCGGGGTGGGGCCTTCGGTTGTCGCGCGAACGACTCGCCATTGTGGTTGCTCGCGCCGTTCCCCGCCTTCCTCTGAGAGGCGCACTTCGTGCGGCCTCTCAGAGGAAGGCGAACTGGCCGCCTGGGCCCTCCTCCGGCTGGTCCAGGACGGTTGCCGGGCGGCGGGCCGGCGCCGGGACCGGGAGGACTCCCGCTCGGCGGAGTTCGTAGGGGCCGAGCAGTGTGCCGAGGTCCGCGCGCAACTCGCGTCGCAGCGGTTCCAGTTCGGCGAGGAGCGCCAGGACCGTGATCAGTTCCAGGAGCTCCGACGTCCACTGCTGGGGCCAGGTCGCGGGCCGGACGGCCGTGAGCGTGCCCTGTTCCGCCGGGGCCGTCCGGCGGATGAACCACTGTTCCAGGACGCGGACGCCGCTGACGTGGAAGTCCCAGGCCGCCGCCGGGACCGGGGAGATGCGGCCGTCGCCGATCAGCAGGGCCTCCTCCTCGCGGTCGTAGAGGAGTTCCGTGGGGCGGGGCGGCAGGGGAGCGCGGACGTACGGGCGGCGGCCACCCGGCAGCTTGGGCCGGTCGGCGCCCTGCCCGCGCCGGTGCAACCACAGCACACGGCGGCCGATCTCCACACCGCGCGCCCAGACCTCCGGGTCCACGGGGAGCGGAACCCGGCACTCCTTCGCGTCCCGGGTGGCGGCCGCGAGAATCCAGGCCAGAAGGGGCTCGGGGCCCACCTCGTGGCCGTAGAGGGCCGAGAGGTGGGGGAGGAGGCCCGGGGCGACGTTGGGTTCGGTGGCGCCGGGGCGACGGTACAGCGGGCGGATGCGGCCGGGGCGGCCCGCGGGGGAGCGGCCCTCGGGGAGGACGGCACTGGCGAGCAGCGCGGGGCCGCCCGCGTCGGGCACGTACCCCTGCTCGACGAGGAAGAGCTGGTGGTCGTCCGCCACCCGCCACAGCTCCGGGCGGGCCGCGTCGATCAGGCGCTGGTCGGGGATGAGCCACTGCTCGTCGAACGG
Source organism: Streptomyces sp. NPDC046939 (assembly GCF_040644575.1). Lineage (NCBI taxonomy): Bacteria > Bacillati > Actinomycetota > Actinomycetes > Kitasatosporales > Streptomycetaceae > Streptomyces > Streptomyces sp. NPDC046939. Next base: position 5,006 of record NZ_JBEYWV010000041.1, read on the forward strand.
GCCGTGCAGAATCCGCACCGGCTCCGGGCACGGCCCCTCCGCACGCGCCAGCGGCTCCGTCCCGGCGCGCTGACGCGGGAGCTGGGCGGCGGCGCTGTGCAGGGTGCGGGCGCGGGACGGCTGGAGCAGCGCCTCCCGCCGCTCGCGCGGGGCCGCGACGAACGCGTCCCAGCGCGCCTTCAACGACGCCGCGTCCGGCGCCACCGGCCAGGAACGGCCCAGGCGCAAGGGCGCCACGGACCACGGCATGAGGTCCGCGAGCGGCATGGCGTCGGTGAGCGGCCCGTCGTTCGTCACGCCCGGCATGGTACGTGGCCTCCGCGCACCGTCAGTGGGCGTCCAGCGTCACCGTGAACGAGAAGCGGTCGCCCCGGTAGTGGATGACCACCACGTCCAGGACCCTGCCCTCCTCGTCGTAGGTGATGCCCGTGTAGTGCAGGATCGGGCTGAGCAACGGCACCTTCAGCAGCCGCGCCGTCTCCGGGTCCGCGAGGCGGGCCTCCACCGAGTCCGTGATCCGGCTGATGCGGGCCCCGACCACGTCACGCAGCACCTTCGTCATCGGCCAGCGCGCCAGATCCGCCACGTCCACCTGGCCGCCCAGGTCCGGTCTGACGTAGTTGCGGGCGTGGTTCGTCGGCTCGCCCGTCTTCTCGTCGCAGCGCAGGCGGTGGTACGTCGCCACGGACTCCGTCCCCGGGAACAGGCCGGCGTACTGCACCGGGACCGGGGCCGTGCCGTGCGCCAGTATCTCCGTCACCATCCCCGACTGCTGCGCCACGATCGCGTCCACCGAGCCGAGCAGGCGTACGGGGGCGCCCTGCTGGGCCGTCGGCTCGATGAACGTGCCGCGGCGGCGGTGCCTCGTGATCAGCCCCTCGTCCTCCAGCTCCTTCAGCGCCTGGCGCATCGTGAGGACCGAGACGCCGTAGTGCACCGCGAGCTGTTCCTCCGTGGGCAGGCGCAGTGGGTCCTGCGGGGTGCGGCCCAGTATGGAGGCGCGCAAGGACTGCGACACCTGGTACCAGAGAGGCAGCTTGCGGTTCAGGACGATCGAGTCCGGGGCGAATGACGTCACGGGTTATCCGTATCTGGCGGGGCCGGGGCTGTGCAATGCGGGGTGCGATTTCGTCTGCCGGGTGACTGTCCCGTGGGCGGCTTCGTGTGCCGGGTGACTGTCTCGTGGGCGGCCCCCGCCCGGTGGGGGCTGGTCGCGCAGTTCCCCGCGCCCCTGAAGGCTTGCGGCTTCGCCGCGCCTTCCCGTGGAGCACGCGGCTTTTCCGCAGCCCCTTGAAATGGCGCACGGAGTGCGCATTTCAGGGGCGCGGGGAACTGCGCGACCAGCCACGACGCACCCGCACCCGCCGAGCGCCCCGCACCCGGCAGACGAGAAGGCGCGCCCCTACCCCCTGAAGTGACGTTCGAGCCCGCGCCACACCTCGTCATAGCCCCGCTGCAAGTGCCCCGCCCGCGCAGCCTGCACCGTCGCCGTGATGGGCCACCGCGTCTCGAACATGAACGCCAGCCCGTCATCGACCCGCTGAGGCACGAGCTCCGCCGCGCTCGCCTTGTCGAACGTCTCCCGGTCGGGCCCGTGCGCGGACATCATGTTGTGCAGCGACCCCCCACCGGGCAGGAAGCCGGAGGCCTTCGCGTCGTAGGCGCCTTCGATCAGGCCCATGTACTCGCTCATGACGTTCCGGTGGAAGTAGGGCGGCCGGAACGTGTCCTCGCCCACCAGCCAGCGCGGCGCGAACACCACGAAGTCCACCCCGGCGAGACCGGGCGTGTCGGACGGCGACGTGAGCACCGTGAAGATCGACGGGTCGGGGTGGTCGTAGGAGATGGTGCCGAGGACGTTGAAGCGCCGCAGGTCGTACACGTACGGGACGTGGTTGCCGTGCCAGGCGACGACGTCGAGCGGGGAGTGGTCGTAGGTGGCGCTCCAGAGGTTGCCGCAGAACTTGTTGACGACCTCGACCGAGGCCGTGCCGTCCCCGTCGTCCTCGTACGCGGCGACCGGCGCCCGGAAGTCCCGCGCGTTGGCGAGGCCGTTGGCGCCGATGGGGCCGAGGTCGGGGAGGCGGAACGGGGCGCCGTAGTTCTCGCACACGTAACCGCGGGCGGTGTCGTCCAGCAGCTCGACGCGGAAGCGGACCCCGCGCGGGATCAGCGCGACCTCGCCCGGCCCGGCGGCGAGCAGGCCGAACTCGGTGCGCAGGAGGAGGCCGCCGCGCTCGGGCACGATGAGGAGTTCACCGTCGGCGTCGCTGAACACCCGCCGTGTCATGGAGGAATTGGCGTGGTAGAGGTGCACGGCCATGCCGGTGCGCTGCGTCGCGTCGCCGTTGCCGCCGAGCGTCCACAGGCCGGACAGCCAGTCCGTGCCGGGCGCGGGCTCGGGCAGCGGGTTCCAGCGGCGCCGGTTGGGGTCGGGGACGGCCTCGGTGAAGGGGGCGGTGCGCACGGCGCCGTTGTCGACGCGGGTGAACTCGGGGTGTGCGGCGGACGGGCGGATGCGGTACAGCCACGAACGGCGGTTGTGCGCGCGGGGTTCGGTGAAGGCCGTGCCGCTGAGCTGCTCGGCGTAGAGGCCGAGCGGGGCGCGCTGGGGGGAGTTGCGGCCCTGCGGCAGGGCGCCGGGTACCGCCTCCGACTGGTGCTCGTTCCCGAAACCGGACAGATAGGCCAGGCCCTCGGCCGCCTTGCGTGCGTCCCCGCTCATCTTCGCTCCCTCGTCCCTGATTCCTATGCTCAACCGTAGGATTCGGAGATCACCCGCGCAAGAGGCCGTTTCCGGACGGGGCGACCGGGTCCCTCTCGGGCCGGACCTCCTCCCCGAGAGGGATTCGCGAAGGTGAGCGTTGCTCTACTCTCCCCGTCATGTTCAGGACACCGTGGGTGCGCGCAGCCGTCGCCGGTCTGACGTGCGCCGTGCTGACGGGGCCCGCCGCCGGGTGCGGGAGCGATGACGACGGCACCCGCACGGCCGGTGAGGTCCGCACCGACCGCACCGACGACGAGGGCAGGCCGTACCGGGAGGTCCCCGAGGAGGACGCTCCGGAGATCGGCGTCGTCGTCCAGCCGGACGAGGCGCGGGCGGGCGGCTGGGACGTCAGGATCCGCGTACGGAACTTCCGCCTCACCCCGGAGAGTTCCCCGAAGGGCAGCCCCGCCGACGCCGTGCGCGGGCGGGGCTACGCCCGGCTCTACCTCGACGGCCGCCCCCTCGCCAGCCTGCGCACCACCGCCTACCGGCTGCCGCCCACCCGGCTCGCCCGCGGCACCCACCACCTCACCGCCCGCCTCTACGCCGACGACCACACGGTCTGGGCGGTCGACGGCGAACCGGTCGAGGCCACCGCCGACCTCACCGCCTCGGGCGCGGAACCGTCCCCGGGGGCGAGCACCGTAGGCTGACCGCCATGCCCCACCCCACGTCCCTGCGGCGCGCCCCCGTCCAGCAGCGCAGCGCCGAGCGGCTGAGCCGGATCATCGACGCCTGCGCCGAACTCCTCGACGAGCAGGGCTACGACGAGTTGAGCACCCGGGCCGTCGCGACGCGGGCCGATGTGCCGATCGGCTCGGTCTACCGGTTCTTCAGCAACAAGCGGGCCATGGTCGACGCCCTGGCCGAGCGGAACCTGGAGCGGTACGCCGAGCGCGTCGCCGAGCGGCTCGGGGCCATCGCGGCGGACGACTGGCGCGGCGCCATGGACGCCTTCCTCGACGAGTACCTGGCCATGAAGCGCACGGCCCCGGGCTTCTCCCTCGTCGACTTCGGGACGCAGATCCCCGTCGGCGACCCCGACGCCGACCCCAACCACCGCGTCGCCGACACCCTCACCGACCTCCTCGCCCCCCACCTCGGCCGCACCCCGGACCCCGACCTGCGCCGCACCTTCCTCGTCGCGGTGGAGTCCGCGGACGCCCTGGTCCGCCTCGCGTTCCGACTCGACCCGTCGGGCGACGAGCGGATCATCGGGGAGATCAGACAGTTGCTGCGGGCGTATCTGGCCCGGGTACTCGACTAAAGGCGCACCAACCCGCCACATCAGCCACGACGATCACAATCCGTCGCGTCCGTCCTGCCCGTCGTGCCCGCCACTTCGGCCCTGATCGGTGCTGATCGGCCCTGGGCAATCTCCTGTTTGAGCGACGCCTCCCTTTTCTCCATACCGCTCGGTATGCTCGACCCGCCCGCGCACCAATGCACCGCCCTAGCGATCGCCCTGGGAGACGCCATGCCCCGCACCGCCCTGCGCATCTGCCCGCTCTGCGAAGCGACGTGCGGACTGGCGCTCACCATCGAGGGGACCCGCGTCACCCGCGCCCGGGGCGATCGCGACGACGTGTTCAGCGCCGGGTTCATCTGCCCGAAGGGCGCCTCCTTCGGCGCGCTCGACGAGGACCCCGACCGGCTCACCCGGCCCCTGGTCCGCAAGGACGGCCGGCTCCAAGAGGCCACGTGGGACGAGGCGTTCGACGCCGTCGCCGCCGGGCTGCGGCCGCTCATCGAGGCGCACGGGCCGAACGCCGTCGGTGTCGTCCTCGGCAACCCCAACGTGCACACCATGGCCGGCGCCCTCTACCCGCCCGTCCTGCTCAGCACCCTGCGCACCCGCAACCTCTTCACCGCCTCCACCGTCGACCAGATGCCCAAGCACGTCTCCAGCGGCCTGCTCTTCGGCGACGCGAACGCCATCCCGGTGCCCGACCTCGACCGCACCGACCACCTCCTGATCCTCGGCGCCAACCCCCTCGAATCCAACGGCAGTCTGTGCACCGCCCCCGACTTCCCCGGCAAGCTGAAGGCGCTGCGCGCCCGGGGCGGCACCCTCACCGTCGTCGACCCGCGCCGCACCCGCACCGCCAAGCTCGCCGACCGGCACGTGGCGATCCGGCCCGGCACGGACGCCCTGCTCCTCGCCGCCCTCGCGCACGTCCTGTTCGAGGAGAAGCTCGTCGACGTAGGACCGCACCTCGCCCCTCATGTGCAGGGCCTCGGCGAACTCGCCGAAGCGCTGCGGGACTTCAGCCCCGAGGCCGTCTCCGGCCGCTGCGACGTCTCCGCCGACACCCTTCGCGCCCTCGCCCGTGAACTGGCCGCCGCGCCCACCGCCGCCGTCTACGGCCGGGTCGGCAGCAGCACCGTCGCCTTCGGCACCGAGGCCAGTTGGCTCGTCGACGTCCTCAACGTCCTCACCGGCAACCTCGACCAGCCGGGCGGCGCCCTCTTCCCGCTCTCCGCCACCGCCCCCGCGCCCCGCCCCGCCGGACCCGGCAAGGGCTTCGCCCTCGGCCGCTGGCGCAGCCGCGTCTCCGGACACCCCGAGGCCAAGGGCGAACTGCCCCTCGCCGCGCTCGCCGAGGAGATCGACACCCCCGGCGAGGGCGCGATCCGCGCCGTCGTCGCCATCGCCGCCAATCCCGTCCTCTCCGCACCCGACGGCGACCGGCTCGACAAGGCCCTCGACTCGCTCGACTTCATGGTCAGCGTCGACCCGTACCTCAACGAGACCTCACGCCACGCGCACGTCGTCCTCCCGCCGCCCCCGCCGTCGCGCAGCGCCCACTTCGACTTCGCGTTCAACACCTTCGCCGTACGCAACCAGGTCCGCTACACCCGCGCCGCCATCCCCCTGGCGGACGGGCAGCCCGACGAGTGCACCCTCCACGCCCGGCTCGTCCTCGCCGTGAGCGGGCAGCACGGCGCCCCCGCCGACGCCGTGGACGACATGGTCATCCGCGCCGCGCTCACCAAAGCCGTCGCCACCCCGCACTCGCCGTGCTTCGGCGCCGACCCCGAACAGCTCGCCCGCGAACTGACCGGCGACACCGGCCCCGAGCGCCGCCTCGACATGATGCTGCGCCTCGGCCCGTACGACCTCACCCTCGACGACCTGCTCGCCCACCCCCACGGCATCGACCTCGGCCCGCTGGAGCCGCGCCTGCCCGGCCTCCTCAAGACCCGCAGCGGCCGTATCGAACTCCTGCCGCAGCCGATCGCGGACGACCTGCCGCGCCTGCGCCGGGCGCTCGATGACACGGACGACGGGCTCGTCCTCGTAGGACGGCGCCATCTGCGGTCCAACAACAGCTGGATGCACAACATCCCCGCCCTCGTCGGCGGCTCCAACCGCTGCACCCTCCACGTCCACCCCGACGACGCGGCCAGGCTCGGGCTGCACGACGGCACGCCCGCGCGCGTACGGGCGGCGGGCGGTGAGGTCGTGGCACCCGTCGAGGTCACCGACACCGTGCGGCCCGGAGTCGTCAGCCTGCCGCACGGCTGGGGCCACGACCGGCCGGGGACCCGGCTCGGGGTCGCGGCCCAGGACCCCGGCGTGAACGTCAACCAACTGCTCGACGGCAGCCTCCTCGACCCGCTCTCCGGCACCGCCGTGCTCAACGCCGTACCCGTGGAGATCGAGGCCGCCGCACCGACACCCGTATGACCCTCGCGCGACCGTGACCTGGAGTTTTGCGCTTATTGCTCACGTGTCAACATCTTGTTAACGCGTTCGTCACACCCCTAACGTCGCGCTGACCGCCGACCCCCGGGCGGTAGTTCAACGGCGAACGTAGGGACTCCACTCCATGCTGACCATCCTCGGCTTCGCCATGATCGCCACCTTCCTGGTGCTGATCATGGCGAAGAAGGTGTCGCCGATCGCGGCGCTCGTCCTCATCCCCGCGCTGTTCTGCGTCCTCGTGGGCAAGGGCGCGCACCTCGGCGACTACGTCATCGCGGGCATCGGCGACCTCGCGCCCACCGCCGCGATGCTGATGTTCGCGATCGTCTACTTCGGCGTGATGATCGACGTCGGCCTCTTCGACCCGATCGTGCGGGCCATCCTGCGGTTCGCGAAGGCCGACCCCGTGCGCATCGTCGTCGGCACCGCCGTGCTCGCCGCGATCGTCTCCCTGGACGGCGACGGCTCCACCACCTTCATGATCACCGTTTCGGCGATGTACCCGCTCTACAAGCGCCTGAAGATGAGCCTCATCGTGATGACCGGCGTCGCCGCCACCGCCAACGGCGTCATGAACACCCTGCCCTGGGGCGGCCCGACGGCCCGCGCCGCCACCGCCCTCAAGGTCGACGCGAGCGACATCTTCGTCCCGATGATCCCGGCGCTCGCCGTCGGCATGGTCGCCGTCCTCCTCCTCGCCTACGTCCTCGGGCGCCGCGAGCGCAAGCGGCTCGGCCACCTCTCCCTGGAGCCCGTCACCGAGGCCGTGACGGAGACCGCCGACGAGAAGGTCCTGGTCGGCGCGGGTGCCGGTACCGGCGGCCCGGGGGTCGCGGGCGGCGGCGGTGACCACGCCGCGCCCGCGTACGAGAACGAGGACGGCGAGACCTTCGCCGGACTCGACCCGCACCGCCCCACCCTGCGCCCCAGGCTGTACTGGTTCAACGCGCTCCTCACCGTCGCCCTGCTCACCGCGATGATCATGGAGCTGCTGCCCATCCCGGTCCTGTTCCTGCTCGGCGCCGCGCTCGCGCTCACCGTCAACTTCCCGCACATGCCGGACCAGAAGGCCCGCATCGGCGCGCACGCGGAGAACGTCCTCAACGTCGCCGGGATGGTCTTCGCCGCCGCCGTCTTCACCGGCGTCCTCCAGGGCACCGGCATGGTCGACCACATGGCGAAGTGGGTCGTGAGCGGCATCCCCGACTGGATGGGCCCGCACATGGCCCTGGTCACGGGCGTGCTGTCGATCCCCTTCACCTACTTCATGTCGAACGACGGCTTCTACTTCGGCATCGTGCCGGTCCTCGCCGAGGCCGGGAACGCGCACGGCGTCTCCACCCTGGAGATCGCCCGCGCCTCCCTCGTCGGCCAGCCGCTGCACATGTCGAGCCCGCTGGTGCCCGCCGTCTACGTGCTCGTCGGCATGGCGAAGGTCGAGTTCGGCGACCACACCAAGTTCACCGTGAAATGGGCCGCGCTGACCGCGCTCGTCATCCTCGGCGCGGGCCTGCTCTTCGGGATCGTGTGAGCCGATGAGCGGGACCCCGAGCCGGGCCTGGCTGCTGCGCCTCGTCATCGCCTTCAGCTGCGCGCAGGCGGCGGTGTCGATGGCGCGGCCCGCCGTCTCCTACCGGGCCCTCGCGCTCGGCGCCGACGAACGGGCCGTCGGCGTCATCGCCGGTGTCTACGCCCTGCTCCCGCTGTTCGCCGCCGTCCCGCTCGGCCGCCGCACGGACCACGGCCGCTGCGCCCCGCTGCTGCCGGTCGGCGTCGTCCTGATCTCGGGCGGCTGCGCGCTCAGCGGCCTCGCGCACTCCCTGGTGGCGATGGCCGCGTGGAGCGGGGTGATGGGCCTCGGCCACCTCTGCTTCGTCATCGGCGCCCAGTCGATCGTGGCCCGCCAGTCCGCCCCGCACGAACAGGACCGCAACTTCGGCCACTTCACCATCGGGGCGTCCCTCGGCCAGCTCGTCGGACCGGTCGCGGCGGGCGCTCTCATCGGCGGCCCGGACCTCGCGGGCACCAGCGCGCTAGCCCTGCTCGTCGCGGCGGCCGGCTGCGCGCTCGCGCTCACCTCCCTGTGGCGGATCGAGCACCGGCGTACGGAGACCAAGGCGCGGGAAGGCGCCTCGCCGGTCCCCGTCCACCGCATCCTGCGTACGCGCGGGGTCCCCGGCGGCATCTTCATCAGCCTCGCCGTGCTCTCCGCGACCGACATCCTCACCGCCTACCTGCCCGTGGTCGGCGAGCACCGGGGCATCGCCCCGTCCGTCGTCGGCGTGCTGCTGAGCCTGCGCGCGGGCGCCACGATCGCGTGCCGGCTCGTGATGACGCCGCTCATCGACTGGCTCGGCCGGACCGCCCTGATCGCGACGACCTGCCTGCTCGCCGCCGTGCTGTGCGCGGGCATCGCGCTCCCGGTCCCCGTCTGGGCGCTCGGCGCGATGCTGCTCCTGCTGGGCTTCTGCCTCGGGGTCGGTCAGCCGCTGTCGATGACGACGGTGGTGCAGGCGGCGCCGCCCGACGCCCGTTCGACCGCCCTGGCCCTGCGTCTGACCGGCAACCGCCTGGGGCAGGTCGCGGCGCCCGCGACGGCCGGACTGGTCGCGGGCCTGGTCGGTACGGCGGCGCCGTTCGTGATGCTGGGCGGGCTGCTGCTGATCGCGGCCGGGCTTGGCGCGAGGGGAACGGGGGGAGGTGACAAGCGTCTCTGGCGCCGGAAAACTAACAGCGCTAGTTTGGGTGCCCCGAGGAGCCGGAACCAGAGCCAGAACCAGAGCGCGCAGCAGAAGGAGAGCCCATGAAGGCCCACGACGGCATGTACATCGGCGGCGAGTGGCGGGCCGCCGCGGGCGGGGACACCATCGCCGTCGTCAACCCGGCCGACGAGCAGGTCATCGGGCACGTACCCGCGGGCACCGCCGAGGACGTGGACGCCGCCGTGCGCGCCGCCCGCACCGCCTTCCCCGCCTGGGCCGCGACCCCGCCCGCCGAGCGCGCCGCGAAGCTCGCCGCCCTGCGCGACGTGCTCGCCGCCCGCAAGGACGAGATCGCCGAGACGGTCACCGCCGAGCTGGGCGCCCCGCTGAAGTTCTCGCAGACGGTGCACGCGGGCGTCCCCGTCCTGGTCGCGGGCTCGTACGCGGAGCTGGCCGCCACCCACCCGTTCGAGGAGAAGATCGGCAACTCCACGGTCTACTCCGAGCCGGTCGGTGTCGTCGGCGCCATCACGCCCTGGAACTACCCGCTCCACCAGATCGTCGCCAAGGTCGCCCCGGCACTCGCCGCGGGCTGCACCGTCGTCCTCAAGCCCGCCGAGGACACCCCGCTGACCGCGCAGCTGTTCGCGGAGGCGGTGGACGAGGCGGGCATCCCGGCGGGCGTCTTCAACCTCGTCACCGGCGTCGGCGCGGTCGCGGGCCAGGCCCTCGCCGAACACGCCGACGTCGACCTCGTCTCCTTCACCGGCTCCACGGCGGTCGGCCGCCAGATCGGCGCGACGGCGGGCGCCGCCGTCAAGCGCGTCGCCCTCGAACTCGGCGGCAAGTCCGCCAACGTCATCCTGCCCTCCGCCGACCTCGCCAAGGCCGTCAACGTCGGCGTCGCCAACGTCATGGGCAACTCCGGCCAGACGTGCAGCGCCTGGACCCGCATGCTCGTCCACACCTCCCAGTACGACGAGGCCGTGGAGCTGGCCGCGGCCGCCGCCGCCAAGTACGGCGACCGCATCGGCCCGCTCGTCAACGCCAAGCAGCAGGCGCGCGTGCGCGGGTACATCGAGAAGGGCGTCGAGCAGGGCGCCCGCCTCGTCGCGGGCGGCGCCGAACCACCGCGCGAGCAGGGCTACTACGTCCAGCCCACCGTCTTCGCCGACGTCACCCCCGACATGGCCATCGCCCAGGAGGAGATCTTCGGCCCCGTCGTCTCGATCATCCGCTACGAGGACGAGGACGACGCCGTACGGATCGCCAACGGCACCGTCTACGGGCTCGCGGGCGCCGTCTGGGCCGGTGACGAGGAAGAAGCGGTCGCCTTCGCGCGGCGCATGGACACCGGACAGGTCGACATCAACGGCGGCCGGTTCAACCCGCTCGCCCCGTTCGGCGGGTACAAGCAGTCGGGCGTGGGCCGGGAGCTCGGCCCGCACGGTCTGGCGGAGTACCTCCAGACGAAGTCGCTCCAGTTCTGACCCTTCGCGGTTCCGCCGCCTCAGCCCTGTCGCTTCCGTCCCGAAGGAGATCGATCTCTTCATGGTCCGCGCCGCTGTCCTGCCCGCCGTCGGCTCCCCGCTGGAGATCACCGACATCGACCTGCCCGCGCCGGGCCCCGGCCAGGTCCGCGTCAAGCTCGCCGCCGCCGGGGTCTGCCACTCCGACCTGTCGCTGAGCAACGGCACGATGCGCGTACCGGTCCCCGCCGTCCTCGGCCACGAAGGCGCCGGCACCGTCGTGGCGGTCGGCGAAGGCGTCACCCATGTGGCGCCCGGCGCCGAGGTCGTCCTCAACTGGGCGCCCTCGTGCGGCAGTTGCCACGCGTGCTCGCTCGGTGAGGTCTGGCTGTGCGCCAACGCGCTGGCGGGCGCCGGGAACGTCTACGCCCGCCGCGCCTCCGACGGCACCGACCTCCACCCCGGTCTTAACGTCGCCGCGTTCGCCGAGGAGACCGTCGTCGCCGCGAACTGCCTCCTGCCCGCACCCGAGGGCGTCCCCCTCACCGACGCCGCCCTCCTCGGCTGCGCCGTCCTCACCGGGTACGGCGCCGTCCACCACTCGGCGCGGGTGCGCGAGGGGGAGAGTGTCGCGGTGTTCGGCGTCGGCGGGGTCGGTCTCGCCACGCTCCAGGCGGCGCGGATCGCGGGTGCGTCGAAGATCATCGCGGTGGATGTGTCGCCGGAGAAGGAGGCGCTGGCGCGGGAGGCGGGTGCCACGGAGTACGTCGTCGCCTCGGACGATACGGCCCGCGAGATCCGCGCCCTCACCGGCAAGCAGGGGGTCGATGTCGCCGTGGAGTGTGTCGGACGCGCCATCACCATCCGTACGGCCTGGGAATCCACCCGGCGCGGTGGCCGTACCACCGTCGTCGGCATCGGCGGCAAGGACCAGCAGGTCACCTTCAACGCCCTGGAGATCTTCCACTGGGGCCGCACCCTCGCGGGCTGCGTCTACGGCAACTCGGACCCGGCGGCCGACCTGCCGGTCCTGGCGGGGCACATCCGTGCGGGGCGCTTGAATCTGGCCTCGATGGTGACGGAACACATCGCCCTGGACGACATTCCGACGGCGTTCGACAACATGCGGGCCGGCAAGGGCGGCCGAGCGCTTGTCGTTTTTGCCGGGAGCTGAGGGGACCGGGGCGCGGGGGTGGGCGTCCGCTGGATGCGGGTCCGGGTCCGGGTGCGGGTGCGTCGTGGCTGGTCGCGCAGTTCCCCGCGCCCCTGAGGCATGCGGCTGCGCCGCGATGCCCCGGGCGGGCGTCTGCCGTGTGTTGTCGCGTTGCCGGGTGCGGGTGTGGTGGTGGCTGGTCGCGCAGTTCCCCGCGCCCCTGAAAGGCTGCGGCTCCGCCGCGCCTTCAACCGGGCCACTTTGGAAGGCCGCGCCTTCAACCGGCCACTTTGGAAGGCCGCGCCTTCAACCTGGCCACTTCGGAAGGCCGCGCCTTCAGCCCGGCGCCCCTGGAAGGCTGCGGCTTCGCCGCGCCTCCAGGGCGCCACCCGTGGTTCTGAAGGCGCGGCGAAGCCGCATGCCTTCAGGGGCGCGGGGAACTGCGCGACCAGCCACGACGGACCCGCACTCGCCATCGAAAGATCAACCCGGCAGACGAGAAGGCGGGACCGGCCCCCAGTCAGCGCACCCCGGTCACCCCGAGTTCCGCCGAGAAGAACTCCGCCCCCACCCCGGTCACCCGAACCGCCCGCTCCGACCCGATCCGCTCGACCCACCCGGACGCAAGCGCCCGGCGACAAAGCACCGCCCCCGCGACCCCGGCCAGATGAAGCCTCCGCTCGGTCCAGTCCAGGCAGCCACGCGCGAGCGGCCGCCGGCCCTTTCCAAGAACCCCCGGCTCCCCGAGCCCCCGGAACCAGCAAACCCCCGCCTCCGTCAGCGAGAACCCCGTCTCGACCCGCAGGAACCCCCGCCCCGCGAGCCCCTCCGTCACCGCGATCCCCAACCGCCCGGCCAGATGGTCGTAGCAGGTCCGGCCCCGCGCCATCGCGTCCCGCGCCGAGGACGCCCGGAGCGTAGGGGGCCGCTCACCCCCGCCGGGCACGGCGTACGCCGCGAACCCCTCGACGAGCTGCGCGGCGCCCGCGTCGGCGAGCCGGAGGTAGCGGTGCCTGCCTTGCCGTTCCTCGGCCAGGAGCCCGCCGGAGACCAGCTTGCCCAGGTGCTCGCTGGCCGTGGACGCGGCGACGCCCGCGTGCCGGGCCAGCTCACCGGCGGTCCACGCCCTGCCGTCCAGCAGCGCGAGCAGCATCGCGGCCCGTGTCTCGTCGGCGATGAGCGTGGCCAGCGCGGCGACCCGCGCCGCGCCGGGTTCTGTCGTGGAAGCCATGCCCCAAGGATGCGCCGGAACGGTTCGGCGCGGGCCGAAGTGTCAGCGCGCGGCGGCGACGACGGCTTCGTACTGCACCCCGAGCCCGTCGAGCAGCGCGGTGAGCCCCGTCTCGAAGGCCCGGTCGTCCACGACGTCCTGGTGCTCGGCGAGGAGGTGCGCCTGCCCGAGGTGGGGGTAGTCGGCGGGGTCGTACGCCGTCTCGTCGTCGACGAACCCTCCGGCGAACGAGCCGAGCGCCGACCCCATCACGAAGTACCGCATGAGCGCCCCGATGGACGTGGCCTGCGCGGGCGGCCACCCGGCATCGACCATCGCCCCGAACACCGCGTCGGCGAGGCGGAGTCCGGCGGGCCGCCGGCCGGGGCCCTGGGCGAGCACGGGCACGATGTTGGGGTGCTCGCGCAGCGCGGCCCGGTAGGAGACGGCCCAGTCGTGCAGCGCATCGCGCCACCCGCGCGGATCGTCCGCGTCGAACATCGACAGGTCGACCTGGGCGCTGACGGAGTCGGCGACCGCCTCCAGGATCTGGTCCTTGGTGCGGAAGTGGTTGTAGAGGGAGGGCCCGCTCACCCCGAGCTCGGCGGCGAGCCGCCGCGTCGAGACGGCCGCGAGCCCTTCGGCGTCGACGAGGGCGCGGGCCGCGTCCACGATGCGGTCGGTGCTCAGGAGGGGCTTGCGCGGTCGGGCCATGCGGCACATAGTAGGGCTGTCCCTGTAAAACTAGCAGTGCTAATTAAAGGTCACCTGGGAGTCGTCCGTGCATCTGGAGCTGAGCGAGGAGCAGACGGCGGTCCGTCGGCTCGCCAAGGACTTCGTGGACCGTGAGATCGCGCCGCACGTGGTGGCCTGGGACCGCGCCGAGGAAGTCGACCGCGGGATCGTGAAGAAGCTCGGCGAGGTCGGCTTCCTCGGCCTGACCATCGACGAGGAGTACGGCGGCTCGGGCGGCGACCACCTCGCGTACTGCCTGGTCACCGAGGAGCTGGGGCGCGGCGACTCCTCCGTGCGCGGCATCGTCTCGGTCTCCCTGGGACTGGTCACCAAGACGATCCAGTCGTACGGGAGCGAGGAGCAGAAGCGGCACTGGCTGCCCCGGCTCACCGCGGGCGACGCGCTCGGCTGCTTCGGCCTCACCGAGCCCGGCACCGGCTCCGACGCGGGCAATCTGTCGACGCGTGCGGTCCGTGACGGCGACGACTACGTGATCAGCGGCTCCAAGATGTTCATCACCAACGGCACCTGGGCCGACGTGGTGCTTCTCTTCGCGCGCTCCACCGACGCCCCGGGACACAAGGGCGTCTCCGCCTTCCTCATACCCACCGACACCCCCGGTCTGACCCGCCGCACCATCCACGGCAAGCTCGGCCTGCGCGGGCAGGCCACGGCCGAACTGGTCCTTGAGGACGTCCGCGTCCCCGCCACCGCGCTGCTCGGCCCCGAGGGCAAGGGCTTCTCGATCGCCATGTCCGCCCTGGCCAAGGGCCGGATGTCGGTCGCCGCGGGCTGCGTCGGCATCGCCCAGGCCGCCCTCGACGCGGCGGTCGGCTACGCGGGCGAGCGCGAGCAGTTCGGCAAGCCCATCGCCTCGTACCAGCTCGTGCAGGAGCTGATCAGCGACATCGCCGTGGACGTGGACGCGGCCCGCCTGCTCACCTGGCGCGTCGCCGACCTCATCGACCGGGGCGAGGACTTCGCCACCGCCGCCTCGAAGGCGAAGCTGTTCGCGTCCGAGGCCGCCGTCCGCTCCGCCAACAACGCCCTCCAGGTCTTCGGCGGCTACGGCTACATCGACGAGTACCCGGTCGGCAAGTTGCTCCGCGACGCCCGCGTCATGACCCTGTACGAGGGCACGAGCCAGATCCAGAAGCTGATCATCGGCCGCGCCCTGACGGGGGTCTCCGCCTTCTGAGGACACACTGACGACGCCCGCCCCCTTGAGAAGGTCCCGGATCAGGCGTACACCGCTGGTATGGGCTGACGGGGGAGAGGCGAGCCCATGAGTGACATGAGCCGGATCAACCTGCGCGGGGACGTCAGCGGGCAGGTCGTCGTCGGGGACCGCAACGTCGTCATCAGCGCCCGGGACGGCGCGCAGGTCTCGTACCGCGCCGAGGGGCCGCCGCGCGTCAGGCCGCGCCCGTTCCCCCTCGGTGCGCCGCAGCCCCGGCAGGCCGCGCTCATCGGCCGGGACGCCGAACTCGCGGCGATCGGGCGCTGGCTGGCCGGCGGGAGAGCGGTCCAGGTCTTCGGCCCGCCGGGCATCGGCAAGAGCGCGCTGCTGCACCGGTTCGCCGCCGACCGCGCGGCCCGCGGCGACCCCGTCGTCCGGCTGACCGCGACGGGCACGCCGCTGGAGGATCTCCTCCAGGAGCTGTTCCACACCTGCTACGAGACCGAGAGCGGCCGCGAGTTCGACGGCTACAAGCCCGAACCGGCCGCCCTGCGCCGCCTGCTGGGCGCGCTGCGGGTCCTGCTCGTCGTCGACGACCTCACCGCCACCTCCGAGGACCTGGCCCTCCTGCGGGACATGACGGGCGGCTGCGCACTGCTGACCGCCTCCGCCGAGTGGACCGCCGGCTTCGACGGCAGGCCCATGCGCCTGGAGGGACTCCCGGCCGACGACGCGTTCGCCCTGCTCGTACGGGAGCTGGGGCGCACGCCGCGGGGCCCGGAGGCGGACGCGGCCCGGCGCCTGATCGCCACCGTCCAGGGACATCCGCAGACCCTGGTGCAGACGGCCGCGGCCCTGAACGCGGCGGCCCGGGACGCGTGGCCGCCGCCCACGGCCTTCCGGATCGACGAGAACGCCCTGGCCGTCGGCGTAGCGGCCCGGCTCTCCCCGGCCTCCGTCGGCCTCCTGCGGCTGCTCAGCGCGCTCGATCCGCTGCCCGTGCCCACGGTGCTCCTGGAGGTGTTCGGGGCGCGGCCCGACCGGTCGGCGGTGGCGGAGCTGACGGCCCTGCGCCTGGTCGAGGCCGACGGCGAGGGCTTCCGCTCCTGCGGGCGGTTCGCCGCGCTCGTCGCGCGGCAGGCGGGGGCCACGGGTGACGCCGCGCGGCTGGCGCCCCCGCTGATCCAGTGGCTGCGGCTCCGCGCCACCCGGCGCGAGGCGGGCGCGGCGGCGGCGGTGACCGGGCGGGTCCTCGCGGCGGCGGTCTGGCGCGAGGACCACACGACGGCCCGGGACCTCGCCCGCGCCGCCGCCCCGCTCCTCGCGCTGTCCCTGCGCTGGGGCGCGTGGCGGCGCGTCATCGAGCACGGCAGGACGGCGGCGCACACGCTGGGGGACGCCGCGAGCGAGTCGTACTTCCGTCACGAGGCGCAGAAGCGGCGTCTCGCCCTGGGCGGGGCGGCCATGGGCGCGGGCGGCGGTGGCGGCGGCGCCGGGTACGCGGCGGTGCAGGGCGGCGGCGGACTCGGCGCGGGCGCCCCGCCCCCGGGCGGCCCACCGGGACCCGCGCCGCCGCCGCCCGGACCACCCGGCGGTGTACCGGGGCACGGCCCAGCGCTCACGCCCGGCTCAGCGGGCGCGCGGGGCGCCCGCGCCGCGCACCGGTCGCTGCACAGCACGGTCTCGGCGCATCCGGTCGCGGCGGGGGTCGGCGCGATGGCGCTGGCGGCGAGCGGGGTGGTCGCGGCCGTGCACCTGGCGGGCAGCGACAGCGGGCCGGCCGTCGTGGCGTCCACTCCGCCCGCGATCCCGAGCGACCTGCTCCCGAGCGACCCGCCCACGTCGGCCCCGGAGCCGAGCCCCAGCCTTTCCGCTCCCCGCACCAGCACGCCACCCTCGACGCCGCCGGTCGTCCCCGGGCGGCCCACCGGCTCGGACGGCTCGTGTCCTCCCGTCGCGCTCGGCAGTCAGGACTTCGGCGCCGTGACCGTCGGCGAGCAGAAGACCGAGACCGAGAGCTTCTCGTGGCTGGAATGCGACAACGAGGACGCCCTGCGGGCCGACGACCCGGGCAACTGGAGCGCCGCGCTGACCTCCTGCCCGCCCGCCTCGGGACAGGGCGGCACCTGTGAGTTCCAGGTGACCTTCCGGCCCTCGAAACCGGGCGGCTACAGCACCCGGGTCGTGATCCCCGCCGACGACGGCGCGCAGGACGTCACGCTGACGGTGACCGGGACCGGCGTGTCGGTGCCGTCGACGCCCGTCGACCCGTCGTCCCCCGTCGAGCCGTCGCCGACGGACACCTCGCCCGCGCCACCACCACCCGAACCCACCATCAGCTGAGGAGACCTCATGCCGCACACCCCGGGCGACCGCTACGACATCCGCACGCACGACGTCTCCGGCCAAGTGGTCGTCGGCCGCGACAACACCGTCAGCCGGATCGACTCACCGGCCTCCGCCGCACCCGTCACCGAGCGGGAACTCGCCGAGCTGCGCGCCGAGTTCGCCCGCGTACGCGCGGCGCTCCCGGCGGACGCCCCCGAGCGGGCCGGTGAACTCCTCGACGAACTGGAGGAGTCCGCGACGGCGCTCGAGCCCGACCTGTCCACGATGGAGTACGTGCGCCGCTGGTTCGGTCGCCACCTGCCGTCCCTGGCCGGCGCGGTCACCGCCCTGGTGGTCCACCCGATCGTCGGCCGGCTGGTCGAGGCCGCGGGCGGCACCCTCGCGGACGAGTTCCGCCGCCGCTTCGGCGGCGAGAGCACCTGATCGCACGGTCGTCTGAGTACCTACCTAGGCGGCGCCGGGCGGCGGTGAGTAGCGGAGCGGATGTGGCGGCGGCCACACCCCGGCCATGCTGTGCGGCATGAGTGAGACACCGGTCAAGCAGCAGAACACCGCCGCCTTCTACGGACAGGCCATCGCGTCCTTCGCCCTCGCGCTCACCGCCGTCTCCGTCGGGATCTACCGCCTCGACGCGAGCGGCTGGATCCGCGCCTTCCTCGCCATCTCGGTCCTGTACCTGACGACGTCGGCCTTCACCCTGGCCAAGGTGGTCCGGGACCGCCAGGAGGCCGACCAGATCGTGAGCCGGGTCGACCAGGCGCGCCTGGAGAAGATCCTCGCCGACCACGACCCGTTCAAGCCCGTCGCCTGATCCGTCCGCCCCTGCGCGCTAAGCGCCCGCTCACCCCGGGAGGTATGGTGTGGGCGCACGTACCCGGGAGGATGTGAGCGGACCGATGACGCAGGACGAGCGGGCCCTGGACCAGGCCGTCGAAGAGGTGCCGTGGGCCGAGGTCACCCCCGACGCGGCCAGGCGGCTGCTCCTCGCGGCCGTCGAGGCGTTCGCCGAGCGCGGCTACCACGCCACCACGACCCGGGACATCGCGAGCCGGGCCGGGATGAGCCCGGCCGCGCTCTACATCCACTACAAGACCAAGGAGGAGCTGCTCCTGCGCATCAGCACCATCGGCCACGAGAAGGCGCTGATGATCCTGCGCCGCGCGGCCGACGGCGGGGGCAGCGCCACCGAGCGGCTCACCGAGGCGGTCCGCTCCTTCGTCCGCTGGCACGCCGGGCACCACACGACCGCCCGCGTCGTCCAGTACGAGCTGGACTCGCTCGGCGAGGAGCACCGCCCCGCCATCGTCGCCCTGCGCCGCCGCAGCGACGCCGCCGTGCGCGAGATCATCACCGACGGCGTCGAGGCGGGCGAGTTCGACGTCCCCGACGTGCCCGGCACCACCCTCGCGGTGCTCTCCCTCTGCATCGACGTGGCCCGCTGGTTCAACACGGAGGGCCGCAGGACGCCCGACGAGGTCGGCGCGCTCTACGCCGACCTCGTGCTGCGCATGGTGGGGGCCCGGAAGTAGCTCAGAAGTAGTAGCGGGAGACCGACTCCGCGACGCAGACCGGCTTCTCGCCGCCCTCGCGCTCCACGGTGAACGCGACGGACACCTGCACCCCGCCCGGCACGTCCTCCACGGACGTGATCCTCGCCGTCGCCCGCAGCCGCGAGCCGACCGGCACGGGGGCGGGGAAGCGCACCTTGTTGGTCCCGTAGTTGACGCCCATCTTCACGCCCTCGACGGAGATCAGCTGCGGGCCGAACAGCGGCAGCAGCGACAGGGTCAGATAGCCGTGCGCGATGGTCGTGCCGAACGGGCCCTCCTTGGCGCGCTCCGGGTCGACGTGGATCCACTGGTGGTCACCGGTCGCCTCGGCGAACCGGTCGATCCGCTCCTGCTCGACGGTGACCCAGTCGGTGTGGCCCAGTTGCTCGCCGACCGCGGCCCTCAGCTCGTCGGCATCCTTGAAAACCCGCGGTTCCGCCATCTCCAGTGACCTCCCGGCTCCCGTGTCTAAGCGCTTGCTCAGCTCTCCGGGCATGCTAACAACGTCCCCCGCCCGGCGACTAGGCTCGGCGGGGTGCCACAGATTCCGGAGAAGATCCACGAGCTCACCGTCGGCCAGCTCTCCGCGCGCAGCGGGGCCGCCGTCTCCGCCCTGCACTTCTACGAGTCCAAAGGGCTGATCAGCAGCCGCCGCACCCCGGGCAACCAGCGCCGCTACACCCGTGACACCCTGCGCCGGGTCGCCTTCATCCGCGCCGCGCAGCGCGTCGGCATCCCGCTGGCCACGATCCGCGACGCCCTCGCCGAACTCCCCGAGGAGCGCACCCCGAACCGGGAGGACTGGGCACGCCTGTCGGAGGCGTGGCGCGGCGAACTGGACGAGCGGATCACGCAGCTGGGCCGCCTCCGCGATCACCTCACCGACTGCATCGGCTGCGGCTGCCTCTCGATGGAGACCTGTGTCCTGTCCAACCCGGACGACGTCTTCGGCACCCGGCAGACGGGCTCCCGCCTGATGAAGGAGCGCCGCGACAGCTAGGCCCCGCGCGGGGCGACCGGGCGGGCGCCTACGCGGCCGGGCGGCGCAGAGCGGCCTCGACGAGCTCCGCGTTGCCCGGGGCCCGCGACCCGTCCGGCAGGAGCAGCACGTCCTCGAGACCCACCCGGGTGGCCAGCCCCGACCGCAGGGCCAGCCGCAGCACGGGCCACGCCCCGCCCTCCTCCCCGTGCAGCAGCACGGGCCGCCCGTGTGCCGGGCCGAGAGCGTCCAGCAAGGACCGGGCGGCCGACTCGGCGGCCCCGGCGTCCCGCTCGGTCACCTCGGCGAGCACCCGCAGCACCCGCGGCCCGAGCGGCGACGCGGCGAACCGTTCCGCCGCGTCCGTCCCCGACCAGATCCCGGCCTCGACCCCGACGCCCCGTTCGAGGAGCGCGGCGGCGACCTCCTCCGCCCCCTCCTCGTGCCAGTTCACGGAGGCGTGGTCCGGCAGCGTCGTCCACGAGCGGATCCGCGCCACCCGCGCCGCGGGGTCGGGCTCGGCCCACGCGCCCGTCGTCACCCCGACCGGTACGGAAACCCGCGCGCGGATCGCCTCCAGGGTCGCCGCAACCGAACGTGGCGCCAACGTGTCTTGTCCACAGGGGGACTTGGGGTGAACATGCACATCCGATGCGCCGGCCGCGACCGCCGCCGCGGCGGCCTCGGCCAGCGCCCCGGGCGAGAGCGGCACCGCCGCTCCGTCGCTCGCCCCACGCGCACCGTTCAGACACACCTGTACGAACACCATGAAGCGATGGTGCCAGCAGCGACCGGCGGCGGGGATCGGACACGACATGCCCGTAGCAGTCTGCTCACTCAAGTTCGAGTCCGCGCACTCGGGAGCCCAGAAGATCGTCTACGACAGCGACGGCTACCACCTCGTGCGCTTCCCTTACGCGGCGGCCGAGGAGTCGTACGACCCGTGGAAGATGCACGATCCGGCCGCGGGCGGCGGCGCCTCGAAGTACCCGGACGCGCGCTCCGGCCTGATCTGGCCGAGCCACGACGGCTGGGCCACCCTGTCGGCGCTGCTCTACTGGGCGCCGGACAGCCGCGCCACCGAGTACCGGGCCCGCTTCGTGCGCGACCCGCTGAACCTGTCGACCCGCTACGACTCGACGGCGACGACGGACATCTCGGCGACGGGCGGCGGCCAGTACCGCTCCTACACCTGGCAGATGTTCGTCCACCCGGGCACCCCGGTCGGCTTCAAGATCTCGGCGCGGGCCGGTGACACCAAAATCGCGGTGCCGATCACCCTCGCCGAGTTCAAGATGGCGATCCATACGGACGTCATCCGCCCCTGAGCCGCCCGGCGGACCCGGAGGGCCGGGGGTGCGCCGCACCCCCGTCGCACCGTACGTCCTCCTAGGCCGTGACCAACTGCCGCACCCGCCTCGACGCCGCCACGGCCTCGTCGGTGAGCACCGGGCGCGGCACCACGATGCCGCAGTGGGCGCAGACGGGGCCCGACGACGGCTCGTGCGCCAGGTCGTGCTGCCAGACCAGCTCGGTGCCCGCGCACACGGGGCACCTGTCGCCGGGCTCGCGCTCCAGGGCCGCGATCAGCCGGCGCAACACCTCGGCCAGCGGCGCCGTGGGGTGCACCCTGGGGTCGTCGCACCAGGCGACGCCGAAGCCGCCCCAGGTCAGCCGGTGCCAGTCGTCGACGCTGCCCGGGCGGCGCAGCCCGTCGTGCTTCTCCTTGCGCCGTCGCTGGGCGAACGCGAACTCGTACGCGAGCCACACGGCCCGCGCCTCCTCCAGCTCCTCCAGGGCCGCCACCAGGCGGGCCGGCTCGGGGGAGCGGTCCTCGGGGCCGAACCCGGCCCGCGAGCACAGATGGTCCCAGGTGGCCCGGTGCCCGTAGGGAGCGAACCGCTCCAGGCACTTGCGCAGCGAGTAGCGCCGCAGCGCCAGATCGTTCCTCGGGTCGCGCACCTGTCTTGCCAGACTTCGGAATCCAGCCATCGCCCTGCACCTCCGTCACCCGTACGTCGGCGTCGCCGCGGCAAAAGAACGACGTCGCCGAGTAGACGTATCGACACGCGAATCGGATCCCTTTTCCGGACGGTGAATCTTTGTTCCTGTGTGGATTCCGAAAACGTGACGCATGTTCATCTTCTGTCGTCGGCTAACCGCCGGTAACCTCCGGCTCACCATCGTCGGGAGGACCAGGCATGCGACGACGCATCCCACGAACCACCCTGCACAGAAAGCCAGTCAGCCAGTCCGGCGGCTCCTTGCGGAGAATTACGGCCGCCGCGGCGCTCGTGCTCACCGCGGGACTGCTCTCCCCTCTCTCGACGGCCACGGCCGCCGACGACCCCGTACCCGTCAGCGACCACTGCAAGGGACAGTGCGCGGACATCCTGCCGCCCGGGGCGAACGGCAGTGCCACGCTCGCCGAGATCCTCGCCCACAAGCTGCTCGGTACCCAGCCCGCTCACGCCGACGATCAGCTCGGCCCTTACGACGCCCTGTCCTCCGGCTACCCCTCACTCACGGATGACACGCTCACGAACTTCTTCAACGACGCCTCCTTCGGTGTCCCCGACGGCCAGGTGGGGTCCGTCACCCGCCCGCGCGACGATGTGACGATCACCCGTGACAAGAAGAACGGCGTACCCCACATCAAAGGTTCCACGCGCTACGGGACCGAGTTCGGCGCCGGATACGCCGCAGGTCAGGACCGGCTCTGGCTCATCGACCTGTTCCGGCACATCGGCCGCGGCGAGCTGACCTCGTTCGCGGGCGGCGCCCTCGCGAACCAGGGCCTTGAGCAGGAGTTCTGGCCGCAGGCCCCGTACACCGAGGACGACCTGCAGAAACAGGTCGACTACATCAAGTCGACCGGCGGCGCCCGCGGGCAGCAGGCCATGGAGGACGCGCAGGCCTACATCGACGGCCTCAACGCCTACCGGGTCAAGTCCAAGAACGGCCGCTACTTCCCCGGCGAGTACGTCCTCACCGGCAAGATCGACGCGATCACCAACAGCGGCGAGATACAGCCGTTCAAGATCACCGACATGATCGCGCTCGCCTCGGTGGTCGGCGGGCTGTTCGGCAACGGCGGCGGGGGAGAGGTCGAGGCGGCCCTCTCGCTCATGAAGGCGCAGGAGAAGTACGGCGTCGAGAAGGGCACCCAGGTCTGGGAGTCCTTCCGGGGCCGCGACGACCCCGAGACCGTCACCACCATCCACGACGGCACGAGCTTCCCCTACGGGCAGAAACCGGCCACCGCACGCGGCCAGGCCATGCCCGACAAGAACTCCGTCACCCGCGAGCAACTCGTGTACGACCGCACGGGCTCGGCGGCGACGGCGGCGAGGTCCGGCACCGTCGCCAAGGACCCGGTGAAGGCGCCGTCGAAGCTCCAGCCGCTCCAGGGCATGTACGACGACGGCGTGCTCCCCGCCGACATGTTCACCGGCTCCGCCTCCAAGAAGGGCATGTCCAACGCCCTCCTCGTCTCCGGCAAGCACACCGCCTCCGGCAACCCGGTCGCCGTGTTCGGACCGCAGACCGGCTACTTCGCGCCGCAACTGCTGATGATGCAGGAGCTGCAGGGCCCCGGCATCAGCGCGCGCGGCGTCTCCTTCGCGGGCGTCGGCATGTACGTCCAGCTCGGCCGCGGCCAGGACTACTCCTGGTCGGCGACGTCCGCCGGGCAGGACATCACCGACACCTACGCGGTCCCGCTGTGCGAGCCGGGCGGCGGAGCCCCGACGAAGAACTCCACCTCCTACCTCTACCGGGGCACCTGCACCCCCATGGAGAAGCTGGAGAAGACCAACGCCTGGAAGCCGACGGTCGCCGACTCCACGGCCGCGGGCTCCTACCGGATGCAGGTCTTCCGCACCAAGTACGGCATCGTCACGCACCGCGCCACCGTCGACGGCAAGCCCGTCGCCTACACGTCGCTGCGCTCGACCTACCGCCACGAGGCCGACTCGATCATCGGCTTCCAGATGCTGAACGACCCGTCCTACGTCACGGACGCCGCGTCGTTCCAGAAGGCGGCCCAGCACATCAGCTACGCCTTCAACTGGTTCTACGCCGACAGCCGCGACATCGCGTACTACAACAGCGGCGACAACCCGGTGCGCGCCAAGGACGTCGACATGTCCCTGCCCGTCAAGGGCGAACAGGCGTATGAGTGGCAGGACTTCGACCCGACGAACAACACGGCGGCCCTCACCCCGCCGTCCCAGCACCCCAACTCCATCAATCAGGACTACTACATCTCCTGGAACAACAAGCAGGCCAGGGGCTTCACCGCCGCCAACTTCAGCCTCGGCGCCGTGCACCGCGGCAACCTCCTCGACGACCGCGTGAAGAAGCTGACCGCCAAGGGCGGCGTTACCCGCGCCTCGCTCACCCAGGCCATGGAGGAGGCCGCCGTCACCGACCTGCGCGGCGAACAGGTGCTGCCCGAGCTGCTCGCGGTGATCCGCAGCGCGCCCGTCACCGACCCCGCCGTCGAGAAGGCCGTGCAGCAGCTGGAGGCGTGGGGCAGGGCGGGCGCCCAGCGCAACCAGACGGCGGCGGGCTCCAAGACGTACGCGCACCCCGACGCCGTACGGATCATGGACGCCTGGTGGCCGCTCCTGGTGGAGGCCGAGTTCAAGCCGGGGCTCGGCGCCGATCTCTACCAGGCGCTCACCGGGCAGCTCAGCGTCGACGAGTCGCCCTCCGCCGGACACGGGCCGACCGGATCGCACGCCGGTTCCTCGTTCCAGTACGGCTGGTGGGGCTATGTCGACAAGGACCTGCGCACGGTCCTCGGCCGGCCGGTGCGGGGCAAGCTCGGCGACACCTACTGCGGCGCCGGATCGCTCACGGCCTGCCGCACCGCGCTCCTGACGAGCCTCGCCACCGCCGCGGCCAAGCCCGCCACCGAGGTGTACCCCGGTGACGACAGCTGCAAGGCCGGGGACCAGTGGTGCGCGGACACCATCGTCCACCGGGCGCTCGGCGGGATCACCCACCGGGGCATCCAGTGGCAGAACCGTCCGACGTACCAGCAGGTGGTGGAGTTCCCGACGCACCGCTGAGGGGGGGACGCGGGGCGGTCGGCACGCGCCGTCCGCCCCGCACCGCCTACGCGCGCACCCGTCCGGCCCCGAGCACCACCCGGGCCAGCTCCGGATGGAGGATGTCGCTGTGGGCCCCGGCCGGGGGCTCGCCGCGGCGCACGACCTGGGCCGCGTCCACGCTCACGCACCCCTGGCCGGGGACGCCCGACCTCAGCGCCTCCGCCAGCGTGAGCCGGACCGCGCCGGGAATGTCCTGGACGCCGTCGTACCCCATGGCGCCCCAGCGGACCCCGAGGTCGATGGCGCCGCGGTCGTCCCCGGCCAGCCGGGACGCCAGCGGGTACATCGTGGACAGCGCCATGTCGAAGTGCGAGTAGCAGGAGACCAGCGGCCCGTCGATCCGCGCCTGCTTCCCCTTCAGGGCGCCGCGGCCCGCGAAGGCGTAGTGCGAGAACGCGCCCTGGAGCAGCGTCACCGACTTCACGTTGCGGGCGGCGTTCGGCAGTCCGGCGAGCGCGAACGACACGAGCCGCGCCCCGAAGCTGTGCCCCACCAGATGCACCCGCACGTCCGGTGCGTCGTGCGCGAGGCGGCCGAGGAGCGGCCCGAGCCCGTCCTTGCCGACCTTGCCCGCACGTCGCTTCATCGCGAAGTACGTGGCCTGGCGCAGCAGTTCATGGGCGCCCTGCCACGCCCTGGCGAGACCGCCGGGCAGCCGGAACCCCGCGAGGCCCGTCGCCGCCTCCAGCGCCTCGGCGAACTGCTCGCACATCGCCCGCGTGTTCTCCTGGAGCATCGCCGGGGCGGTGTGCGGGGAGTCCTCGCCCTCGACGTCCGCGCCGAGCGCGCTGGGGCGGACCCCGACGAGCTGCCGGGTCAACCCGCCGAACTGGTCGAAGGCGTCGGCCCGGTCCGGCTGTTCGCCGAGGAGCCCGCCCAGCTTGCCGACGACCGTCTCACTGTGCGGGAAGGTCCGCCCGAGCGCCTGCCTGGTGCCCTGGTCGAGCGTCGTGCGGGGCGCGACCGGAGCGGCCGGAGCACTCGCCGCGCGGGCCCGGTCGAAGTCCGGGATCTCCTCGTCCGTGAAGCGCATGGACGGCCACCGCAGCCCCGCGTAGCCGAGCGCGGCACCGGGCGCGAGCGACGGGATCGGTGCGAAGAAGCGGTCGAAGAGGCGGACCGCCATGTCCCGGTCGTTGTTCCAGCCGTGCGTGAGGAGGATCAGGTCCCGGACGCCGCGCTCGCGCACCTCGCGCAGCAGCCGGTCGCGCCGTCCGGGCTCCGGGTCCCCGTCGGCGTCGAACACCAGCTCCCAGTAGGGACGTACGTGTACTTCCGGTACGGCCATGGCCCACCCCCGTGGCAGTAGTCCGTGCGGTGTGCCGCATCGTCCTGCGGGGGCCGGTGATTGGCCATACGTCCGTCGGCGGCATCGCCGGGCGGGGTCAGGCCAGTTCGCGCTCGCGGGTCTCCGGCAGCGCGAGGACGCACAGCAGCGAGACGACCGCCATCGCGCTCACGTACCAGCCCACCGACGACGAGCCGAACGCGCCCTGGAGCCGCGTCGCCACCAGCGGCGCCACCGCGCCGCCGAGCACACCGCCCAGGTTGTACGCGAAGGAGGCGCCCGAGTAGCGCACCCGCACCCCGAACAGCTCCGGCAGATAAGCCCCCATCGGGCCGTAGACGACCCCCATGCAGAACAGGGCGCCACCGAGCGCGAGCGCGATGAGCACGGGCTGCTCGGTGTCCATCAGCGGGAACAGGGCGAGCCCCCAGACGACGGCCAGGGCCGAGCCCACGAGGACCATCCTGCGCCGGCCGCCCGCGTCCGAGCGCGTCGCCGCCAGCCAGGTACCGGCGGCCAGGAACAGACACGCCACCAAGGACACCGCGAGCATCGTGGAGCGCGGCACGCCGAGCGTCTTCGTGCCGTACGCCAGGCAGTACGTGGTCGCCGTGTAGAAGAGGCCGTACGCGATCACCATGCCGCCCGCGCCGAGCAGGATCTCCCGGGGATGGCGCTTGAAGACCTCCAGGGCGGGCGCCTTGCTGGCCTCCTGCTCCGCCATGACCTTCGCGAAGACCGGTGTCTCGCTGATCCTCAGCCGTACGAACAGGCCGACGGCGACCAGGAGGAAGGAGAGCAGGAACGGGACGCGCCAGCCCCACGACCGGAACGCGTCGTCCGAAAGCGACTCGGAGAGCAGCCAGAAGATGCCGGTCGCCGCGAAGAAGCCGACCGACGGGCCGAGCTGGGGGAACGCCGCGAACATGCCGCGCCTGCCGCGCGGCGCGTGCTCCACCGCAAGGAGCGCGGCGCCGCCCCACTCGCCGCCCAGGCCCACACCTTGCAGGAACCTGAGCAGGACGAGGAGGAGCGGCGCCCAGACGCCGAGCGTGTCGTAGCCGGGGAGCAGGCCGACGAACGCCGTCGACAGGCCCATCAGGAGCAGCGACGCCACCAGGACCGACTTGCGGCCGACCCGGTCGCCGAAGTGTCCGAAGACCAGCGAGCCGATCGGGCGGGCCGCGAACGCGACGGCGTACGTCGAGAACGAGGCGAGCGTCGCGTTGAGCGAGGACAGGTTCGGGAAGAACGCCTCGTTCAGGACGAGCGCGGCGGCCGTTCCGTAGACGTAGAAGTCGTAGAACTCGATGGCGGTGCCGATGAAACTGGCCACGGCCACGCGTCTCAGGCTCTCCGCCTGGGGGTGCGGATTCGGCGGGGCCGGGGCCTTGTTCTGGCTGGTGGGGTCGTCTTTGAGCACGCTCCGTACTTTTGCGGTAGCTGTATCTTGCAGTCAATGGGTGGGACGCGCCGTCTCGGTTGATGAGATCGTCGCCGGGTGCGGGGCTCGTCGTGGTTGCTCGCGCAGTTCCCCGCGCCCCTGAGGTACCTCTACCTGTACGTCAGATACTTCGCTCGGGTGCTGCGGAATGTGCGCAATTCGTCCTGCCAGGCTGCTACCACCTCGTCCGTGGTCGCTCCGGCGTCGATCATCGTGCGGACCTGGGTCGAGCCCGTCAGCTTGTCGATCCAGTTGTCCGGGCGCCAGGCGAAGCCCGGCCAGACCTTCTTCGCCGTGATGAGCAGGGCGATGCCGGTGCGGACCGGGTCGAAGGTCTCCCTGTCGTCCACGTGGAGCTGGACGCCGCCGATCGTTTTCCCCTGGAACTTGGAGAACGTCGGGGCGAAGTACGCCTCCCTGAACTTCACCCCGGGCAGTCCCTCCTCGTTCGCCCTCGCCGCCCAGCGGCCGTCGATGCCGTCCGCGCCGAGGAGTTCGAAGGGGCGGGTGGTGCCGCGGCCCTCGGAGAGGTTCGTGCCCTCGAAGAGGCAGGTGCCGGAGTAGACGAGCGCCGTGTCCGGGGTCGGCATGTTCGGGCTCGGCGGGACCCACGGCAGGCCCGAGGCGTCGTAGAAGTCCCCGCGCCGCCAGCCCGTCATCGTCACGGTCGTCAGCTCGACGGGGCGGGCCAGGTACTCGGCGTTGAACAGGCGCGCAAGCTCCGTCACCGTCATGCCGTGGGCCTGCGAGATCTCCCGGCGGCCGACGAACGTGGCGAACTCCTTGTGCAGGACGGGACCGTACGCGTTCCGGCCGGTCACCGGGTTCGGGCGGTCCAGGACGACGAACCGTTTCCCCGCGAGCTGGGCCGCCTCCATGCAGTCGTACAGCGTCCAGATGTACGTGTAGAAGCGCGCGCCCACGTCCTGGATGTCGAAGACGACCGTGTCGACGCCGGACGCCGTGAAGATGTCGGCCAGCGCCTGCCCGCTCTTCAGATACGTGTCGTAGACGGGGAGTCCGGTCGCCGGGTCGTCGTAGCGGCCCTCGGAGCCGCCCGCCTGTGCGGTGCCGCGGAAGCCGTGCTCGGGGCCGAACACCGCGGTCAGGTTCACGCGGTCGTCGGGGTGCATGACGTCGACGATGTGCCGGACATCGCGGGTGACGCCGGTCGGGTTGGTGACGATGCCGACCCGTTCGCCGTCGAGCAGCCGGTAGCCGTCCGCGCGGAGCCGCTCGAAGCCGGTCCGCAGGCGGTGCCCGCCACCGGGCGCGGCGCTCGCCGAGCCGGCGCCCAGGCTCAGGGCGCCGGTCGCACCCACCGCCCCCGCGCTCGCCGCGAGCAGCAACCGTCTCGACACGTTCATGCGAAAACCTCCGGCGTCGGCGTCCGTATCGGCATCAGCGGAACTGGCATGCCCATGCACGCTAACCCCCGGACCGGTGACGGGGAACGAAGCGCACGCGGATCACCTACGGAAACCCCTTCCGTGACGACATACCGACTGGTTAGTCTGCTGAGGCAACCGAGCCGTTCCGCGGCGTGCCGAAGTCGTGTCGAAGGAGACCGATGGTGGAGAGTCTGCAAGGCCAGGGGATCGTCGTGACCGGCGCGGGCGGTGGCATCGGTGCCGCGCTCGCCCGCCGGTTCGCCGCCACCGGGGCCCGTGTCGTCGTCAACGACCTGGACGCCGACAAGGCCGCGAAGGTCGCCGGCGAGATCG
Organism: Streptomyces sp. NPDC046939; assembly: GCF_040644575.1. Taxonomy (NCBI): domain Bacteria; kingdom Bacillati; phylum Actinomycetota; class Actinomycetes; order Kitasatosporales; family Streptomycetaceae; genus Streptomyces; species Streptomyces sp. NPDC046939. The sequence continues at coordinate 34,385 of NZ_JBEYWV010000041.1, forward strand.
GCGCGACGGCCGTCCCCGGCGACGCCTCCGCGATCATCGACGAGGCCCGCGACGCGCTCGGCGGCACCGTCGACGTCTACTGCGCCAACGCCGGGCTCGCCTCCGGCGGCACCGAGGCCGCCGACGAGCAGGTGTGGGCGCTGGCCTGGGACGTCAACGTCATGGCGCACGTCCGCGCCGCGCACGCCCTCATCCCCGACTGGCTGGAGCGCGGCAGCGGCCGCTTCGTCTCCACCGTCTCCGCCGCCGGACTGCTGACCATGGTCGGCGCGGCCCCGTACAGCGTCACCAAGCACGGCGCGTACGCCTTCGCCGAATGGCTGTCGCTCACGTACCGGCACCGGGGGATCAAGGTGCACGCGATCTGCCCGCAGGGCGTCCGCACCGACATGCTGACCGCCGCCGGATCGGCCGGTGAGCTGGTGCTCGCGCCGACCGCGATCGAGCCCGACGACGTCGCGGAGGCGCTGTTCAAGGGGATGGAGGAGGACCGCTTCCTGATCCTGCCGCACCCCGAGGTCGCCGAGTACTACGCGGCCCGCGCCGCCGTCCCCGAGCGCTGGCTCGCCAACATGAACCGCATCCAGCAGAAGTGGGAGGCCACCCGGTGACGGACGTGACGACCGGCTCGATCTACGCCGCCCGGCCCTGGCTCGGCGTCCTCAACGACGCGCAGAAGGCGCCGGTCCACCCGGCCGCCACCCTCGCCCACGCCTTCGCCGACGCCGTGCGCCGCGCCCCCGACCGCACCGCCCTCGCCTACTTCGACGGCCGCCTCACCTACGCCGAGGTCGACGCCCTGTCGGACTCGGTGGCCGGGCACCTCGCCGCCAAGGGGCTCCAGCGCGGCGACCGGGTCGCGATCATGCTGCAGAACAGCCCGCACTTCGTGCTCGCGCTGCTCGGCGCGTTCAAGGCGGGCGCGGTCGTCGTCCCCGTCAACCCGATGTACAAGTCGGGCGAGGTCGGGCACGTCCTGCACGACGCCGAGGTGACCGGCCTCGTCTGTACGGACCGGGCCTGGGAGGCGTATCTGCGCGGGACGGCGGCGGACGCGCCGGCCGTCCGCGTCGTGCTCACCGCCTGCGAGCTCGACCTCCAGACGCGCAACGACGAGCGGGTCCTGAAGTTCGACCGGGTGACCCCGGTGGCCGAGGACGCCGACGACCTGGTGGCCGTCGCCCGCGCAGGCCACGCGGCGCCCGCGCCGGACCGGCTGCCGGCCGCCGACGACATCGCGCTGATCAGCTACACCTCGGGTACGAGCGGCACCCCCAAGGGCGCCACCAACCTGCACCGCAACATCATGTACAACGCCGAGCGGCAGCGGACCGGGCTCGGCATCCCCGAAGGCGCCACGTACTTCGCGCTCGCGCCGCTGTTCCACATCACCGGCATGGTCTGCGAACTCGTCGCGTGCGTCGCCAACACGGGGACGCTCGCGCTCGCCTACCGCTTCGAGCCCGGCGTCGTCCTCGACGCGTTCGCCGAGCACAAGCCCGCCTACACGGTCGGCCCGTCCACCGCGTTCATGGCGCTCGGCGCCCAGCCGCAGGCGACCCGCGAGCACTTCGCCTCCTTCGCCTCCATCTCCTCGGGCGGCGCGCCGGTGCCGCCCGCCCTCGTGGAGAAGTTCCGCGCCGACTTCGGCCCCTACATCCACAACGGCTACGGGCTCACCGAGTGCACCGCGCCCTGCGCCTCCGTGCCGCCCGGCGTCGAGGCGCCCGTCGACCCGGTCTCCGGCACCCTCGCGGTCGGCGTGCCCGGCCCCGAGTCGGTCGTCCGCATCCTCGACGACCTCGGCAACGAGGTGCCGTTCGGCGAACAGGGCGAGATAGCGGTGCGCGGCCCCCAGGTCGTGCCCGGCTACTGGCGCCGCCCCGACGCCACCGCCGAGGCGTTCCCCGACGGCGAGCTGCGCACCGGCGACATCGGCTTCATGGACGAGAGCGGCTGGCTCTACGTCGTCGACCGCAAGAAGGACATGATCAACGCGTCCGGCTTCAAGGTCTGGCCCCGCGAGGTCGAGGACGTCCTCTACACCCACCCCGCCGTGCGCGAGGCGGCCGTCGTAGGCGTCCCGGACCCCTACCGCGGCGAGACCGTCAAGGCGTACGTGAGCCTGCGCCCCGGCGCCGACGCCACCTCCGAGGAGCTGTCCGCGTACTGCGCGGAACGCCTCGCCGCGTACAAGTACCCCCGCGAGGTGGAGGTCCTGCGCGAGCTTCCCAAGACGGCGAGTGGGAAGATCCTCCGACGAGAGTTGCGTTCGGCCCACGAGTGAGGACGTTCTCCCGCGGAGTGAGACACGAAGTGAGCGAAAGGCAGGTGGCGGCAGTGCCCAGGACGACGACGGACGGCGACGGCACGCCCGTTCCGCAACGACTCCTCGCGGCCGCCACCCGGCTGTTCGCCGAGCGCGGCTACGACCGCACGTCGGTGCAGGAGATCGTGGAGGCGGCGGGCGTCACCAAAGGCGCCCTCTACCACTACTTCGGCTCCAAGGACGATCTCCTGCACGAGGTGTACGCGCGCGTGCTCCGCCTCCAGCAGGAGCGGCTCGACGCGTTCGCCGACCGGGACGAGCCGGTCGAGCAGCGGCTGCGCGAGGCCGCGGCGGACGTCGTCGTGACGACGATCGACAACCTCGACGACGCCTCGATCTTCTTCCGCTCCATGCACCACCTCAGCCCCGAGAAGAACAAGCAGGTACGGGCCGAGCGCCGGCGCTACCACGAGCGGTTCCGGGCGCTGATCGAGGAGGGCCAGAAGACCGGCGTCTTCTCCACCGAGACCCCGGCCGACCTCGTCGTCGACTACCACTTCGGCTCGGTCCACCACCTGTCCACCTGGTACCGCCCCGACGGCCCGCTCACCCCGCAGCAACTCGCCGACCAACTGGCGGACCTGCTCCTCCGGGCGCTGCGCCCGTAGAGCGGCGGCGGACACTGACCCCAGGGGCGCGGGGCCGTATCGATCAGCAGCTCCGCTGCGGGGCGCGACCAGCCACGAAGCACCCGCACCCGGCAATGAAACTAGACGTACCGCTTCAGCTCCCGCCGCGCGAGCGAGCGCTGGTGCACCTCGTCCGGCCCATCAGCCAAGCGCAGCGTCCGCGCCCCCGCCCAGAGCTCCGCCAGCGGATAGTCCTGCGACACACCACCCGCCCCGTACAACTGCACCGCCTTGTCGATGATGTCGACGACCGTGCGCGGGGTGGCGATCTTGATGGACTGGATCTCGGTGTGGGCGCCACGGTTGCCGACCGTGTCCATCAGCCAGGCCGTCTTCAGGACGAGGAGGCGCAACTGCTCCACGGCCACGCGCGCGTCCGCGATCCACTCCTGCACGACACCCTGCTGGGCGAGCGGCTTGCCGAAGGCGGTACGGGCGACGGCCCGCTTGCACATCAGCTCGATGGCGCGCTCGGCCATGCCGATCAGGCGCATGCAGTGGTGGATGCGGCCGGGACCGAGCCGCGCCTGGGCGATGCCGAAGCCGCCGCCCTCCTCGCCGATCAGATTGGTGGCGGGCACGCGCGCGTGGTCGAAGATGACCTCGGCGTGGCCGCCGTGCCAGTGGTCCTCGAAGCCGTACACGGTCATGGCCCGGCGGACCTCGACGCCCGGGGTGTCGCGGGGGACGAGGACCATGGACTGCTGGCGGCGGATGTCGGGGCCGTCGGGGTCGGTCTTGCCCATGACGATGAAGATCTTGCAGTCCGGGTTCATGGCGCCGGAGATGTAGAACTTGCGGCCCGTGATGACGTAGTCGTCGCCGTCGCGCTCGATGTGCGTCGTGATGTTCGTGGCGTCCGAGGAGGCGACCTCGGGCTCCGTCATCGCGAACGCGGAGCGGATCTCCCCGGCGAGCAGCGGCTCCAGCCACTGCTTCTTCTGGGCCTCGGAGCCGAACTGTGCGAGCACCTCCATGTTGCCGGTGTCGGGCGCGGCACAGTTCAGCGCGGTCGGCGCGAGCTGCGGGGAGCGGCCGGTGATCTCGGCGAGCGGCGCGTACTGGAGGTTGGTGAGCCCGGCGCCGTGCTCGGCGTCGGGCAGGAACAGGTTCCACAGGCCCTGCTTGCGGGCCTCGGCCTTCAGCTCCTCGACGATCGCCGGGGTCTGCCAGGGCGAGTCGAGCGCGGCGCGCTGCTCACCGGCGACGGCCTCGGCCGGGTACACGTGGTCGTCCATGAAGGCGAGGAGGCGCTCCCGCAGCTCCTGCGTCCGGGCGTCGAATGCGAAGTCCATGGAGGGATCAGCCTTCCTTGAGGTCCTGGAGGGTGGTGAGGCCGTGCTCGATGAAGACCGGGACCAGTTCGCCGATCCGGTCGAAGCCCGCGCCGACGGTCTGGCCGAGCGTGTAGCGGTAGTGGATGCCCTCCAGAATCACGGCGAGCTTGAACCAGGCGAAGGCCGTGTACCAGGAGACGGCGGACACGTCGCGCCCCGAGCGCGTGGCGTACCGCTCGACCAGTTCGGCGGGTGCGGGGTGGCCGGGGGCCGAGGCGGTCGTGGAGATGGGGGAGTTGGGCAGCTCCAGCTTGGCGCTGTACATGACGAGGAGGCCGAGGTCGGTGAGCGGGTCGCCGAGCGTGGACATCTCCCAGTCGAGGATGGCTTTGATGCGGTCGGCGCCGTCCGCCGCGTCCTGGCGTACGAGCACGTTGTCGAGGCGGTAGTCGCCGTGCACGATCGTCGCGGCGGGGGAGGCGGGCAGGGAGCGGCCGAGCGCGGCGTGCAGCTCGTCGATGCCGGCGAGGTCGCGGTTGCGGGAGGCGTCGAGCTGCTTGCCCCAGCGGCGCAGTTGCCGGTCGAGGAAGCCCTCCGGGCGGCCGAAGTCGGCGAGGCCCACCTCCGCCGGGTCCACCGCGTGCAGGTCCACGAGCGTGTCGACGAGCCCGAGCACGACGGCCCGGGTCCGCTCGGGCCCGAGCGGCGCCAGCTCCTCGGCGGTCCGGTACGGGGTGCCCTCCACGAACTCCATGACGTAGAACGGGGCGCCGATCACCTCCGTGTCCTCGCACAGGAGCAGCGGCTCGGGGACCGGTACGGCGGTCGGGTGCAGTCCGGCGATCACCCGGTGCTCGCGCTTCATGTCGTGCGCGGTGGCCAGGACGTGCCCGAGCGGCGGCCGCCTGACCACCCACTTCGCGGCCCCGTCGGTGACCTCGTACGTCAGGTTGGAGCGCCCGCCCTCGATGAGCCGCCCGGAGAGCGGACCGCCGACCAGGCCGGGCCGCTCACGGTCGAGGTGGCCGCGCAACTGGTCGAGGTCGAGGCCAGGGGGGTGACTCATCGAGATCCTCCGGGAGTCCGGTCGGGTGGTGCGCAAGGGGCGGCGATGCGCTGGACCTCATCATGCCGACCAGTCGGTATGTCGTCCAGTGGCTGACGGAAACGTGACAGCCGTTACGTACCTCGGGGCGCCCCCGTCACACCACGAGCGCCGCCGCGAACACCGCCAGGGCGACCGTGCACAACGCCGCCGTCGTCGCACCCCGCCGGGACAGCAGCGGGGGCGCCGCCTCGTGCAGCGCGAGCGCGGTGATCCTGCGATGGGCCACCGCGAGGAAACCAAGCCACACCACGAGGCACAGCGCCGCCGACACGATGCCGAGCGGGCCGATCCCGCCGTGCAGGACCGTCTTCACCGCGAGCACCGCCGCGACCGTGCAGGACAGCGTCGTACGCCGCCACGCGAGCCGCGTCCTGGCCGGCTGCAACCCGGGATCACGCGCGGGCGCGTCGTACGCCCCGGCGGACCCGCTCACCCTTCCCAGCCCACGACCACCACGACGACCATCGCGACCGCGACCAGCGCCACCACCAGGCTCAGCACCGCCGGGAACCGCGACACCGGCAGATCCTCGCCCCGCCGCATCGCCCGCTCGCACCGCACCCAGTGGCTCACCGCCCGCAACGAGCAGAGCACCCCCGCCGCGAGCAGCGCGAGCGCGAGACCGACCCGCCACGCCCAGCGCAGGTCCGGCAGGAACTGGTCCACGGCGAAGCCGCCGCCGATCAGCGCGAGCGCGGTGCGCACCCACGCCAGGAACGTGCGCTCGTTGGCCAGCGAGAACCGGTAGTCGGGGGTGTTCCCCTCGTTCCTGACCCGCTCCGGGGCGAACCAGAGCCGGGCGTTGCGCGCGAAGTCGATCACTGGCACGACCTTACCCGTGCGTCACGCGCGCGCCCTGAGCCGCTCGTACGCCGCCATGCTGTCCGGCGTCCACTGCCACTCGCCGAGCCGCCGCTCCAGCTCCGCCGGGCTCAGGAACGCGTACCAGTCGACCTCCTCGGCCTGGGGGTCGACGGGCAGCGCGCACGTCACCTCGTAGACGGACGACCACCAGGAGCCGCCGTCGGCTCCGCCCTCGTACAGGAACTTGAACAGCGGCGTCGGTGCCGGGAGGCCCCGCACGCCCAGTTCCTCCTCGGCCTCCCGCAGCGCGGCCTCGTCGTAGCTCTCCCCGGCGCCGACGACTCCGCCGACGAACATGTCGTAGCGGCCCGGGAAGACGAGCTTGGTGGTGGTGCGCCGGTGCACAAAGACCTTGCCCTCCGGGTCCCGGGCCAGGACGAACACGGCCCGGTGCCGTAGGCCCCGCCGGTAGGCATCCCCTCGGGGGGCCTGCGCGATGACGCGGTCCTGCGCGTCGACGATGTCCAGAATCTCCTCAGCGGGGTCCATACGGCGAGGCTAATCCAGCCATGCCGGGTGCGGGTGCGGGTGCGTCGTGGCTGGTCGCGCAGTTCCCCGCGCCCCTGGAATGCGCACTGCGTGCGGCATTCCCCTCGTTGTCCGGGTGCGCCGCCGTCGTGGTTGCTCGCGCAGTTCCCCGCGCCCCTGAGATGCGCACTTCGTGCGCCATCTCAGGGAGGCGCGTCGTCGGGAGGCGCGCCCTCAAGGGATGCGCGTCGTCGGGAGGTGCGCCTTCAAGGGAGGCGCGGCCTCGGGGGAGGCGCACCTCGGGGGAGGCGCGGCGCAGCCGCAGGCCTCCAGGGGCGCGGGGAACTGCGCGACCAGCCACGACGCGACCCGCACCCGGCAACACACCCATCGGCCGGACCCCTACGCCCCGCTCCGCATCTGATCCCGGTCCCGCGCGGCAGCGCCTGGCATGGCGGGATGCAGCCCCAGCAGAATCACCCCCGCCACGACCCCGGCCAGCCCCACCGCCTCCCACGCCAGCGCCCCCGCGTCCATCCGCAACTGGTCCCCGAGGAACCCCACCCCGCACACGATCCCGGCGAGCGGCTGCGCCGCGGTGAGCGCGGGCAGGGACATCCGCAGCGGCGCCGTCTCGAAGGCGCTCTGGACGAGGACGAGCCCGGTCACCCCGAGCGCGAAGACGGCGTACGGCTGCCAGGACGTGAGCAGCCCGCCCCACCCGTCCGCCCCGAACCGCTGCCCGGAGACGCGGGTCAGGGCGTCCTGCACCCCGTACAGCAGCCCGGCCGCGACGGCGAGCAGCGCGGGCCCCGCGCTGAGCCGGGACCGCTTGGCGAGCCCCGCGAGGAACAGCGCACCCCCGATCATGGCGCCGATGATCAGCCAGTGTCGTAGGGGATCGGTCACGGCCGTGCCGCCGCGCGGCTGACCCGCCACGATGAACGCCGTGACGCCGCCCGCGAGCAGCAGGAGGCCCGCCCAGCCCTGCCGCCCGAGCGGCTGTCTCGTCTGGCGGCGCGAGAGGACGAGCGCGAAGAGCAGGTTCGTCGCGAGGAGCGGCTCGACCAGCGTCACCTCGCCCCGCCCGAGCGCGACGGCCCCCAGCGCCATGCCGCAGATCATGAACCCGATGCCGGCGAGCCAGCGCGGCACCCGGACGAGGTCGATCAGCAGCCGGGGGGAGAGGAAGTCGCCGAGCGGGGCGTGCTGCGCCGCGTTCTGCTGGAGGACGAAGCCGATGCCCAGGCAGAACGCCGCGCTCACGGCGAGGACGAGTACGAGAACCGACACGCTGCGCACCTCGGACGGCTGCGATACGGGCTGGAGTGGCTATGTGCCGACGATAGCGCCCCGGGGCGCCCGCCGCCCCACGACGAGTACCCCGCACGGCACACCCGGCACCCGAACTCGGGCAGCGAACGGCCGAGTTGATCAAGTTCGTCACCGGATCACCCTTGACGCGGAGGTTCTCCTACCGGTTTGCTGTGCGTGATCATTCGTTCCGGGGCCGCGCAGTGCCGCGTCAGTGCCGCACGTTCGCCGCTTCGTGGCCGGAGAAGTCCGGGACCGACCATCCCGGATCAACAGTCGTAGCTGAGATGTCGTAGAGGAACCGCCGCGGTGTCCCCACCCCCGCCTCCGCTCGGGCGCCCCCGGAAGAAGGCCGCGCACTCCTTCGACCCCGCGCTCGACGACGCCGGGCTCGTCGCCGCCCGCGCCGCGCTCGCCCAGGGCCGGTGGACCGAGGCGCGGACGCTGCTCGCCGAGACGGGGGACGACTGGGACCGCCGCGGCCACCGCGTGATGGGGCTCGCGCAGGAGCCGACCGCCACCGCCTGGGTCCGCGACTGGCGGCTCGCCGAACCCGAGTCGACGGACGCGCCCGTCCTGCTCGCCTGCGCCGCCGTGTACCGCGCCGTGGCCGGGAAGGGCCGCCCCGACAAGGCGCGCGCCGCCTGCCGGGAGGCCGCCGCCCTGGTGCCGCGCGATCCGACGCCCTGGCTCGGTCTGCTGCTCCTGGAGCGCGAGTTGGGCCGCGAGGAGGACGTCGTACGCCTCTTCGACGAGGTGCGGCTGCGCTACCCGGTCCACCATCACGCGCACCACCTGATGGTGGCCAGGCTCGCCGAGCGGCGCGCCGCCGCGGGTCAGGACCCCTTGCACGAGGTGTACGACTTCGCGGCCTGGGCCGCCGAACAGGCCCCGGCGGACTCGCCGTTGGCGGTGCTGCCGGTGATCGCGCACGCCGAGCGCTACCGCGTCCTCGCGAGGGCGGGCGTCGAGCCGCCCGACCCGAAGGCGTCCGGGCACTGGACGGGCCGGCGGGCCCGCGTCGTCATGAAGGCCGCGTTCGACTGGTGGCTGGAGTGGGGCGACCCGCACGACCGGGCCGGTGCCGCCCACCCGCGCGGCCGCATCGACCTCAACTTCCTGGCCCATGCCAAGTACTGCGAGGGCCGCCCCGCCGAGGCCGCCGCCCTCTTCCACCGCATCGGCACGCACCTCACCCCGGCGCCCTGGTCCTACCCGGACCGGGACCCGTACGAAGCGTTCCACGCCGCGCGCGACGCCGCGCTCGGCGCGGCCTAGACGACCAGACGGCGCACCTGACCAGGAAGGACAACCCCGCGATGACGACGGGCAGTTCGAGCACGAGCGACAGAGCCGTGGCGGCCGAGCCGGGCATCAGCACGTATCTGGGCGAGGAGAGCGCGCTGCGCGCCGGGCGGCTCGGCACGGCCGGGCTGCTGCTCTCCGTGCTCGCCGCGACCGGGCCGCTGATGGTGGTCGCGGGCGTGATGCCGACGACGTTCGCCGTCATGGGCGTGGTTGGCATGCCCCTGCTCTTCCTGATCCTCGGCATCGTCCTGACCCTCTTCAGCGTCGGCTACGCCGAGATGAGCCGCCACGTGCACAACGCGGGCGCCTTCTACGCGTACATCTCCCGCGGCCTCGGCCCGACGACCGGCGCGGCGGCGGCCCTGGTCGCGCTCGTCGCGTACAGCGTCCTCCAGGTCGGCATCTTCGGCATCTTCGGCTTCGAGGTCGCCGGCCTCTTCCAGCAGTACCTCGACGTCGAGCTGGCCTGGTGGATACCGGCGCTGCTGGCCGTCGTCGCGGTCGGCGTCCTCGCCCTGCTGAAGATCGACGTGAACGCGAAGGTGCTCGGCGTCCTGCTGCTCCTCGAGGTCGCCGTCGTGGTCGTCTTCGACGTCGCGGCGCTCGGCGACCCGGGCCGCGAGGGCCTGTCGATGCACGCCTTCGACCCGTCCACGCTCTCCGGCGTCGGCCTCGGCACCGCCCTGTGCTTCTGCATCGCCGCGTTCACCGGCTTCGAGCAGGCGCCCGTCTACGCGGAGGAGACCAGCCGCCCGCACATCCTCGTGCCCCGCGTCATGTTCCTGGCCGTCGGCGGCGTCGCCCTCTTCTTCGCGTTCAGCTCCTGGGCGATGACCGTGGCCACGGGCCCGGCGGGCATCGTGGGCGCGGCCCAGAAGCAGTCGACCACGCTCCTGTTCGGCCTGACCGAGGACCGGCTCGGCGGGACCTTCACCGACGTCGTCCACGTCCTGTTCGTCACCGGCATGTTCGCGGCGCTGCTCAGCTTCCACAACGTGGTCGCCCGGTACGCGTTCGCCATGGGCCGCGAGGGCCTGCTCCCGGCCCGCTTCGGCCGCACCAACAGCGGCAGCGGCGCGCCCGGCACCGGCTCGATCCTGCAGTCCGTGATCTCGCTGATCGTCGTCGTGTGCTTCGCGGTCGCCGACGACGGCAAGGCGGGCGACCCGACCGCCCCGGTCCTGCACCTGTTCACGTGGGGCGGCAACGTGGGCGCGCTCGGCGTCATCCTGCTGATGGCCACGGCGTCCCTCGCGGTCATCGTCTTCTTCGTCAAGCGCGGCGCGGCGGGCCCGCAGGCGTGGCGTCTGGTGTCGTCCGGTATCGCGGGCCTGGCCCTGCTCGTCATCGCCGGTTACACGATCAAGGACTTCGACGTCCTGGTCGGCTCGGGCCCCGACTCCGCCCTGAACTGGCTGCTGCCCGGCATCATCGCCCTCGCCGCGCTCGTCGGCGTCGTCTACAGCCTCGTCCTGCGCTCCCGCAACCCGGAGGCGCACGCACGGATCGGCCTGGGCAACGAGGCGTTCCAGCTGGAGAAGAAGGCCGGCTGAGACCGGCCACCGCCCCGGCGGACCACTTCGGCCCCGCCCCCCGTCACCTCTGGTGACGGGGGGCGGGGCCGAAGTGCGTTGCAGGGCGGTCCTAGATGACCAGCGAGAGCAGCAGGACCAGGGCGCCCGCGACCACGGAGATGATCGTCTCCATGATCGACCAGGTCTTCACCGTCTGGCCGACGCTGAGCCCGAAGTACTCCTTGACCAGCCAGAACCCGGCGTCGTTGACGTGGCTGAAGAACAGCGAGCCCGCGCCGATCGCGAGGACCAGGAGCGCCGTGTGCGAGTCCGACATGTTCGCGGCGAGGGGCGCGACGAGACCGGCGGCCGAGACGGTCGCGACGGTCGCCGAACCGGTGGCGAGGCGGATCACGACGGCGATCAGCCAGGCGAGCAGGAGCGCAGGGATGGACCAGTCCTTGGAGATGTCCAGGACCATCTGGCCGACGCCCGAGTCGATGAGGGTCTGCTTGAAGCCGCCGCCCGCGCCGACGATGAGGAGCACGCCCGCGATCGGGGCGAGGGACTTCTCGGTGGTGGCCTGGAGCTTGCCCTTGGTGAACCCGGCCGGGCGGCCGAGCGTGAACATGCCCACGATGACGGCGACGAGCAGGGCGGTCAGCGGGTTGCCGATGACATCGAAGACACGCTGCACGGTGGCCTCGGGGTCGTCCACGACGATGTCGACCAGGGCCTTGGCCAGCATCATCACGACCGGCAGCAGGATGGTGGCGACGGCGGCGCCGAAGCTCGGCCGCCTCTCCAGGTCGTCGGAGGCGCGGCCCGGGACCATCTTGTCGGGCACGGGCACGTCCACCCAGCGGGCGGCGTACTTGGAGAAGACGGGACCGGCGATGATGACCGTCGGGATCGCGACGACGATGCCGAGCGCGAGCGTGATGCCCAGGTTGGCCTTGACGGCGTCGATCGCGACGAGCGGGCCGGGGTGCGGCGGGATCAGACCGTGCATGACCGACAGACCGGCGAGCGCCGGGATGCCGATCCGCATCAGGGAGTAGTTGCCGCGCTTGGCGACCATCAGGACGACCGGGATCAGCAGCACGATGCCGACCTCGAAGAAGAGCGGCAACCCGATCACGGCGGCGATCAGGACCATCGCCCACGGCATCGCCTTGCCGCCGGACTTCCCGGCCTTGGCGAGGATCGTGTCGACGATCTGGTCCGCGCCGCCGGAGTCGGCGAGCAGCTTGCCGAGGATCGCGCCGAGCGCGATCAGCACGCCCACACCCGCGACCGTGGAGCCGAGACCCGCGGTGAAGCTGGTGATCACCTTGTCGAGCGGCGCCCCGGCGACCGCGCCGAGCGCGAGCGAGCCGATGGTGAGCGCCAGGAAGGCGTGGAGCTTGAACTTCGTGATGAGCAGGACGATGACGGCGATGCCCGCGAGGACGGCGATCCCGAGCTGGGCGTGGCCCGCGGAGGTGATCGGCTCGACGGCGTCCGCTGCCAGCATCTCGACGCTGAGACTGGTCACGGTTGATCCTTGGTGCGTGGGAAGGGGTTCGGGAACGAGGAGGGGCTGAGAGCTACTCGGAGTCGAGCGCGGCCAGGGCCTCGACGGCCCGGTCCGCGATCTCCTCGGGAGAGCCCGACACATCGACGGCGACGCCCGCCTCGTCCGCCGCGAGCGGCTGGAGCGTGGCGAACTGCGAGTCCAGGAGCGCGGTCGGCATGAAGTGGCCCTTCCGCTGCGCCATCCGGTCCTCGATGAGTTCACGGCTGCCGGTGAGGTGCACGAAGACGACGCCGGGGGCGGCGGCTCGCAGCCGGTCGCGGTAGGCGCGCTTGAGGGCCGAGGAGCTGACCACCCCGCCGAGCCCGGCCCGGCCGTGCGCCCACTCGCCGATGGCGTCCAGCCACGGCCAGCGGTCGTCGTCCGTCAGGGGCGTGCCGGCGGTCATCTTGGCGATGTTGGCCGGGGGGTGGAAGTCGTCGCCCTCGGCGTACGGAACGCCGAGCCGTTCGGCGAGCAGGGGACCGATCGTTGTCTTGCCGGTGCCCGCTACGCCCATGACCACGACGACGTGGGGGGTGCTCATCGCTGCCTCGCTGTCCTCATCGGTGTCTTCGTCGACATCGCTGTGTTCACGCCACTGAAACTCAATAGGTCTGACTAATTCAAGAGACTGTGACTTAAAAGTCAGACTTTTTGTTGGCCGTGCCCGAACCGTACGCTGAACCCCATGACCACGAAGGACCGGGGACTGCACGCCCGCGTACTGGACAGCCTCGGTCCCGCCATCACCGCGGGCGAGTACCCCGAGGGCAGCGTGTTGCGCACGGACGAGCTCGCCCAGCGCTACGAGGTGTCGCGCTCCGTCATGCGCGAGGCGGTCCGGGTCCTGGAGTCGATGCACCTGGTGGCGTCGCGGCGCCGGGTCGGCGTCACCGTCCGCCCGGCGGCGGAGTGGAACGTCTACGACCCGCAGGTCATCCGCTGGCGGCTGGCCGGCGCCGACCGGCCGCGCCAGTTGCGCTCGCTGACCGTGCTGCGTTCGGCGGTCGAGCCGGTCGCGGCCGGGCTCGCCGCGCGGTACGCCTCGGCCGAGCAGTGCGCCGCGCTCACCGAGTGCGCGCTCGGCATGGTCGCCACCTCACGCGGCCATCAGCTGGAGGGCTACCTCGTCCACGACATCGAGTTCCACCGCATCGTGCTCAACGCGTCGGGCAACGAGATGTTCGCCCACCTCGGCGACCTCGTCGCCGAGGTCCTCGCGGGCCGCACCCACCACCAGGTCATGTTCGAGGACCCGGACCCGGCGGCGGTGACCCTGCACGTCTCGGTCGCGGAGGCGGTACGGGAAGGGGACGCGGAGCGCGCGGAGGCGCTCACGCGCGAGATCGCGGTCGGGGCGCTCCAGGAACTGGACATCCTGGCGCCCTGAACCGCCTTGCGCAAATGGGGGAGTTACTCGATGAAGTCCCCGTCGACGTACACCCAGGCGCCGCCCACCCGCAGGAACTGACTCCGCTCGTGCAGCGCGCCCGCCCGGCCGCCGTCCTTGTAGCGGGCGCGGAAGGTGACGGTGCCGCTCTGGTGGAACGCGGAGCCGTCGGTGGCGTCCAGGACCTCCAGACCGGCCCAGGTCAGCGCCGGGTCGAACTCGATCACCGGCGGCCGGGTGTCCGGGTGCCAGGTGCGCAGCAGGTACGCGGCGTCCTTGCGCGCGAACGCCGTGTACCGCGAGCGCATGAGGGCCTCGGCCGTGGGCGCGGCCGCGGCGCCCGAGTGGTAGCGGCCGCAGCAGTCCTCGTACGGCTGGGGGAGACCGCACGGGCAGGTGGGGGAGGTGGGGCGTGCCATGGGCCCATTGTCCCCCACCCGTGCGCCGCCTACGGAGGCGTGACAGTGAGGAGGGCGCCCCGGGTCCGGTCGGACGCCGGTCCCGTCTCGATCTCGTACGTGCCCGCCTCCACCGTCAGCCGCAGGTCACGGCCGACGGAGGCGAGCGTCTCGGCGGTCACCCCGAAGACCACCTCGCGGCGCTCGCCCGGCGCGAGATCCACCCCGGTGAACCCGCGCAGCTCCCGCACGCGCGGCCAGGACGAGCCGCCGGAGACACGTCGCACATAGAGCTGCACGGTCTCGCGGACGGCCGTCCGGCCGGTGTTCTCGACGGCGACCGTGCAGGTCAGACTGGCCTCTTCGACCGGTACGGCGGACCGGCTCAGCACGGGCGCGCCGTAGGCGACCGTCCCGTACGAGAGGCCGTGGCCGAAGGCGTACCGCGCGGTCGCCGGCTGGTCGACGTAGCCGCGGTAGCCGTGGTCCTTGCCGTTGTAGAACACGGGGAGCTGGGCCGCCGAGCGCGGCACGGACACGGGCAGCCGCCCGGCCGGCGCGACGGCCCCGAACAGCACGTCGGCGACGGCCCGGCCGCCCCAAGGACCCGGGTACCAGGCGGACAGCAGCGCCCCGACGCGGCCGGAGAGGTCGGGCAGGGCGTGCGGGCGCCCCTGGACCAGCACCACGACGACGGGCGTCCCGGTCGCGGCGACGGCGTCGAGCAATGCGCATTGCCCGCCCGGCAGGGAGAGTTCCGCCAGGTCCACGCCTTCGCCGCACGTCATGCCGGCTGGGTTCCCCGACGACACGACCGCCGCGCCGTTGGCGTCGAACCGCGTGCCGTCCTCGCGGGCGCTTGACCCCCCGAGGACAAGCACCGCGACATCGGCGTCCGCGGCCAGGGCGACCGCATCGGCGATCCCGGAGCGGTCGTCGCCGACCAGCTCGCAGCCGCGCGCGTACGTCACCTCGCGGCCGGGCCCGGCGACGGCGCGGACGCCGTCGAGCACGGTGGTGCCGGTGCCGGGCCGCCGCGGTGCCGTGTAGTCGCCGGTCTGCTGCGGCACGGAGTCGGCGTTCGGGCCGAGGACGGCGATACGGGACACGACGGGCGGCAGGGGCAGGGTCGACCCGTCGTGCTCCAACAGAGTGATTGATGTACGGGCCAATTGCTCGCTCAACCTCCGTGTCTTTACGGAGCTTTCCGCGCCCTTGGCACGTACATAGGGAGCCTCGAACAGCCCGAGCCGGAACTTCAGCGCCAGAACCCGCCCGACGGCCCGGTCCAGCGTCTCCTCCGCCACGAGCCCCCGCTCGACGGCCTCCGCGAGGCGCGGGAAGGCCCCGTCCCACAGGCTCAGGTCCGTCCCCGCCGCCAGCGCCATCGCGCCCGCCGACGCCGAATCGCCCGCGAGCCGCACGAGCCGGTCGAGCGCCTGCCCGTCCGCCATCACGATCCCGTCGAACCCCCACTGCTTCCGCAGAAGTTCGGTCAGCAGGTACGGATTGGCCGCGCACGGCAGGCCGTCGAACTCGTTGTACGCCGCCATGACCCCGGCGGCCCCGGCCCGCACCCCGGCGCGGGCCGCCGCCAGATGGATCTCGTGCAGTTCGCGGCGGCCCAGCTCGGTCGCCGCGCTGTTGCGCCCGCCGACCGTCGCGCCCTGCCCCGCGAAATGCTTGAGGACGACCCCGACGCCCTCCGCGCGCATGCCGCGCACCAGCGCCTCCGTGAACCGGGCGGCCAGATACGGGTCCTCGCCGAAGCACTCCTCGGCGCGGCCCCAGCGCGGGTCGCGCACCAGGTCGAGGGCGGAGACCAAGGCTATGTGCCCGCCCCGGGCGCGGAGTTCGGCGGCGGCAGCGGCGGCGGCCTCCTCGTACAGCTCCGGGTCCCAGCTCGCGCCGACGGCGAGGTTGACGGGGAGGACCGTGCCGTCCAGGGCCTGATGCCCGTGCGGTACCTCCTCGACCATCAGCACGGGTATGCCGAGCCGGGTCGTCTCGACGACGTGCCGCTGCACCGCGTTCACGACCCCGGCCGCGTCCGCCGCCGTGATCCCGTCGGCGAACGTGACGCCCGACCAGGGGTCGGCGCGCTGCAACCCGTACAGGGCACCCATCCCGTCGTACGCCGCCACCTCCGCACGGAAGGCGTCGGTGAGCCGGTGGCGTCCGTCCGGGCCGCGCTCATAGGCGTGCCAGCCGTACAGGCGCTGGTTGACCTGGCCGACCTTCTCCGTCAGCGTCATGCGGCCCAGCAGGTCGCGCACGCGGTCGGGGACGGGCGCGGCCGGGTCCCGGTACAGCGGCTCGCTCATCGCAGTTCCAGGACCCGGACGCCGAAGGCGGGGAGGGTGACCGCGCCGACCGGCTCCCCGGAGTCCAGGTCGTGCAGTGTCGCGCCCTCCGCCGTCCCCGGGCGGACGGTCACCTCGTCCTCGGCCTGGCTGACCAGCCACACGAACCGCCGCCCGTCCTCGTGGACCAGGACATCCGTGCCGACGTACGGCTCGTCCACCGTCACCGCCCGCTCCACCCCGGCGACCTCGGCGAGCGCCGCGTACAGGCGGTGTGTCTGCTCCGGGTTGACGCGGGGCGTGCGGGCCGCCATGTGTTCCAGCGGGTACGTGGCGAGGACGGTGCGCCCGCGCCCGGTCTCCCGGCACAGCAGCGCCGGGCGGCCGTGGCCGTCGACCGCCACCACGCGGGCGCCGCGCGGCACGACGGGCAGGTAGGCGCGGCTGTCCTCGTTCCCCGCGACCGGGAAGCGCAGCGTCTCACCCGCGCGGATGGAGCCGAAGTCCTCCTGGAACGTCATCTCCAGGGTGTCGTCCTCGATCGGCTCCGCCACCCCGTACGACAACTGCTGCTCGACGCCGAACAAGCCGTCCAGGTCGTCGAACCAGGCGCCGCGCGTCCCCGGGTGCTCGCCCGAGCAGAACGACAGGTAGACCGTGGCGCCCTCGTCGGCCCGCCGCTGGAGCGCCCGCCGCGTCCGCGTCGTCAACTGCCGTGTCGCGGGCAGGAGATACAGGTCCACGTCCTCGGCTATGCCGTCCGCCTCACGGGTCAGGCCCGCCGGGAGATCGGCGGCGCGCGCGGCCACGTACCCCTGGTGCAGCGACGTGAAGATCAGCGGGCGGTCGGCGGGGCGGCTGTACGGGTAGCCGCGCTCCAGGAACGCGGGGACGACGAAGGCGGCGCCCGCGTCGGCACGACGGCAGCGCGCGAAGTCCACGGCCTTCAACACGCCCGCGAAGGCGGCGAGTTCGCGCAGCGGCTCCTTCGGCGCGCCCGTGCTGTCGGTGATGCCGAAGTGCATCTCGAAGGGGTGGTGGTCGTACGGGGACCGGTCCCACAGGTCGTCGTAGTCGGTGTTGTTCCAGGCCATCCAGCCCGTCGCACCACCGAGGAGTGAGTTGTGCAGGGTCTGGCGGTAGTAGACGCCCGCGTTGGCCGCCGACACCGTGTCCGTGGACAGGCCGAACTCCTCCAGGACCACCGGCTGCCCGGTCACCGCCGCCAGCTCGCACTCGAACGCGGCGCGGTAGTGCTGGCGCGCCTTGTCCGTGTCCGAGCGGTAGACGTGCGGGCCGACGAAGTCCACGTACTCGGCGGTGTCCCGGAGGGAGAAGCCGTTGTCGCGGCCGGTGACCTCGATGCCCCAGGCGCCGTCGCCGAGCGAGACGGGCTGGGTGGCGCCCGCCGCCCGTACGGCGTTGCACATGGCCTGCGCCCACGCCGTCACGACGTCGCTGGAGGGCGGGTCGACCTGGTAGATCCGGCCGTAGCCCGGCATCTCGTTCGTGATGAGCCAGCCGGTGACGGCCGGGTGGTCCTTGAAGCGGCGCGTCATCTGCGCGGCGAACCACGCCTGGCGGCCCACCATCCACACGTCCTCGTAGAGGTCGCGGCCGCCGCGCCATGCCGGGTCCCAGTTCTCGCCCGACATGTGGCCGACGATGAACGTCGGGACCGTGCCCATGCCCAGCTCGCGGTGCGCGTCCAGGAAGTCGCGGAACCTTTCGCACAGGGCTTCGTCGATGCGGTGCGGCTCGGGGTGGAAGTCCGGCCAGTAGAAGAACGAGCGGGTCATGTTCAGCCCGTGCTCGCGCAGCACCCGCAGCTCCTCGCGCACCACCTCCGGGTCGTAGTCGCGCCACATCAGGGGCCCGCCCGTGCGGGACCAGAAGTTGGCGCCGAGCCAGGGCAGGACGGCGGCGTCGTGGGTCAGGTGGGCGCTGTGGCGTCGCATGGTGGTACGGGTCTCCGTTGCGTTGCTGAGTGCGGTGCGTGCGGGGGTGCGTCAGAGGTGGGGCGCCGGTCCTGTCGACTCGCGGATCACGAGCCGGGGCCGGTCCACGAGCGGCGTCGCGGGCAGGTCCTCGCCGCACTGGGCGAGCAGCGTGCGGGCCGCTGCCGCGCCGACCCGCTGCACCTGCTGGTCGACGGTGGTCAGGCGCGGGTGCAGCCAGCCGCCGAGCGGCAGGTTGTCGTAGCCGACGACCGACAGGTCCTCGGGGACGCGCAGGCCCGCCCGCTGGGCGGTGCCGATGCCGCACACCGCCATCGAGTCGTTGGCGTAGACGACGGCCGTCGGACGGTCGTCGGCGGCGAGGAGCGCGCGGGTCGCGGCGACGGCCGCCGCCTCCGAGAAGTCGGTGTGCTGTACGGAGGCGGGGGCCAGCCCGGACGCGGCCAGGGTCTCCTCGAACACGGCGAGGCGGAGGCGCGTGTGCTGGAGCTCGGCGGGACCGGCCACGTACGCGATCCGCTCGTGCCCCAACTCCCGCAGGTGCCGAACGACTTCCACGACACCCGCGCCCTGGTTGCCGAGCCCGACCACCGGCACCGGCGCGTCCGGCGTCGGCGCGCCGAGGAGGACGGCGGGCAGGCCGAGGCGGGTCAGGAGCGCCGGGCGCGGGTCGTCGGCGCGGGCGTCCGTGAGCACCGCCCCGTCCACCCGCTTCTCGGCGGCGAGCCGCTCGTACAGCGCGCTCTCCTCCTCCACACCCGCGACCAAGTGCAGGAGCAGGCCGTAGCCGCGCGGCGCCAGCTCGCCCTCTATGCCGGTGATCAGCTCGCTGAAGTGCGGGTCCGCGCCGAGCACATCGGTGGGCCTGCGCACGACGAGCGCGAGCGTACGGGTACGGGCGCTGCGCAGCGCCGACGCCGACGCGCTCGGCGACCAGCCCAGGTCGAGCGCCACGTCGAGGATCCGCTGCCGCGTCGCCTCGGCCAGCCGGCCCTTGTCGTTGAACGCCTGCGACACTGCCGCCGTGGAGACCCCGGCCGCCGCCGCCACCGCCTTGATGGTCGGACGTCCCGCCTTCTTCTTCGTCGTAGAGGTACCGCTCACATCTTCACCGCCCCACTCACCAATGCCTGCTGCATCCGCTTCTGGAGCACCGTATAGACCACCCACACCGGGACGAGGGTCAGCACGGTGCCCGCCGTCAGGACGCCGTAGTCGGTGCCGGTGATGGCCTTCAGGGTGGGCAGCGCGACCTGCACGGTGCGCTGGGCCGGGTCGGGGCCGATGATGACGAGCGAGTACAGGTACTCGTTCCAGAAGGTCAGGAAGTTGAGCAGCAGGACCGTCGCGATGCCGGGCAGGCACATCGGCGTGTAGACGTGGCGCAGGACCGCGAAGGTGGACGCGCCGTCGAGCCGGGCGGCCTCCTCCATCTCCTTCGGGATGGTCCGCACGAACTGCACCAGGATCACCACCGACAGCGGCATCGCCGTCGCGGGCAGGAAAAGGACCATGAACGTCCGCGTGTGGAACAGGCCCGTCGCCGCCGCGAGGAGGAACGTCGGGAACAGCGCCGCGAACGTCGGGATCAGGAAGCCGAGCGAGAACACCTTCTCCACCAGGGAGGCGAGGCGGCCCGTCGAGCGGGCCAGGGCGAACGCCGCCGGGATCGCGAGCGCCAGCGTCAAAACCAGCGAGAAGACCGTCACCAGCGCCGAGTTGACGATCGCGAGACCCAGGTCCGCGCTGTCGAACGCCGTCGAGAAGTTGCCGAAGCCGAAGTGCGACGGCAGCGCGAAGGGGTGGGCGAAGATCTCGTCGTTCGTCTTGAACGCCGAGGCGAGGAAGTAGTACAGCGGGATGACCAGGAGCACCGCGTACAGCCACACCAGGATGTGCGCGGGCAGCCAGGACCGGCCGAAGCGGGAACGTGCCGAGGACTTCAAGGCGTACTCCGATCAGGACTGGCGGTCAGTAGCTCTGCCGGAACACGCGCCGGATGGCGAGCAGTCCGACGAGGCCGACGAGGAAGAGGAGGACACCGACGGTCTGGCTGTAGCCGAGGTCCGCCGCGATGAACGCCTTCTGGTAGACGAGGAACGACAGCGTCGTCGAGGAACTGCCGGGCCCGCCCTGGGTCAGCAGAAGCACGTGCTGCGCCGAGCCGAACAGCGTCCAGAGGAACTGGAGCATCGTCACGACGCCCACGTAGTCCTTGATCACCGGGAAGTGGACGCGCCACATCGTGCGCCAGTGCCCGGCGCCGTCCAACTGCGCCGCCTCGCCCAGCTCCTCGGGCACACTGCCGAGCCGCGCCGCGAAGAGCACGGCGGTGAAGCCGATCCCGGCCCAGATGTCGAGCGCGATCAGACAGGCGAGCGCGGTGGACGGGGACGCCAGCCAGGCGTCGGCGAGCGAGCCGAGGCCGACCGCCTCCAGGCCGCCGTTGAGCAGCCCGTCGGGGGAGAGGGCCGCGTAGAAGACCATGGCCTTGGCGGGCGTCGAAATCAGACCCGGGATGAAGAGCAGGTACCGGATGACCCGGTGGCCCGGCGGCTTCTGCGCCACGTAGTAGCCCAGCATGTACGCGCACGCCACCATCACCGGGATCGCGACGACCAGCTGGATCGCGGTGTTGGAGACCGCGTCCCAGAACACCGGGTCGTCGAAGACCGCCCGCACGTTGTCGAACCCGGCGAACGACACCGGCTGGAGCATGCCCGGCCAGTGCAGCGCCGCCACCACGAAGATGGCGACCAGCGGGCCGACCATGAAGACCAGGTACCAGACGAGCGCGGGCAGCGCGAGCACCGTGCCGCCCTGGCGGCGCGCACGGCCACCAGGACCCGGCGAGGAGGACGGAGGGGTGGGGCGGCCGACCGCTGCCTCGCCCGCTGTCGACGTCAACGTCGTCATTGCAGCAACTCCCTGTGCGTAAGTGGGCGGCGGTCAGATGCCGCGGTAGGCGGCTTCGAGGACCTGGCGGACCTTGGCGGCGCTCGTGCCGCGCGTGAAGGACGTACTCGTGGCGGTGATCAGCCCCTGCGTCGCCGCCGGCGGCACGAACAGGTCGGGGAGCAGCACCTGGCCCACGTCCGAGCCGAGCTTCTGCGCCGCCGCGACCAGCGGAAAGTCCGTGCTCACCGCGTCCGAGCGCAGCGCCATGTCGCGGCCCGACTCCTTGATGAACCGCGCGACGGTGTCCTCGCGGTAGAAGAACTTCAGGAACTTCTCGACGGCGTCGATCTTCTTCGTGCCGTTCGGGCTGATCCAGAAGCCGATCAGCGTGTACGTGCGCAGGATCGTCGGCTTGTCGTGCGCGGCGCCCGGCGCCAGCGGCCAGCCGCCCACGTCCGTGTGGCGGGCCACCGCATCCGGCACCTTGGCGAGCGCCGACGACATCGCCGACTGCATCGCGGCGGCCTGCGTGTTGAACTGCGTCGTCATCGTGTCCGACGTCAGACCCTGCGCCTTGTCGGCGAAGCCCCCGGCGTCGCGCAGCTCCACGAAGTAGTCGATGCCCCGGCGGGCCCCGCTGCCGCTGAAGTCACCGGTCTCGTAGACGTGGCGCGCCTCGTCCTCGGTGAGGAACGTCTGGATGATCTGCGCGAGGAGCTTCTGCCCGGTCCAGTCGTTGCCGCCCGTGGTGACGGGCGCGATGCCCTTCTTGCGGAGCTTGCCCGCCGCGCGGATCAGCTCGTCCCCGGTGGTCGGGACGGTGTCGACGCCCGCGCGGTCGAGGAGCGCCCGGTTGAAGGCGACCGGCCAGTTCGTCGCGAAGTACGGGAACGCGCGCAGCCGCCCCTTGCCGTCCGTCCAGGCGTCGAGCGCGACGGGGAGCACGCGCTTCCGCAGGCCCCAGTCGTCCATGTAGCCCTTGACATCGACCGTGGCGCCGACGTCGGTCCAGGCCAGCGTCTTGTCGTACAGGTTGACCATGACGACGTCCGGCTCCTTGCGGGCCAGGCGCGAGGTCTCGTAGACCTGCGCGAGGTCGTCGCCGTTGACCAGGTTCCGCACCTTGAGCCCGCTCTCCTCGCGGAAGCGGTCCAGGGCGGCGAGGTAGGTCGGCGAGCCGGGCGCGGTGGTGCCGAGCTGGCTGTGGACGACGAGCGTGTCGGGGTCGTCGTCGGCCGCCGCCAGGGAGGAGCAGGCAGAAAGGGCGGGGGTGGCGGCGAGCGCACCGCCCGCGGCGAGAAAGCCGCGCCGGCTCATCGCGGAGGGCTTGAAGGGGACTGGGGGCACGGCGGTACGTCTCCAACCGAGGGGTGGTTAATCGATATACCTGCGGGGGTGCGAGCACCGTACGAGGGCCCCGGGAAACGGTCAACCCCCCGTTGCGCATGGTGAAACGGGGGGTCTCGGGATATTGGAGAAGCGGGGTTCAGACCTGCTCCGCGCGGAACGCCGCCGGAGTCACCCCCGTGTGCTGCTGGAAGAACTTCGAGAAGTTCGCCGAGTCCCCGAACCCGACCGCGACCCCGATCCGCCCCACCGGCAGGTCCGTGTGGGCCAGCAGCCGCTTCGCCTCCAGGATCACGCGCCGGTCGATGAACGCCTTCGGGGTCTGCCCGGTCGCGGCGCGCACCGCGCGGACCAGGGTGCGGCGCGAGTAGCCCAGCTCGTCGGCGTACGCGCTGACGCTGTGGTTCGTCGTGAAGCCCTGCTCGACGGCGGTGCGGAAGCGGCTGAACGTCGTGTCCGGCTGCGGCTCGCACGCGTCGGCCGCCGCCTGCGCCGAGACGTGCGCGACGCGGAGCATGAACGCGGTGAGCGTGTGGCGAAGGACCGAGGTGTGCAGGCTGAGCGGGAGCGTCGTCGTGTCGAGGTACTCGCGCTGAAGCTGCGTCAGCGACGCCTCGATGGCGGCGAGTTGGGCCTCGTCCGGGTGGAGGATCGGCGGCCGGTCGTAGCGGTACATGCCCGTCGCCTCGACGATCGCGCGCGGCAGGAACCCGGGCTGCATGGTGAGCGCCGTGCCGACGTAGGGGTCGGTGGTCGAGAAGCCGTGCACCTGTCCGGGGCGGATCCACAGGATGTCCCCGGCCCCGACCTCGTGCTCGGTGAAGTCGATCATGTGGCGGACGGGACCCTCGCGGAAGAAGAGCAGGACGTGGAAGTCGATGCGGTGCACGCGCCGCGACAGGCCGACGCCGCCCGCCCAGGGGCCGTCCGTGCCCATCGGCCCGACCTGGATGCCGACCCCGGAGACGCTCGCGCTCGGGTCGAAGGGGTACGTACGGATGTGCTCCGCGCTCGTCAGATGTGCGCTCGTCTGCGCGGGGCCCTGCTCCGTCATGCGTGTTCCTTGGTCGCGACCGGTCTGCGTGTCCCATTTTCACCGAACGGTGGCACGGGGGCACCTACCGAGCGAAAAGTATGACCTTTAACGTCGTACCTGGTTCCACCTGGGCGTTTGGCCTCGGCGGGCCACCGCCTCAGGGCACCGCAAGAGCACCACGGATGCGAAGGAAGTCATACAGATGAGCACGCAGACACCGAACGGCCTCGACCCCTTCGAGAAGCCCTTCGAGTGGACCGACCTCGACCAGCGTGCCGTCGACACCGCCCGCCTCCTGGCGGCCGACGCCGTGCAGAAGGTCGGGAACGGTCACCCCGGCACCGCCATGAGCCTCGCGCCCGCCGCGTACACGATCTTCCAGAAGGCGATGCGCCACGACCCGGCCGACCCGGAGTGGACCGGCCGCGACCGCTTCGTCCTCTCGCCGGGCCACACCAGCCTCACCCTCTACACGCAGCTCTTCCTCTCCGGCTACGAGCTGGAGCTCGACGACCTGAAGGCGTTCCGCACCCAGGGTTCGAAGACGCCCGGCCACCCCGAGTACGGCCACACCGCCGGTGTCGAGACCACGACCGGCCCGCTCGGCCAGGGCGTCGCCAACGCGGTCGGCATGGCGATGGCCGCCCGCTACGAGCGCGGCCTGTTCGACCCCGAGGCCCCCGAGGGCACCAGCCCCTTCGACCACACCATCTGGGCGATCGTCTCCGACGGCGACCTGGAGGAGGGCGTCTCCGCCGAGGCATCCTCGCTCGCGGGCCACCAGAAGCTCGGCAACCTCGTCTTCCTCTACGACGACAACCACATCTCCATCGAGGGCGACACCGCGACCGCCTTCTCCGAGGACGTGCTGAAGCGCTACGAGGCGTACGGCTGGCACGTGCAGCGGATCACGCCGCGCGAGGACGGCGACGTCGACGTCAAGGCCCTGTACGAGGCGCTCGCCGCCGCCAAGGCCGAGACCTCCCGCCCCTCGATCATCGCCATGCGCACGATCATCGCCTGGCCCGCCCCGAACGCCCAGAACACCGAGGCCTCCCACGGCTCCGCGCTCGGCGACGACGAGGTGGCCGCCACCAAGCGCGCCCTCGGCTTCGACCCCGAGCAGTCCTTCATCGCCGAGGAGAAGGTGCTCGCCCACACGCGCGGCGCCCTCGACCGCGGCGCCGAGGCCCACGCCGCCTGGGACAAGCAGCTCGCCGAGTGGCGCGCCGCCAACCCGGAGCGCTCCGAGCTGCTCGACCGGATCGTCGCGGGCCGCCTCCCCGAGGGCTGGGAGCAGGCGCTGCCCGCCTTCGAGACCGGCAAGAAGGTCGCCACGCGTGCCGCGTCCGGCAAGGTCCTCCAGGCGCTCGGCCCGGTCATCCCCGAGCTGTGGGGCGGCTCCGCCGACCTCGCGGGCTCGAACAACACGACGATCGACAAGACGTCGTCCTTCCTGCCGGTCGGCAACCCGCTGCCCGAGGCGAGCCCGTACGGCCGCACCGTCCACTTCGGCATCCGCGAGTTCTCGATGGCCGCCGAGATGAACGGCATCGCGCTCCACGGCAACACCCGCATCTACGGCGGCACGTTCCTCGTGTTCTCCGACTACATGCGCAACGCCGTCCGCATGTCGGCCCTGATGCAGCTCCCGGTGACGTACGTCTGGACGCACGACTCCGTCGGCCTCGGCGAGGACGGCCCGACGCACCAGCCCGTCGAGCACCTGGCCTCCCTGCGCGCCATCCCCGGCCTGAACGTCGTTCGCCCGGCCGACGCCAACGAGACCGCCATCGCCTGGCGCGAGATCCTGCGCCGCGGCTCCGTCAAGCCCGCCCCGCACGGCCTCGCGCTGACCCGCCAGGGCGTTCCGACCTACGAGGCGAACGAGAACGCCGCCAAGGGTGGCTACGTGCTGGTCGAGGCGTCCAAGGAGACCCCGGACCTCATCCTCATCGCCACCGGTTCCGAGGTGCAGCTCGCCGTCGAGGCGCGCGAGACCCTGGAGGCCGAGGGCGTCGCCACCCGCGTCGTCTCGATGCCGTCCGTCGAGTGGTTCGAGGAGCAGGAGCAGGCCTACAAGGAGAGCGTCCTGCCCGCCGCCGTCAAGGCGCGCGTCGCCGTCGAGGCGGGCATCGGCCTGACCTGGTACCGCTACGTCGGTGACGCGGGCCGCATCGTCTCCCTGGAGCACTTCGGCGCCTCCGCGGACGCGAACATCCTGTTCCGCGAGTTCGGCTTCACCGCTGAGAACGTCGCCGCGAAGGCCCGCGAGTCCCTCGCCGCCGCCCGCGCCTGAACCTCCCCTTCCCGCCAGAACGCAGTACCGAAAGAAGATGAAGCACACCATGAGCAACGCCGTCGCGCCCCTGAAGTCCCTCTCCGACGAAGGCGTCTCCATCTGGCTGGACGACCTGTCGCGCAAGCGCATCGACTCCGGCAACCTGGCCGAGGTCGTCGAGAAGAGCCACGTCGTCGGCGTCACCACCAACCCGTCGATCTTCCAGGCCGCCATCGGCTCCGGTGAGGGCTACGAGGAGCAGCTCGCCGACCTCGCCGTCCGCAAGGTCACCGTGGAGGAGGCCGTGCGCATGATGACCACGGCCGACGTCCGCGCCGCCGCCGACATCCTGCGCCCCGTCTACGACGCGACGCAGGGCCGTGACGGCCGCGTCTCCATCGAGGTCGACCCCCGCCTCGCCCACGACACCGAGGCGACGATCGCCGAGGCCAAGCAGCTCGCCTGGCTCGTCGAGCGCCCCAACGTCATGATCAAGATCCCGGCGACCGAGGCGGGTCTCCCGGCCATCACCGAGGTCATCGGTCTCGGCATCTCGGTCAACGTCACGCTGATCTTCTCCCTGGACCGCTACAAGGCCGTCATGGACGCCTACCTCGCGGGCCTGGAGAAGGCGCACGAGCGCGGCATCGACCTGGCGGGCATCCACTCGGTCGCCTCGTTCTTCGTCTCGCGCGTCGACGCCGAGATCGACAAGCGCCTCGACAAGGTCGGCACGGACGAGGCCAAGGCGCTCAAGGGCAAGGCCGCCCTCGCCAACGCCCGTCTCGCCTACGAGGCGTACGAGCAGGTCTTCGCGAGCGAGCGCGCCGCCAAGCTGGCCGCCGCCGGCGCCAACAAGCAGCGCCCGCTGTGGGCCTCGACCGGCGTCAAGGACCCGGCCTACAAGGACACCCTGTACGTCGACGAGCTGGTCGCCCCGGGCACGGTCAACACCATGCCGGAGGCCACCCTCCTCGCCACCGCCGACCACGGCGACATCCACGGCGACACCGTCACCGGCACCTACGACGCCTCCCGCGAGCAGCTCGCCGCCGTCGAGAAGCTCGGCATCTCCTACGACGAGGTCGTGGGACAGCTGGAGGCCGAGGGCGTCTCCAAGTTCGAGATCGCCTGGAACGACCTGCTCGCCACCGTCCAGACCCGCCTGGCCGGCAAGGACGGTGCGGGCAAGTGACCGTCACCGCCTGGCAGAACCCCCTGAGGGACCCGCGCGACCGGCGTCTGCCGCGTATCGCGGGCCCCTCCGGGCTCGTCATCTTCGGCGTCACGGGCGACCTGTCCCGCAAGAAGCTGATGCCCGCCGTCTACGACCTCGCCAACCGGGGCCTGCTCCCGCCGGGCTTCTCGCTCCTCGGGTTCGCCCGCCGCGAGTGGGAGGACCAGGACTTCGCGCAGGTCGTCCACGA
The DNA here is from genome assembly GCF_040644575.1 of Streptomyces sp. NPDC046939. Lineage (NCBI taxonomy): Bacteria > Bacillati > Actinomycetota > Actinomycetes > Kitasatosporales > Streptomycetaceae > Streptomyces > Streptomyces sp. NPDC046939. The sequence goes on from NZ_JBEYWV010000041.1 coordinate 61,792, forward strand.
CTCCGTACGGGAGCACGCCCGCACCCCCTTCCGCGAGGAGGTCTGGGCCCAGCTCGCCGAGGGCATGCGCTTCATCCCCGGCGACTTCGACGACGACACCGCGTTCAAGCAGCTCCGTGACGCCGTCGACGAGCTGGACGACAAGCGCGGCACCAGCGGCAACTACGCCTTCTACCTCTCGGTGCCGCCGAAGTTCTTCCCCAAGGTCGTCCAGCAGCTCAAGAAGCACGGGCTCGCCGACGCGCCCGAGGGCTCCTGGCGGCGCGCCGTCATCGAGAAGCCGTTCGGCCGCGACCTCGCGTCGGCCAAGGAGCTGAACGCGATCGTGCACGAGGTGTTCGCCCCGGAGCAGGTCTTCCGGATCGACCACTACCTCGGCAAGGAGACCGTCCAGAACATCCTGGCCCTCCGCTTCGCCAACCAGATGTACGAACCCGTCTGGAACCGCAGCTACGTCGACCACGTGCAGATCACGATGGCCGAGGACATCGGCATCGGCGGCCGCGCGGGCTACTACGACGGCATCGGCGCCGCCCGCGACGTCATCCAGAACCACCTGCTCCAGCTGATGGCGCTCACCGCGATGGAGGAGCCCGCATCCTTCGACGCCGAGTCCCTCGTCACGGAGAAGCTGAAGGTCCTGCGCTCCGTCCGGCTCCCCGACGACCTGGGGAAGTCCACCGTCCGCGCCCAGTACGAGGCCGGCTGGCAGGGCGGCGAACGCGTCAAGGGCTACCTCCAGGAAGACGGCATCGACCCCAAGTCGAAGACCGACACCTACGCCGCCGTGAAGCTGGAGATCGACAACCGCCGCTGGGCGGGCGTCCCCTTCTACCTGCGCACCGGCAAGCGGCTCGGCCGCCGCGTCACCGAGATCGCGGTCGTCTTCCAGCGCGCCCCGCACTCCCCGTTCGACTCCACCGCGACGGAGGAGCTCGGCCAGAACGCGATCGTCATCCGCGTCCAGCCCGACGAGGGCATGACCGTACGCTTCGGATCGAAGGTCCCGGGTACCTCGATGGAGATCCGGGACGTGTCGATGGACTTCGCCTACGGCGAGTCGTTCACGGAGTCCAGCCCGGAAGCGTACGAAAGGCTGATCCTGGACGTCCTGCTGGGCGACGCCAACCTCTTCCCCCGCACGGAGGAGGTGGAGGAGTCCTGGCGCATCCTCGACCCGGTCGAGGGGCACTGGGACACCCACGGCACACCCGCCCGGTACGCCTCGGGAAGCTGGGGCCCCAGGGAAGCGGACGAGATGCTCGCACGAGACGGACGGAGCTGGCGCAGGCCATGAAGATCGACCTGACCGACACCACGGCAAGCAAGATCAACAAGGCGCTCGTCCAAGGGCGCCGCGAGATCGGGACGCCGGCCGTGGGCATGGTCCTGACGATGGTGATCGTCACGGACGAGGAGAACGCGTACGACTCGATCAAGGCCGCCGAGGAGGCGTCCCGCGAGCACCCGTCCCGCACCCTCGTCGTGATCAAGCGGACCGCCCGCACCCCGCGCGACCGCCAGGGCAACCGCCTCGACGCGGAGGTCCGCGTCGGCTCCGACGCGGGCACCGGCGAGACCGTGATCCTGCGCCTGCACGGCGAGGTCGGCGGCCACGCCGACTCCGTCGTCCTGCCGCTGCTGCTGCCCGACGCCCCGGTCGTCGTGTGGTGGCCGGTCGAGGGCCCCGACGAGCCCGCCAAGGACCCGCTCGGCGCGCTCGCCGCCCGCCGCATCACCGACCTGTACGCGGACGAGCACCCGCTGGCCGCCCTCGACCGGCGCGCCGCGTCCTACGCGCCCGGCGACACCGACCTGGCCTGGACCCGCCTCACCCCGTGGCGCTCCATGCTGGCCGCCGCCCTCGACCAGGCCCGCGCCGACATCGTCTCGGCGGCCGTCGAGTCCGAGGCCGAGAACCCCAGCGCCGAGCTGCTCGCGCGCTGGCTCGGCTCCCGCCTCGGCGTCCAGGTCGAGCGCGTCACCACCGGCGGCCCCGTCGTCACCGCGGTCCGCCTCGGCACCGCGAACGGCGACATCCGCATCGACCGCCCCGAGGGCCCCCTCGCCACGCTCACCCTCCCGGGCCAGCCCGAGCGCACGCTCGCCCTCAAGGTCCGCTCCACCGCCGAGCTGATCGCGGAGGAGCTGCGCCGCCTCGACGCCGACGAGATGTACGCCGTCGCGCTGCGGGGCGACGGCACCGAGGCAGCACGGGCGCCGAAGGCCGAGAAGAACCCCCCGGCCCCGAAGGACACCCCGGCCCCCAAGGGCGCCCCGGCCGCCACGAAGAACGCGAAGGCTTCCAAGGAGTCCGTAGACCATGCCTGACACCACCCCCCTGCTGACGCGCCGCCCGCAGTGGACCGCCCTGGAGGACCACCGGGCGAAGTTCAACGGCACGCACCTGCGCGAGCTGTTCGCGAACGACCCGGGCCGCGCCCAGCGCTACACCGTCCAGGTCGGTGACCTGCACATCGATTACTCGAAGCACCTGGTCACGGACGAGACCCTCGCCCTGCTCCAGGAGCTGGCCGCCGCCACCGACGTGTTCGGCCAGCGCGACGCCATGCTGCGCGGCGACAAGATCAACACGACCGAGGACCGCGCCGTGCTCCACACGGCCCTGCGCGCCCCGGCCGACGCCGTGATCGAGGTCGACGGCGAGAACGTCGTGCCCAAGGTGCACGCCGTCCTCGACAAGATGGCCGTCTTCGCGAAGAAGATCCGCTCGGGCGAGTGGACCGGCCACACCGGCAAGCGCATCAAGAACATCGTCAACGTCGGCATCGGCGGCTCCGACCTCGGCCCCGCCATGGCCTACGAGGCGCTGCGCCCCTACACGGCCCGCGACCTCACCTTCCGGTTCGTCTCCAACGTCGACGGCGCCGACCTGCACGAGGCCGTCCGCGACCTCGATGCGGCCGAGACGCTGTTCATCATCGCCTCGAAGACGTTCACCACGATCGAGACGATCACCAACGCCAAGGCCGCCCGCGCCTGGCTCCTCGCCTCGCTCGGTGACGACTCCGCCGTCGCCAAGCACTTCGTCGCCCTGTCGACCAACGCCGAGAAGGTCTCCGACTTCGGCATCGACACGGCCAACATGTTCGAGTTCTGGGACTGGGTCGGCGGCCGCTACTCCTTCGACTCGGCCATCGGCCTCTCCCTCATGATCGCCATCGGCCCGGACGCGTTCCGTGAGCTGCTGGACGGCTTCCACCTGGTCGACGAGCACTTCCGCACCGCCCCGGCGGAGGCCAACGCGCCGCTCCTGCTCGGCCTGCTCGGCATCTGGTACGGCAACTTCCACGGCGCCCAGTCGCACGCGGTCCTCCCGTACAGCCACTACCTGTCGAAGTTCACCGCCTACCTCCAGCAGCTCGACATGGAGTCCAACGGCAAGTCCGTGGACCGCCAGGGCCGCCCGGTCGAGTGGCAGACGGGCCCGGTCGTCTGGGGCACCCCCGGCACCAACGGCCAGCACGCCTACTACCAGCTCATCCACCAGGGCACCAAGCTGATCCCTGCGGACCTCATCGGCTTCGCCAAGCCGGTCGAGGAGCTGGGTGACCTCGCGGACCAGCACGACCTGCTGATGGCCAACCTCTTCGCGCAGGGCCAGGCGCTCGCCTTCGGCAAGACGCCGGACGAGGTCCGCGCCGAGGGCGTCGCCGAGGACCTGGTGCCGCACAAGACGTTCAAGGGCAACCACCCGACCACGACGATCCTCGCCACCGAGCTGACCCCCTCGGTCCTCGGCCAGCTCATCGCGCTGTACGAGCAGAAGGTCTTCGTCCAGGGCGCGATCTGGAACATCGACTCCTTCGACCAGTGGGGCGTCGAGCTCGGCAAGGTCCTCGCCAAGCGCGTCGAACCCGCTCTCACCGAAGGCGCCGAGGTCCCCGGCCTCGACGCCTCCACCCAGTCCCTCGTCGACACCTACCGCGCGCTGCGCGGCCGTACCACCGAAGGTAAGTGAACTGACATGCAGCTTGGTCTGATCGGTCTCGGCAAGATGGGCGGCAACATGCGCGAGCGCATCCGCCGCGCGGGCCACACCGTCATCGGCTACGACCGCAACCCCGAGGTCTCCGACGTCGCCTCCCTCTCCGAGCTCGTCGAGAAGCTCGAGGGCCCGCGCGTCGTGTGGGTGATGGTCCCCGCGGGCGCCGCGACCCAGTCCACCATCGACGAGCTGAAGGACCTGCTCTCCGAGGGCGACGTCGTCGTGGACGGCGGAAACTCCCGCTGGACCGACGACGAGAAGCACGCCGCCGAGCTGGCCGTCAAGGGCATCGGCTTCGTCGACTGCGGCGTCTCCGGCGGCGTCTGGGGCCTGCAGAACGGCTACGCGCTGATGTACGGCGGCTCCGAGGAGAACATCGCCAAGGTCCAGCCGATCTTCGACGCCCTCAAGCCCGAGGGTGACTTCGGCTCTGTTCACGCGGGCAAGGTCGGCGCCGGCCACTTCTCCAAGATGGTCCACAACGGCATCGAGTACGCCATGATGCAGGCCTACGCCGAGGGCTGGGAGCTCCTGGAAGCCGCGGACTCGGTGACCGACGTGCGCGAGGTCTTCCGCTCCTGGCAGGAGGGCACGGTCATCCGCTCCTGGCTGCTCGACCTGGCGGTCAACGCCCTGGACGACGACGAGCACCTCGCCAAGCTGCGCGGCTTCGCGCAGGACTCCGGCGAGGGCCGCTGGACCGTCGAGGCGGCCATCGACCACGCGGTGCCGCTGCCCGCGATCACGGCGTCGCTGTTCGCGCGCTTCTCGTCGCGGCAGGAGGACTCGCCGCAGATGAAGATGATCGCCGCGCTGCGCAACCAGTTCGGCGGCCACGCGGTGGAGTCCGTCAAGGAGCACTGAGCCACGAGCCACACCTGAGGCGGCCCCGGTCCCGTACGGACCGGGGCCGCTTCGTCTTGCGGGCAGGCAGGTCGTGCGGAGCACCTTGACAACAGCATTGGTCCATACCAACTTATGAGGGCCGCAGAACCTCCGAGGTTCGCGCACGTCCCCAAGTTCCCCCTCAGCACAGGGAGTTCGCGTGTCCCCACACCGGACGCAAGACCGCGCCGGACGCACCGGGCGCACCAGACGCACCGCAGGCCCCCGCAGAACCCGCCTCCTCGCCCTCGTCGGCTCCGCCGCCCTCGCCCTGGCCGGCGCCGTCGCGCTCCCCGGCACCGCGCAGGCGGCCAACGTCCTGTCCGACCCCGGCTTCGAGTCCGGCTCGCTCGGCTCCTGGAGCTGCACGGGCAACCTCGGCTCCATCGTCTCCAGCCCCGTCCACGGCGGCAGCAAGGCCCTCGCGGGGGCGGCGAGCGCGAGCGACAACGCCAAGTGCGCCCGCACCGTCGCCGTCCAGCCGAACACCGCGTACACCCTCTCCGGCTGGGTGCGCGGCAACTACGTCTACCTTGGCGTCGACGGCGGCACATCCACCTGGACCCAGTCCCCGTCCACGTACACGCAGCTCACGGTCAAGTTCACCACCGGCGCCTCGCAGACCAGCGCCACGCTCTACACCCACGGCTGGTACGGCCAGGGCACCTACTACGCCGACGACCTCAGTCTCGACGGGCCCGGCGGCTCCACCGACACCCAGGCGCCGACCGCCCCGACCGGCCTGACCGTCACCGGCAAGACCTCCAGCAGCGTCTCCCTGTCCTGGGGCGCGGCGAGCGACAACGTCGGCGTCACCGGCTACGACGTCTACTCCGGCGGCAGCAACAAGCTCGCGACGTTCAGCGCCACCTCGGGCACCGTCTCCGGGCTCTCCCCGTCGACCGCGTACAGCCTCACCGTGAAGGCGCACGACGCGGCGGGCAACAGCTCGCCCGCCTCCAACACCGTCAACGTGACCACCGACGCGGGCACGGGCCCCGGCCCCGGCTTCAAGCAGGCCGCGCCCTACCTCTACACCGGCTGGGGCGACCCGCCGAACCCCACGACTGTCATGAACGCGACCGGTGTCAAGTGGTTCACCATGGCGTTCATCCTCTCCTCGGGCGGCTGCAACCCGTCCTGGGACGGCCAGCGCCCGCTCACCGGCGGCCAGGACCAGAGCGCGATCAACGCGATCCGCGCGGCGGGCGGTGACATCGTCCCGTCCATCGGCGGCTGGAGCGGCAACAAGCTCGGCCCCAACTGCTCCACCCCGGAGGCGCTCGCGGGCGCGTACCAGAAGGTCATCGACGCCTACGGGCTCAAGGCGATCGACGTCGACATCGAGAACACCGACGAGTTCGAGAACGCGGCCGTCCAGGACCGCATCCTGAACGCCCTGAAGATCGTCAAGGCGAACAACCCGGGCCTGCGTACCATCCTCACCTTCGGCACCTCCACCACCGGCCCGACGTCCTGGGGCAACCGCCTCATCGAGCAGTCCAAGGCGCTCAACGCCAACATCGACGTCTTCACGATCATGCCGTTCGACTTCGGCGGCGGCGCCGACATGTACGGCAACACCGTGAACGCGGCCGAGGGCCTGAAGAACAAGCTGAAGTCGGTCTACGGCTGGGACGACGCCACGGCCTACGCCCACCTCGGCATCTCCGGCATGAACGGCCTCAGCGACCAGCAGGAGGTCACGACCCCGGCCATCTGGACGCAGATCAAGGACTGGGCGAACAGCAAGCACATCGCCCGCCTCGCCTTCTGGTCGGTCAACCGCGACCGCCCGTGCGCGGGCGGCGGCGTCGCCGAGAACTGCTCCGGCATCGCCCAGGACGCCTGGCAGTTCACGAAGATCACGGCCGGCTTCACCGGCTGACCGGGCGCAAGGAGGAGTGACAAGAAGAAAGACCCCAGAATCCTCTGGGGTCTTTCGCTGTGTCCGAGGGGGGACTTGAACCCCCACGCCCGATAAAGGGCACTAGCACCTCAAGCTAGCGCGTCTGCCATTCCGCCACCCGGACAAGGTGTCTGCCGCCTCTTTGCGGGGTGTTTCCCGCGGCGACACAGAGAACATTACCAGGGATTCCGAGTGCCCCGATCACGCCTCCCACCCGGCCCGGCGTCCTGTGAACGGCACGTGACGAGCGGGGCCCGGCCTTGGGCGCGGACCCGCGGAGGGGGAGGATGAGGGGGATCCACTGGGAGAGAGGAACAAGCGTGAGCGAGTCGAGCACGGGCAGGGCCGTCTCCGGACAGGACGAGGTCGTCGACCTCTGCCGTGAACTGATCCAGATCGACACCAGCAACTACGGCGACCACTCGGGCCCGGGCGAGCGCAAGGCCGCCGAGTACGTCGCGGAGAAGCTCGCCGAGGTCGGCCTCGAGCCGAAGATCTTCGAGTCCCACCCGGGCCGCGCCTCCACGGTCGCCCGCATCGAGGGCGAGGACCCGTCGCGGCCCGCCCTCCTCATCCACGGCCACACCGACGTCGTCCCGGCCAACGCGGTCGACTGGACCCACCACCCCTTCTCCGGCGAGGTCGCCGACGGGTGCGTGTGGGGCCGCGGCGCCGTCGACATGAAGGACATGGACGCGATGACCCTCGCGGTCGTCCGCGACCGGCTGCGCACCGGGCGCAAGCCCCCGCGCGACATCGTCCTCGCCTTCCTCGCCGACGAGGAGGCGGGCGGCACCTACGGCGCCCACCACCTCGTCGACCACCACCCCGAGCTGTTCGAGGGCGTCACGGAGGCGATCAGCGAGGTCGGCGGCTTCTCCTTCACCGTGAACGAGCAGCGCAGGCTCTACCTCGTACAGACCGCCGAGAAGGGCATGCACTGGATGAAGCTGACCGTGGCCGGCACCGCCGGGCACGGGTCCATGATCCACCGGGACAACGCGATCACCGAGCTGTCCGAGGCCGTCGCCCGCCTCGGCCGCCACAAGTTCCCCGTGCGCGTCACCAAGACCACCCGCGCCTTCCTCGACGAGCTGGGCGACGCGCTCGGCACCGAGCTCGACCCCGAGGACATGGAGTCGACGCTGGCCCGGCTCGGCGGCATCGCCAAGCTCATCGGCGCGACGCTCAGCAACACCGCGAACCCGACGCAGCTCGGCGCCGGCTACAAGGTCAACGTCATCCCGGGGGAGGCCACCGCCCACGTGGACGGCCGGTTCCTGCCGGGGCACGAGGACGAGTTCCTCGCCGACCTCGACCGCATCCTCGGTCCCAAGGTCCGGCGCGAGGACGTGCACGCCGACAAGGCCGTCGAGACGACCTTCGACGGGGCGCTCGTCGCCGCCATGCAGACCTCCATCGCCGCCGAGGACCCGATCGGCAAGACCATCCCGTACATGCTCTCCGGCGGCACCGACGCCAAGTCCTTCGTCGAGCTGGGCATCCGCAACTTCGGCTTCGCGCCGCTCCAGCTGCCGCCGGAGCTGGACTTCGCCGGCATGTTCCACGGCGTCGACGAGCGCGTCCCGGTGGACGGGCTGAAGTTCGGCGTCCGGGTCCTCGACCGCTTCATCGACGCGTCCTGACCCGTCGCGGCAACCCGCGCGTCAACCCGGTGTGTACGCCAACATTCGTGCGGCTGTACGTAGTTGACCGGAAAGAGTGAAAGGAACCATCAGCTCGTAGCCCTATCACTTCCCCCTCGTTACAGGGAGTGCAGTCCGCGGCTGGGACTGCATTGCCAATGAGGAGGAACAATGATCAAGAAGGTCGTCGCCGCCGTGGCTGCCACTGGTGGTCTCGTGCTCGCGGGTGCGGGCATCGCCACTGCCGACGCCGGTGCCCAGGGTGCCGCCGTGAACTCTCCCGGTGTGCTGTCGGGCAATGTCGTCCAGGTGCCCATCCACGTACCGGTGAACGTCTGCGGCAACACCGTCAACGTGATCGGTCTGCTGAACCCCACCTTCGGCAACACCTGCGTCAACGACTGACGTCGTTGTGCCTCATCCCTTGAGGGTCTGAGTCCGTCGGCCCCGGAGCGCGCGTCTGCTCCGGGGCCGACAGGCATTCGGCGCGGCGCAACCGGGCCCGCGCCTTCGGTAGCGCCCGCACCTTCGGTAGCGCTGGGCAGAGTTTGAAGGCAGGAAACAGCTATGCGACAGGTCACACGCAAAGGCCTGATCACCGTGGCGGCCGCGAGCGGCGTACTCGCGGTCACCGGCGGATACGCGCACGCCGACGCGGGCGCGCAAGGAGGTGCGTCGAACTCCCCGGGCGTCGCCTCGGGCAACGAGGTACAGGCTCCCGTGCACGCGCCGGTCAACCTGTGCGGCAACACGGTCAACGTGATCGGGCTGCTCAACCCGGCCATGGGCAACAACTGCGCCAACCCCTCGCACGGCAGCGAGGGCGGCGGCAAGGGCCACGGCGGCAAGGGCGGCAGCGGCAAGGGCGGCGACGAGCGGGGCGGCTCCGGCGGCGGCTCGCAGGCCCAGGGCTCCACGAGCAACTCGCCGGGCGTCGGCTCCGGCAACAACGTGCAGGCCCCGGTCGACGTGCCCGCCAACGCCTGCGGCAACTCGGTCAACGTGATCGGGATCGGCAACCCCGTCTTCGGCAACGACTGCGGCAACCCCGCCGAGCACACCCCCGAGCAGCCCGGCGAGCCCCAGCAGCCCCCGACGAAGCCGCACGAGCCGGGGAAGCCCGGTACCCCGGGCAAGCCCGGCACCCCGGGGAAGCCCGGGACCCCCGGCACGCCGGGCACCCCGGAGACCCGCGGCGGCCACTTCGTCGGCGAGACCAAGCCGAAGGCGCCGAACAAGCCCGAGGCGCAGAGCGTCGTCGAGGGGCCCGAGGCCGAGTCCCAGCTCGCCATGACCGGCAGCTCGCTGCCGCTCGGCGCGACCATCCCGGTGGGCGCGGGCGCGCTCCTCGCGGGTGCGGTGCTGTACCGGCGCGCGCGGGCGAACGCGTGACGCACTGAGCACGGCAGGCAGACGGGAACGGAGCGGGCCCCACCCGGGGGCCCGCTCCGTTCCCGTTCCTCCTGTTTCAGGTCACCATGTGGCCCGTACCTGACGGATGATCCTCCGACGCAGGCGTACGCGGCGACTGCCGTCGCGGCGCAGGCTCAATCGGTCCAACTCCCAGTGTCCGTACTCGGCATGGTCTGTCAGCAGACGCGTCGCATCCTTGCGGGACACCCCGCGCGGTACGTACACGTCGACAAATTCGTATTCCGGCATCGCATCTATTGTGCGGGCAGGGGCCCGGTACGGATAGCGTCTGCACCATGTCTGATGCTGCGCAGCCCACCGCTGCCGAGGTACGCGCCGCGGCCGAGGCGGTCAAGACCGCGCTCGACCGCCACCTGGCGGCCGTCGAGCGCCGGTCGGGAGAGGACGACCCGGCCGTCTACGAGGCGTTCAACGAGCTCGCCGCCGCGGCCGAGGAGTACGACGAGCTCCTCTACGACCGGTACGACGAGGTCACCCCCTTCGAGATCCCCGGGGCGGAGGACTCCCTGCCGCCGTACACCGGGCCCGAGGAACCGAACGCGCTGAGCGTGCTCATCCGACGCGACTACGCCGTGGCGGAGCCGCAGCGCCTCCTCGCCCAGGCCGGCCGGGTCGCCGACGTCGACGCCGACCCGGACCTCGACAACGGGCCCGCGACCGGCGCGGGCAGCAGCGTCCACGCCGCGCTCGGCGTCCTCTTCGGCGAGTTCGAGCCCGACGAGATCGCCTCGCGCCACAAGGAGTTCGGTCTGGAGGAGGGCGACTCCACGCTGTGGGTCCTCGCCGCCGACGAACCGCCGGAAGCCGGTGAATGGCTGGAGTCCCCCTTCGACCAGGCCGACCCGCAGCGCGTCGTCTGCCGCTTCGACGTCAGCGCGGTCTTCGACGACGACGAGGACGAGGAGGGCACGGTCCCGGTCACGGCCCCGCTGGCGGACCCGGACGCGCTCATCGACGTCGAGGACATCGCGGGCGTCGAGGACCTGGAGGGCGCCGACGTCGACGACGAGCCCCTGGAGGAGGCGGACCGCTGATCCGCCCCTCCGGGGTACCGGGGCCGCTCAGGCGTCGGGCAGTTGCGCCTTGAGCAGACGGTGCAGCCGGGTCGTGCGCGGCTTGGCGGGGATCTCCGCCACCGCGCGCGGCAGGGCCGCGTCCGCGCCGTGCACGACCGAGAGGTGGCGCTCGCCCCGGCTGAACGCGGTGTAGACCCAGGGGCGGGTCAGCGCCTGCGTCGCGTCGCCGGGCAGCACCACGACGGCGGCGGGGCTGCGCAGGCCCACGGCCTGGTGGGCGGTGAGCGCCCAGCCGTGCCGGACAGCGCCCCGCTCCACCTGCTCCTTCGGTACGAGGACGGGCTCGCCGTCGCACTCCAGACGCAGCCCCTCCGCGTCCGCCCCGAGCACCCGGCCGGGCCTGACCCGCCCGGGCGCCGGTACATAGGCCACGCGGTCGCCGGGGTCGAAGCCGCCGAACCGGCCGGGGCCGGGGTTCAGCCGCTCCTTGAGGGCGGCGTTCAGCGCGCGCGTCCCCGCCGCGCCGCCGTGCCCGGGGGTGATCACCCGGGTCTCCTCGGCGGGCACGCCGATCGCGCGCGGCACCGAGTCGGCGACGAGCTGCACGGTGCGGTGGATCGCCTCGGCCGCGTCCCGCACGGGGACGATGACGACCTCCTTGCCCGGCGCCTCGACCTGGTTCAGCTCACCGATGCCGATGCCGGAGACCAGCTCGCCGATGGGGCCGGGGTCGGGGGTGCGGGAGGAGACGCGCGGGCAGATCCCGGCGGCGACCAGGTCCGCGAAGACCCGCCCGGGGCCGGCCGACCAGAGCACGCCGGGGTCGCCGCTGAGCAGGAGGCACGCCCCGTCGGGCAGCGACTCGGCGAGGACCGCGGCGGCCTCCACGTCGAGCTGCGGCGCGTCCAGGACGACGAGCAGGTCCACCGCGATGGCCCCGTCGGTGTCCCGGCCGGGGCCCTCCGTCTGCGCGAGCAGGCCCGCGACGGTGGCGGTGGCCGTGGCGGGGGCGTCCGGGCCGAGCAGGTGCGCGGCCCGGCGCCGGCCGTCCGTGCTGTGCGCGGCGACGCACACCCGCAGGCCGAGCCGGGCGGCGGCGGCCGCGGTGGCGACCGGCTCCGCGCGGGCCGCCTCGCCGCCGGTGTGCAGGACGAGCGAGTGCGTGTGCACGGCGCGAATCAGCTCGGCAGTGGTGCCGCCCGCGGCGACGGCGGCCTCCTCCCAACCGGGACCGGCCGCGCGGCCGTCCTTGGGCGCCGAGTTGATCAGCCGGGCCAGGCCGTCGGCGAGGCTCTCCTCGGCGAGCGCGGTCCGCTCCAGGCCGACCAGGACCCGGACGGGGCGCTCGACGGCCTCCTCGTCCTCGCCGTCCCCGGCGGGCGCGTCGTCCAGCGCGTCCTGGAAGAGCAGCGCCTCGCCCTCCGCGACGGCGCTCTCCACGGCGGCGTCCGGCCGCGGCACGCCGCGCTTGCCGAGCGCCTCGACGAGCACGGGCAGGTCGAGCGCGGTGTGCCCGGCCAGGGTGGCCTGTTCGAGCAGCCATACGGTGACGGCCCGGCCGCGCCGCTCGTCGTCCGGCGTGCACTCCGCGCCGAGCAGCGCGCGTGCGAACCCGTCGGCCTGCTCGGGGCGGACGCCGCTCAGCCGCAGCAGTTGCCAGGGGTCGGCGCGGAGCCGGTCGTCGGCGTCCTCGCCCAGGGCGCGGGCGGCGGCCACGGCGAGGCTGTCCGGCGCCCCGCCCTCCACGAGCACGGCCCGCACCGCGTCCACCGTCCCGGCGTCGGGCCCCGCCTCCACGACGGGCGCGGCCGGGACGGGCCTGCGCACCGGCTCGGGCGTGACGACCCGGCGCGGCCCGCGCTCCGGCTCGGCGAAGACGGTGGCGGGCTTCTCGCCGCTCTCCACCGCGCGGACGGCGGCCAGCAGATCGGCGGCCGTCCCGCTCAGCTTGGCCCCGGCCTCGACCGGCCCCTCCTTCGCGGCCTTGCGCTGGGCGATCCGCTCCCGCAGCTCCCGCTGCGCGGCCAGCTCCGCCTCGGCCTCGGACAGCTGCTCCGCGTCCGGCGTCTTCTCGGCCCCGGGCACCTGCTCCCCGTCCGCCGAGCCCTCGGTACCCGCGGCGCCCTCGGCGTCGGACGATTCCGTGTCTGCCGAGCCTCCGATGTCGGACGGCTGTTCCGCGTCCGCCGAGCCCGCGGCCTCGGACGGCTGGGCGCCGTCCGCCGGGCTCTCGGCGTCCGCCGGATCCTCCGCACCCCCGGTGCCCCCCGCACCCCCGGCGGTGCCGGTGCCGCCGGCCTCTTCCGGGTGTTCGGCAGCCGCGGCGCCCTCAGCCTCGGCGTCGGGGTGCGCCCCTGACTCGTTCTCCGCGGCGGCGGACTCCGTACTCACAACGTGCTCCAGTCCTGATCGGGATAGCGGTGCACGGGCGCCGACACGTCGTCGAGCGCCTGGCAGATCTCGTCAGGAAGACTAAGCGCCTCCACTGACAACGCCTCCGAGAGCTGCTGCGCGTTGCGCGCGCCGACGATCGGGGCCGCCACCCCCGGCCGGTCCCGCACCCAGGCCAGCGCCACGTGCAGGGGCGTCACGGCGAGCCCGTCCGCGGCTATCGCCACCGCGTCCACGATGTGCCCGGCCGCCTCGTCCAGGTACGGGGCGACGAACGGCGCCATGTGGTCGGAGCCGCCCCGGGAGTCCGCCGGGGTGCCCGAGCGGTACTTGCCGGTGAGCACGCCCCGGCCGAGCGGCGACGACGGCAGCAGGCCGATGCCGAGATCGAGCGCGGCGGGCAGCACCTCGCGCTCCACGCCGCGCTGGAGCAGGGAGTACTCCATCTGCGTACTGGCGAGGCGGGTGCGCGAGCCCGGCGCCGCGAGCTGCCAGGTGCCCGCCTTGGCGAGCTGCCAGCCGCAGAAGTTGGAGACGCCCGCGTACCGTGCCCGGCCACTGCTGACGGCGATGTCGAGGGCCTGGAGCGTCTCGTCGAGCGGCGTCTGCGTGTCGTAGGCGTGGATCTGCCACAGGTCGACGTAGTCCGTGCCGAGGCGGGCGAGCGAGGCGTCCAGGGCGGAGAGCAGATGGCCGCGCGAGCCGTCGAAGCGGCGGTCCGGGTCGGGGACGCTGCCCGCCTTGGTCGAGATGACCAGGTCCCGGCGGGGCACCAGGCCCTCGACGAGCCGCCCGAGCAGGTACTCGGACTCGCCGTCGCCGTACACGTCGGCCGTGTCGACGAGTGTGCCGCCCGCCTCCCAGAAGGTCTTCAACAGGTCGGCGGCGTCGTGCTCGTCGGTGTCCCGGCCCCAGGTGAGGGTGCCGAGCCCGATGCGGGACACGCGCAGACCGGTGCGGCCGAGATGCCTCTGCTCCATGGGCGCTGAGATTACTGGCCCAAGGTCGGGAAGTGGCGACCCTGTGGACAACTCCTGCCGGGCCGGTCGCGCTAGGGTGCGGGGCAAGGCACGTTACCGATGGGTAAGTCAGTGGATCCGCACGGCGACAAGGGGATGTGGTCAATGAAGCTCGGCATCAATCTCGGGTACTGGGGCGCGGGCATGGACGCGGACAACCTGGCCGTCGCCAAGGAGGCCGACCGGCTCGGCTACGCGGTGTGCTGGGCCGCCGAGGCGTACGGCTCCGACGCCGCGACCGTCCTCGCGTACGTCGCCGCGCAGACCGAGCGCATCGACGTCGGATCGGCGATCTTCCAGATCCCGGCGCGTCAGCCCACGATGACGGCGATGACCGCCGCCACCCTCGACTCGCTCTCCGGCGGCCGCTTCCGGCTCGGCCTCGGCGTCTCCGGGCCGCAGGTCTCCGAGGGCTGGTACGGCGTCAAGTTCGACAAGCCGCTGGCGCGCACGCGCGAGTACGTCGAGATCGTCCGCAAGGCGATGAGCCGCGAGCGGGTCTCCTACGACGGCGCCCACTGGACGCTGCCGCTGCCCGACGGGCCTGGCAAGCCGCTCAAGCTGACCCTGCACCCGCAGCGCGAGCACATCCCGCTGTACATCGCCGCGATCGGCCCGAAGAACCTGGAGCAGACCGGCGAGATCGCCGACGGCGCCCTGCTGATCTTCCCCTCCGCCGAGCACCTGGAGGAGACCACGATCGCGCACCTGCGCGCGGGCCGCGAGAAGGCGGGCAGGACGATGGAGGGCTTCGACGTCTGCCCGACGCTGCCGCTCGCGGTCGGCGCCGACAAGGACGTCGCCGCCCTGGCCGACTTCTTCCGGCCGTACACCGCGCTGTACGTCGGCGGCATGGGCAGCCCCAAGCAGAACTTCTACAACCGCCTCGCGCAGCGCATGGGCTACGAGAAGGAGGCGGCCGAGATCCAGCAGAAGTACTTGTCCGGCGACAAGGAGGGCGCGGCCGCCGCGATCCCGCACCAGCTCATCGACTCCACGACCCTGCTCGGCTCCGTCGACCGCATCGCCGACCGCATGCGCGCCTACGCGGAGGCCGGTGTCACCACCCTGACGATCAACCCGGCGGGCTTCACCCTGGACGAACGCGTCGCAGCCCTGCGCGCGGGCACGGAGGCCCTGGAAAGGGCGGGACTGGCCTGACGGAACCCGGCGGAGCTGGTTCGCGGCCGTGGTGGGGGCTCGGGGGGCGTCCCCGCCACGGCCGTCGTGGGGATCAACGCGTCACCGCGCGCGTGGTTACGCCCGGCTCCGGCGCTCCGTCTCCTCCGTTCGGCCGAGTTGGCCGTCACACCTGTTGCCCCTCCGCGCCCACCGCATTTGACTCGTCTTTTGCGGAACACCGGATGCGGTGCGGAGGCAGGGAGGTCCCAGGGTGCTGTCGGCCAAGAGCTTGTTCCAGGAGATCATCGACGACGACGACGCGTTCCGGCTGTTCTGTTCCATCGCCGCCAGCGGTGAGTCGCAGGGCGGCTGGGAGAACGGGCGCATCGCCGCCCTGGTCCCCGACAGCGAGCGCGCCCTCGCCCCGAAGGTCGCCCGGCACGGCGCCGACGAGGACAAGCACGGACGCATCTTCAACGCCCTGATGAAGAAGCGCGGCCTCCAGCCCGTCCCCGTACCGCCCGAGACCGACTACACGATGCTCCTCGAACAGCACGGCATCGGACTCGCCCACGGCCGCCTCAAGCGCGACGAGCCGCTCACCGTGCGGGACATCGTCACCTACCTCGCGCACAGCCGCGTCACCGAGCAGCGCGCCTCCGAGCAGATGCGGATGCTGCGCAAGCACTTCGCCGACGACCCCGACCTCGGCCGCGCCGTCAGGATGATCTCCCACGACGAGGACAACCACCTCGCCTACTGCCACGAGGAACTGCTCCGCCTCGCCCGCGCGGGCCACGGCCGCACCATCCAGCGCATCCTGCGCGCATGCGCCCTCGCGGAGATCGCGGTCTACCGGGACGTCAGCCTGGCCGTCATGGACCACATGGGCCGCATCCTGGGCTGGTCAAGGCCGAAGGCGGCCCTGCTCGCCGCCGGGATCCGCGCCATGTACGCGTACGAGCGCGCCGGCGGCTGGCGCCGCATGGTCTCCCTGGAGATGCCCACGCGCAGGGACGCCCTCGGCGGGCCCGCGACCACGGCCGTGGAATTCGCCTGACCCGCCCCGCCGGCCCCCGCTACATCCAGCCGCGTTTCTTGAACATCCGGTACAGGACCCACTCCAGGACCACCATCACCACGATGACCACCGGGTACGACCACATCCAGTGCAGCTCGGGCATGTGGTCGAAGTTCATGCCGTAGATGCCCGCGATCATCGTGGGCACCGCCGCCATCGCCGCCCACGCGGAGATCTTCCGCATGTCGTCGTTCTGCCGCACGCTCATCTGCGCCAGGTGCGCCGAGAGGATGTCGGAGACCAGGCGGTCGAGGCCGTCCACGGACTCGTTGACCCGGGTGAGGTGGTCGTTGACGTCGCGGAAGAACGGCTGCGCGTCCTCGTTGACGAACGGCACCTTCGCAAGACCCCACGGGCCGACCCCGGACAGCCTTTCGAGCGGCAAGGTCAGCGGCACGGTCGCGCGCCGGAACTCGAGGACCTGCCGCTTGAAGGTGTAGATCCGCGACGCCGTGTCCCGCGACCCGCCGCCGTCGGGGGAGAAGACCTCCGCCTCCAGCTCCTCCAGGTCGGTCTGCAGCTCGTTCGCGACCTCCAGGTAGTGGTCGACGGTGGCGTCCGCGACCGAGTAGAGCACCGCCGTCGGCCCCTGCTTCAGCATGTCCGGGTCGGCCTCCAGGCGCTGCCGTACGGCCTTCAGGGGCGCGCCCTCGCCATGGCGCACCGTCACCACGAACGAGTCGCCCAGGAACAGCATCAGCTCGCCCGTGGACACCTGGTCGCTCTTCGGCTCGTAGACGACCGGTTTCAGCACCACGAACAGCGAGTCGTCGTAGATCTCCAGCTTCGGCCGCTGATGCGCCTTCAGCGCGTCCTCCACGGCCAGCGGATGCAGCCCGAACTCCTGCGTGACCTGCTCGAACTCGTCCTCGGTCGCCTCGTGCAGACCGATCCACACGAACGCGTCGCCCGTCGAACGCGCCTTGTCGAGCGCGTCGGAGAAGTCCGAGGGCCCCTCGGTGCGGCGCCCGTCCCGGTAGATGGCACAGTCGACGATCATGAGGCGCATTCTCCCCAGGGGGCGACGGAGCCGCACGCGCGCGTGCGCCTAGGCTGAGCCGTATGCCCACGTTGATTCTCGTCCGGCACGGACGCTCCACCGCCAACACCGCGGGCCTGCTCGCCGGACGGACCCCCGGCGTGGCCCTCGACGAGCGGGGCGCCGCCCAGGCCGCGGCGCTGCCCGAGCGCCTGAAGGACCTGCCCCTGTCGCGGATCGTCACCAGCCCCTTGCAGCGCTGCGAGGAGACTCTCGCCCCGCTGCTCGCCGCCCGTCCCGACGTCCCCGTGGACACCGACGAGCGCATCGGCGAGTGCGACTACGGCGACTGGTCCGGCCGCAAGCTCGCCGAACTCACCGACGAGCCGCTCATGGAGGTCGTGCAGCAGCACCCGACCGCGGCCGCGTTCCCCGGCGGGGAGTCGATGCGGCAGATGCAGCACCGGGCCGCCGAGGCCGCTCGGGAGTGGAACGCGCGCGTGGCGCGGGAGCACGGCACCGACGCCGTGTATCTGATGTGTTCCCACGGCGACATCATCAAGTCGCTCGTGGCGGACGCCCTCGGGCTGCATCTGGACCTCTTTCAGCGGATCTCTGTAGAGCCGTGTTCCATCACGGCGATCCGTTACACCCGGCTGCGCCCCTTTCTCGTACGTCTCGGCGACACCGGGGACTTCGCGTCCCTGGCGCCGCGCGAGGAGCCGCAGGATCCGGACGCACCCGTCGGTGGCGGCGCGGGCGCACCGTGATCGTCGGCCGCAGTAGGGTGAAGCAGCCGTCAACACGGTCGGGTCCTGTCGTCCGCGGCCGGACCTGATCAGTCGTTCCCCGAATCCCATGGAGTCAGGACGTGTCCCGTCAGGTGTTCCTCTACGACCCCCCGGAGCGGTTCGTCGCCGGTACGGTCGGGCTCCCCGGACGCCGCACCTTCTTCCTGCAGGCCTCGGCAGGAACCCGGGTCACCAGCGTGTCGCTGGAGAAGACCCAGGTCGCTGCGCTCGCCGAGCGCATGGAGGAACTGCTCGACGAGGTCGTGCGGCGCAGCGGCGGAAACGCCCCGGTGCCCGCCGTGGTGCCGGGCGAGGCGACCGACACCGCGCCCCTGGAGGCGCCGGTCGACGAGGAGTTCCGCGTCGGCACCATGGCGCTCGCCTGGGACGGCGACGAGGAGCGCATGATCGTCGAGGCGCAGGCGCTCGTCGAGGTGGACGCCGAGTCCGAGGAGGATCTCGCCGAGGCCGAGGAAAGGCTTCTCCAGGACGAGGAGAACGGCCCGCCGATGCTCCGGGTCCGCCTCACCGGCACCCAGGCCCGCGCCTTCGCCAAGCGCGCCCTGGACGTCGTCAACGCGGGCCGCCCGCCGTGCCCGCTGTGCAGCCTGCCGCTCGACCCGGAGGGACACGTATGTCCGCGCCAGAACGGATACCGGCGCGGCGCGTGAGCGACCGGGACCGCACGCTCCTCGCCGAGGGGGAGCTGCACGTACTGGGCCAGATCCGCGACGCCTCCAACGCCGTCCTGCTCTGCACCGTCACCCACGAGGGCCGCGAGGCGCGCTGCGTCTACAAGCCCGTGCGCGGCGAGCGCCCCCTGTGGGACTTCCCCGACGGGACGCTCGCGCAGCGCGAGGTCGCCGCGTACGAGGTCTCCGAGGCGCTCGGCTGGTCCCTGGTGCCGCCGACCGTGCTGCGCGACGGCCCGTACGGCGAGGGCATGTGCCAGCTCTGGATCGACGGGCCCGACGAGGAGGCGGGGGAGCAGGGCGCCGAGCTGCTCGCCCTCGTCGACGCCGAGGAGCCCGCAGAGGGCTGGAAGGCCATCGGGTTCGCGGAGGTCGAGGAGGGGCGCAGGGCGCTGCTCGTCCACGCCGACGACCCGCGCCTGCGCCGGCTCGCCGTGCTCGACGCCGTGATCAACAACGGTGACCGCAAGGGCGGCCACCTGCTGGTCGACGCCGAGGGGCACCTCTACGGGATCGACCACGGGGTCACCTTCAATGTCGAGGACAAGCTGCGCACCCTGCTGTGGGGCTGGGCGGGTGAACCGCTGACCGACGAGGCCACCGCCGCCCTGGAGGCGCTGCGCGAGCGGCTGCGGGACGGCGAGCCGCTCGCGGCCCGGCTCGCGGAGCTGATCACCGCCGCCGAGCTGGAGGCCCTGCGGGAGCGGGTCGCGGCCCTGCTGAAGTCCGGCAGGCACCGCGAGCCGGGCGGGGAGTGGCCGGCGATCCCGTGGCCGCCCGTCTGACCGGCGGGCCAGCACGCCGATCATGAATGCACAAGAGCGCCTCGTCGGCCATCGAAGCCCGGTCCGGTTCGTATGCGGACGCACCGTCCGGTTACGCTCAAGGCATGCATGCCTGGCCCGCTTCTGAGGTCCCCGCCCTGCCCGGCAAGGGCCGCGACCTTCGGATCCACGACACCGCGACCGATGGGCTCGTCACACTCGACCCCGGTCCCGTCGCCCGTATCTACGTCTGCGGCATCACGCCGTACGACGCGACCCATATGGGTCACGCGGCGACCTACAACGCGTTCGACCTCGTGCAGCGCGTGTGGCTCGACACCAAGCGGCAGGTGCACTATGTCCAGAACGTGACGGACGTCGACGACCCGCTCCTGGAGCGCGCCCTCCGCGACGGCATCGACTGGACCGGGCTCGCCGAGCGCGAGACCGCCCTGTTCCGCGAGGACATGAGCGCCCTGCGGATGCTGCCGCCGCGCCACTACATAGGCGCCGTCGAGGCCATACCGGGCATCGTGCCGCTCGTCGAGCGGCTGCGGGACGCCGGAGCGGCCTACGAGCTCGACGGCGACATCTACTTCTCGATCGAGGCCGACCCGCACTTCGGCTCCGTCTCGCACCTCGATGCCGAAACGATGCGGCTGCTCTCCGCCGAGCGCGGCGGCGACCCCGACCGCCCCGGCAAGAAGAACCCGCTCGACCCGATGCTGTGGATGGCCGCCCGCGAGGGCGAGCCGAGCTGGGACGGCGGCTCGCTCGGCCGGGGCCGCCCCGGCTGGCACATCGAGTGCGTCGCCATCGCCCTCGACCACCTCGGCATGGGCTTCGACGTCCAGGGCGGCGGCTCCGACCTGGCCTTCCCGCACCACGAGATGGGCGCCTCGCACGCGCAGGCGCTGACCGGCGAGTTCCCGATGGCCAAGGCGTACGTGCACGCAGGGATGGTCGCGCTCGACGGCGAGAAGATGTCGAAGTCCAAGGGCAACCTGGTCTTCGTCTCGCAGCTGCGGCGCGACGGCGTCGACCCGGCCGCGATCCGGCTCGCGCTCCTCGCCCACCACTACCGGTCCGACTGGGAGTGGACGGACCAGGTCCTCGCGGACGCCGTCGCCCGGCTCGGGCGGTGGCGGGCGGCGGTGTCGCGGCCCGACGGGCCGTCGGCCGAGCGGCTCGTCGAGGAGATCCGCGCGGCGCTCGCCGACGACCTGGACGCGCCGAAGGCCCTCGCCGCCGTCGACCGCTGGGCGGAGCTCCAGGCCGCGCAGGGCGGTACGGACACCGGGGCGCCCGGTGTCGTCTCGCGGGCCGTCGACGCGCTGCTCGGGGTCGCGCTCTGACCCGGGGCGGCGCCGGGCGGAGGGCTGATGTCCGCCCGGCGCCGCCGGTCCGTGCGCGGGCGCGCGGCGATCAGGGCAGGGTGACGGCGATGCCGACGAGCAGGCCCGGGTTGCTCGTGTCGTAGTAGCCGTGGACCCGCTGGCCGAACACGAACGCGTTCTGCACCTCGGCGTGGGTCTCCGGCTTCGGGTCGATCAGGACCCGCCACTGGCCGTCCACGTACAGGTAGAGGATGTCCGCCTGGCCCGGGAAGGGCTGGATCAGGTCGAAGAAGCTGACCGCGACGCCGCTGACCAGGCTCTGCGTCGACACCTGCGGGATCTCGGCCTGCGGCACCCGGTGCTGCTGCCCCTGCTGGCCTTGCTGCCCCTGCTGGCCGGGGGCGCCTTGCTGCTGGCCCATCTGGTGGAGCAGGTGCTGGAACGGCTGCTGCTGGCCCATCTGTTGCAACTGCTGCTGCAACTGCGGCGGGAGCTGCTGCTGGCCCTGCGGCCCCTGCATGCCTTGCATGCCCTGCATCCCCTGGCCCATCTGCTGCAACTGCGGCGGAACCGTGCTCGGGCCCTGCGGCCTGCTCTGCTGGCCGAACTGCGAGGAACCGTACGGCTGCTGCTGCCCGAACTGCGGCGGGCCCAGAGGCTGTTGCTGCTGCTGGCCGTACTGGCCCATCTGCGGGGTGGTGCTCATACTCGTACCCCTTCTCGTCGTTGCGTGGGGGTGTCAGCCCGTGACCACCAGGCCGACGACCTCGTCGTCCGAGAACCAGACACGTACGTCGGGCCGTCCCCCGGCGAAGGCGGCGTGCACCGCCTGGCGGATCTCGGGGGACGGATGGTTGAGATTGCGCCAGTCGCCCGCCACGAACAGGCGGATGCGGGGCGGGAGCTCCGGCGGATACGGGATCAGCTCGTCCCAGAACCGCTCGGCCTGCCCGGAGCCGACCGTCGACGGCAGCACATTCGTCACCGCGCCCTTCAGGTCGGGCCGGTTGCCGATGCGCTGCGAGGCGGGGCGGCCCGGCGCGTCCTGCTGCGGCGAGCCCGTCGCCCGGAGCACCTCACGCGCCCGCTGCGACGTCATCGGGCGCTGGCCCCCCGCCTTGAGCATGCCCTGGAGGCAGGCCAGCGCGCCGACGACCACCGGGGAGGCGGACGAGGTCCCGGAGAAGGTGTCCGTGTACCAGGCGATCTCCTCGCTGCCGCCTTGGAGGTCGCCGGGCCGGTCCCAGAAGCCGCCCGTGGTGGTGACCTCGCGGCCCCAGCCCTGGGCGTCGACGCGGGCACCGAAGTTGGAGAACGCGAGCCGCGAGCGGTCCGGGCCGTGGTCGCGGCCGTGCGTGCCGGGCGGCGGCGCGCCCGCGCCCACGAGGACCGCGCCGGAGGACCGGTTGGACGGGTTGAACGGGTTGTGCCACCAGGACGGGAACGCGTCGGGGCGCCGCTCGTAGACCGCGTCGTCCAGCGACTCCGCGCCGTTGCCCGCCGCGGCGACGACCACGACGCCCTTCGCCGTCGCGTACTTCACCGCCGCGAAGTCGTCCGGCCACCACTCCAGGGGAATGTAGCCACGCTGGTCGTCGCGGGGCGCGAAGTCGAAGCGCGGCCCCGGGCGGTGCAGCTCGACCAGGACGATGTCGCCGGGGGAGAGGCGCTGCGCGGCCGCATGGATCGCCGCCGCCGTGCCCACGCCCTGGAACGACGCCGCCGCCGTCACCGCCTCCGGCGCGATGCCAGTGATGCCGTGCTCGCCCCGGTCGCCGCCGATCACGCCGAGGACCGCCGTGCCGTGGTTGCGCCAGGCCACGTCCGCGATCGGGGTGCCGACCACCAGGCCCGCGAGCTTGGCCGACAGGTCCTCGTGGCCGAGCTGCCAGGCGCCCTCCACGTCGATGACGGTGACGCCCTCGCCGCTGCCGCCGAGCCGCTGCCACGCCCAGTGCGCGTCCACGCCCTCGGGCGCGGGGCCGAGATAGCGCTGACGGGCGGTGAAATCGGGGGTCGCGGCCGTCTTCTCCTTCATGCGCCGGGCCTCGTACGTCTCGTACGTCTCGTCGAAGGCATCCTCCGGCAGCGACGCGGGCACCGCGCCCGGCTTCACGTACGCCGTCACGATGCCGGGCAGCGCCGAGATCCGGGACCGCAGCTCCTGCGCGCGGTCGGCGCCGCCGCGCACCCGGTAGAACAGCGCCAGGTCGGGGACGTCCGCCCCGGCCGCCGACGCCTCGGACACGCCCTGCAGCCGCTCCTCGCTGCCGAACAGCGGCTCCATGGTGAGCTGTTCGTCGCCGAGGAACATGTTGAGGGCGGAGACGTCCGCGCCCGCCGCCGAGCGGACCCCGTCGGCCTGGACGCGCAACCGGGCCTCGGGCCGCGCCAGGACGATCAGTTCCTCCTCGGCGCCCTGATAGGTGAACCCGGATCCGTCCGGCCCCGGACCCGCCGCTCCGGGCCCCGCCCCCGGGCCGTGCGCCGGCTCCGCGTGCTGATCGGTCATCGCTCCACAGCTCCCCTCGCCACGTCGGTCGTACGGGTGTGCCTGTGTGCTGTGCCGTGCTCCGTGCCGCGCTCGTCGGGGCACACCCTGCTACCGCCGTGGACGTCCGTCCAGACCCGGTGGGCCAAGGGAGTTTGAAATGAAGTTGAAGAGGGAAAACTTGCCCGTCGCCTCACGTGCCCGCGACAAAGGCGCGGGGCCCATGACAAAGGCGGGCGCCCCGCGGCGCCCGCCCTGATGTCGTCCCGACCTACTCCTCCGCGTCGTCGCCCTCCGGGCGCTGGGGCTTCGGCGGACGCGTCCGGTCGCCCGGGTCGCGGTGGCGCAGATAGCGCTCGAAGTCGCGGGCGATCGCCTCGCCGGACGCCTCCGGGAGCTCGGCGGTGTCCCGCGCCTCCTCCAGGCTCTGCACGTACTCGGCGACCTCGCTGTCCTCCGCCGCCAGCTGGTCCACGCCGACCTGCCAGGCGCGCGCGTCCTCGGGCAGGTCCCCGAGCGGGATGGGCAGGTCGATCAGGTCCTCAAGCCGGTTGATCAGCGCCAGCGTGGCCTTCGGGTTCGGCGGCTGCGACACGTAGTGCGGGACCGCCGCCCACAGCGACACCGCCGGGACGCCCGCGTGCGTGCACGCCTCCTGGAGGATGCCGACGATGCCCGTCGGACCCTCGTACTTGGTCTCCTCCAGGCCCATGCGCGTGGCGAGGTCCGCGTCGGACGTCACCCCGGACACCGGCACCGGACGCGTGTGCGGGGTGTCACCGAGCAGCGCGCCCAGGATGACGACCAGCTCGACGCCCAGCTCGTGCGCGAACCCCAGAATCTCGTTGCAGAACGACCGCCAGCGCATGGACGGCTCGATGCCCCGGACCAGGACCAGGTCGCGCGGTTTCGCGCCGCCGACGCGGACCACGGAGAGCCGCGTCGTCGGCCAGGTGATCTTCCGCACGCCGTCCTCCAGCCACACGGTGGGCCGGTTGACCTGGAAGTCGTAGTAGTCCTCGGCGTCCAGCGCCGCGAACACCTCGCCCTTCCACTCCTTGTCGAGATGCGCGACCGCGGTGGAAGCGGCGTCGCCGGCATCGTTCCAGCCCTCGAACGCGGCCACCATGACCGGGTCGACCAGCTCGGGAACCCCCTCGAGCTCGATCACCCAGCGCCTCCTTCCGACGTTGCCTCGCGTACCTGCCCACCTTACGGCGTCCACGGGTACGCCCCGCAGCCCCCTGGAGTGCGGGAGGCTGCCCGGAACACTGCCCCGAGTCCGGCGGCGGCACTCCCCCCGGAGGGATCACTTCGCCCGGTGGGATCACTTCGTCACAGGGTCGAACGGAGCCACTGCTCCACGCTCGCGATGTGCACCGTCGCCCACGCCCTGGCCGCCTCCGCGTCGCGGTCGCGCAGCGCCGCGAGGATCGCCCGGTGTTCGCGCAGGGTGCGGCCGACCGCGTCCTCCTGGGTGAGGCCGCGCCAGATCCGGGCCCGGGTCGTCGGCCCGGACAGGCCGTCGAGCAGGGAGCACAGGACCGTGTTGCCGGACGCGGCGACGATGTCGCGGTGGAACTCCAGGTCGGCGGCGACCAGCTCCTCCACCGACGGATCGGCGCCCAGCGCGTCCAGGCGCGCGGCGAGGACGTCGATCCGCTCCTCGGAGATGGCGGCGGCGGCCATCGCGGTCGCCGCCGGCTCCAGGATGCGGCGTACGGCGAGGAACTCCAGGACCGTGTCGTCGCGGTGGAAGTCGACGACGAAGCTCAGCGCCTCAAGGAGCAGTTGCGGATCGAGACTGGTGACATAGGTTCCGTCACCCTGGCGGACGTCGAGGATGCGGATCAGCGACAGGGCGCGCACGGCCTCGCGCAGCGAGTTGCGGGAGAGGCCGAGCCTGTCGGCGAGTTCGCTCTCCTTGGGGAGCCGGTCGCCGGGGCGCAGGGCGCCGGAGACGATCATGCCCTTGATCTTCTCGATGGCCTCGTCGGTGACGGCCACGACGCCCCCTCTGCTCGTCCCCGGAGGGCACGCACCTCCGATGTCCGGGACCATTATGGGCTCAGGCCCACAGGGTGCTCGGCGCCTCCGCGCGCACGACCGGCGCGATCTCCTCCGCGAACCGCTGCAACGTCTCGATCTGCTCGCTCGTGCCCTGCCCGAACGCGTCCACGGTGACGGACTGGAGATCGTGCCGGTACACCGCGTGGTAGCCGAGGATCTTGTCGATGAGCTGCTGCGGCGAGCCGATGAGCTGCGGCCCGTCCGCGATGGCGTCCTCGATCGTGCGGAACGGCGTGTTGTAGCCCGCCTTGCCGGCCAGGTGCGGCCTGAAGGACTGGGCGACCTTCGCCTCGTACAGCTCCTTGTAGCGCGCGACGGCCTGCTCGTGCGTGTCCGCGATGAGCAGCCCGCCGGAGCCCGCCGCCACGTGCGCCCGCGCCGGATCGTGCCCGTACGCCGCGAACCGCTCCCGGTAGTGGTCGATGAGCTTCGCGTACGCGGCCCGGGGCTGGATCGCGTTCGCCGTGAACAGCGGATCGCCGTGCCTGGCGGCCAGTTCGGGGGAGTTGAGGGAGGTCGCCGAGCCGTGCCAGACGCGGGGGAGGCCCGCGTACGGGCGCGGCACCGTCGTCACGCCCTTCAGCGCGGGCCGGAACTCGCCCTCCCAGTCGACGCCCTCCTCCGTCCACAGGCGGCGCAGCAGCTCGTACTTCTCCTTCTGGAGGTCCCACTGGCGCGCCTCGTCCAGGCCGAACAGGTCGAAGTGGCCGGCCTCCGCGCCCTTGCCGATGACCAGTTCGACGCGGCCGCGCGAGAGCTGGTCGAGCGTCGCGTAGTCCTCGGCGACCCGCACCGGGTCGAGGATGGCCACGACGGTGACGCCCGTGAGCAGCTTGATCCGGGTCGTGCGCGCCGCCAGCGCGCCGAGGATCACGGTCGGGCTGGACGACAGGAACGGGCCGGCGTGCCGCTCGCCGACCGCGTACGCGTCGTAGCCGAGCCGTTCCGCCGCCACGCCGACCTCGACGACCTGCGTCAGCCGGTCGGCCGCCGACGGGAGTTCACCGGTCAGCGGGTGCGGGGCGTGGCCGATGATGGACAGGACCTGGAATCTCATGGACCCACTGTCACCCGCACACATTGCGGACGTATGTCGGCCACATGGCAGCGCCCGGGGACGCGTAAGGGGCGGCCCGCCATGGGAGCCGCCCCTTACCCGTACCGCCGGACTACTTCTTGTCGAGCAGGTCCTGCACCTTGCCCCGCACCTCGTCCGTGGCCAGGCCGCGGATCGTCAGCGTGGTGCGGCGGCGCAGCACGTCGTCCGGGGTCTCGGCCCACTCGTGGTCGCGGGCGTAGGCGACCTGCGCCCAGATCTCCGGGGCGTCGGGGTGGACGCGCTCGCCCAGCTCCGGGTTCTCGTTGGCCAGCCGCGCGATGTCGAAGGCCAGCGAACCGTAGTGGGTCGCCAGGTGCTTCGCGGTGTCGGCGGCCATCTGCGGGCCGGGCGCCGGGTTGTCGATCAGGAGGCGGTGGGCGACGGCGCGCGGGTTGGCGACACCCGGCAGCGGCAGCCGCTTCGGCAGCTCCTTGACCGGCTCGAAGTCGTCGCCCAGCGGGTGGCCGGGCAGCGACTCCAGCTTCTTCATCACCGTACGGCCGATGTGGCGGAACGTCGTCCACTTGCCGCCCGCAACGGACAGCATGCCCGCCCGGCCCTCGGTGACGACCGTCTCGCGCTTCGCCTTCGACGTGTCGCCGGGGCCGCCCGGCAGCACGCGCAGACCCGCGAACGAGTACGTGATGAGGTCCCGCTTGAGCTGCTGGTCGCGGACGGAGAACGCGGCCTCGTCCAGGATCTGGTCGATGTCCTTCTCCGTGACCGACACCTCGGCCGGGTCGCCCTCGTACTCCTCGTCGGTCGTGCCGAGAAGGAGCATGTCCTCCCAGGGGAGGGCGAAGGTGATGCGGTACTTGTCGATCGGGGTCGCGAGCGCGGCCTTCCACGGGGAGGTGCGCTTCAGGACCAGGTGCGCGCCCTTCGACAGGCGGATGGAGGGGGCCGCGTCCGGGTCCTCCATCTTGCGCAGGTGGTCGACCCACGGGCCGGTCGCGTTGAGCACGAGGCGGGCGTTCACGCCGAAATCGTCACCGCTCATGCGGTCCTTCAACTCGGCGCCCGTCACCCGACCCTTGGTGAAGCGCAGGCCGGTGACCTCGGCGTGGTTGAGGACGACGGCGCCCGCGTCGACGGCCGCGCGGACCGTCATCAGCGCCATGCGCGCGTCGTTCATCTGGTCGTCGCCGTACACGGCCACGGCCTTCAGGTTCTCGGTGCGCAGCTCCGGCACGTCCTGCTGCGCCTTGGCGGGCGAGAGCAGGTGGCCGACGCCGTCGCCGAACGCCGACAGGGCGCTGTACGCGAAGACGCCCGCGCCCAGCTTGGCCGCGCCGTGCGGGCCGCCCTTGTAGACGGGCAGGTAGAAGGTGAGGGGGTTGGCGAGGTGCGGCGCCACGTTCTTGGAGACCGCGCGGCGCTCGAAGTGGTTCTCCGCGACCAGCTTGACGGCGCCGGTCTGCAGGTAGCGCAGACCGCCGTGGAGCAGCTTCGAGGACGCGGAGGACGTGGCGCCGGCGAAGTCACCGGCGTCGACCAGGGCCACCCTGAGACCGGACTGCGCGGCGTGCCAGGCAGTGGAGATGCCCAGGATGCCGCCGCCGATCACCAGGAGGTCGTACGTCGCCTTGGAAAGCTGCTCGCGGGTCTCGGCGCGGCTCGGGTTCGAACCGGCGGCCGGGTGCGTTCCGAGGGCAGGCACGGTCTGCAGGGTGGTCTTGGTAGTCATGGTGGGGTGTTACTCCTCGACAGAGCTGTCTTCGAGCCAGCCCATGGACCGCTGCACGGCCTTGAGCCAGCTCTTGTACTCACGGTCGCGGGTGGCCGCGTCCATGCGGGGGGTCCATTCGGCGGCCCTGCGCCAGTTGGCGCGCAGGTCGTCGGTGGAGGACCAGAAGCCGACGGCGAGACCGGCGGCGTAGGCGGCGCCGAGGCAGGTCGTCTCGGCGACCATCGGGCGCACCACGGGCGCGTCCAGGAAGTCCGAGAGGGTCTGCATCAGCAGGTTGTTGGAGGTCATGCCGCCGTCGACCTTGAGGGCCGTGAGCTCGACGCCGGAGTCCTTCGTCATGGCGTCGCTGATCTCACGGGTCTGCCAGGCCGTGGCCTCCAGGACGGCGCGCGCGATGTGCGCCTTGGTGACGTACCGGGTCAGACCGGTGATCACACCGCGGGCGTCGGGGCGCCAGTACGGGGCGAACAGACCGGAGAACGCCGGCACGAAGTAGGCGCCGCCGTTGTCCTCGACCGACGACGCGAGCGTCTCGATCTCGGCGGCGGACTTGATGAGGCCCATCTGGTCGCGCATCCACTGCACCAGCGAACCGGTGACCGCGATGGAGCCCTCCAGGGCGTAGACCGGCTTCTGGTCGCCGATCTGGTAGCCGACGGTCGTCAGCAGCCCGGAGTACGAGTTGATGGCCTTGTCACCGGTGTTGATCAGCATGAACGTGCCGGTGCCGTACGTGGACTTCGCCTCGCCCTCGGCGAAGCAGGTCTGGCCGAACAGGGCGGCCTGCTGGTCGCCGAGCGCGGAGGCGACCGGGATGCCGCCGAGGACGTCGCCGAGCTTGCCGCCGGTGACCTCGCCGTAGACCTCGGCGGAGGAGCGGATCTCGGGCAGCATGTTCACCGGCACGCCGATGGAGTTGCAGATGCGCTCGTCCCACTCCATCTTGTGCAGGTTCATCAGCATGGTGCGGGAGGCGTTGGTGACGTCGGTGACGTGCTTGCCGCCGTCGACACCGCCGGTCAGGTTCCAGATGACCCAGGTGTCCATCGTGCCGAAGAGGATGTCGCCGGCCTCGGCGCGCTCGCGCAGGCCCTCGACGTTGTCGAGCAGCCAGCGGGCCTTGGGCCCGGCGAAGTACGAGGCGAGGGGGAGGCCCGTCTCGCGGCGGAAGCGGTCCTGGCCGACGTTGCGGCCGAGCTCACGGCACAGGGCGTCGGTGCGGGTGTCCTGCCAGACGATGGCGTTGTGGACGGGCTCGCCGGTGTTCTTGTCCCAGAGCAGCGTCGTCTCGCGCTGGTTGGTGATGCCGATGGCCTTGATGTCGTCGCGGGTGATGCCGGCCTTCTTGACGGCGCCTGCGACCACCTCCTGGACGTTGGCCCAGATCTCGTTGGCGTCGTGCTCGACCCAGCCCGGCTTCGGGAAGATCTGCTCGTGCTCCTTCTGGTCGACCGCGACGATCCGGCCGTCCTTGTCGAAGACGATGCAGCGGCTGGACGTGGTGCCCTGGTCGATCGCCGCGATGAAGGGGCCTGCAGTGTGTGCGTCGGTCACGGGGTGCTCCTGAAAAAATTCTTGATGCTCGGGCGGGTTCTCGCGAATCGGGCGGACTCGGGCGGCCTACTTGAACGCCACGTTGTAGAGGCCACCGGCTATGGCGCCGCCGATCAGCGGACCCGCGATCGGGATCCAGGCGTACGACCAGTCGGAACCGCCCTTGTTGGGCAGCGGGAGGAGGGCGTGCACGATGCGCGGGCCCAGGTCACGGACCGGGTTGATCGCGTAGCCCGTGGGGCCGCCGAGCGAGAGGCCGATGCCGACGACGACCAGCGCGGTGACCAGGGCGCCGAGCGTGCCCAGGCCATTGCCGCCGTCGTTCAGGCCCTGCGTGAGGATGGCGAGGACCAGGACGACCGTCGCGATGATCTCCGTGATCAGGTTCTGTGCGACGTTGCGGATCTCCGGGCCCGTCGAGAAGACGCCGAGCACGGGGCCCGCCTTGGGCGCGGCCTTCTGGTCGACCAGGCCGTCCTCGTCGGGCTGCGCCGCGAGGACCTCCGGGTCGGTCAGGTGCGCGTGGAACTGGCCGTAGTACGTCACCCAGACCAGTACGGCGCCGATCATCGCGCCGAGCAGTTGCGAGGCCAGGTAGAGCGGCACGTCGCTCCACTTGGTGCCGCCCTCGATGGCGAGGCCGAGGGTGACCGCGGGGTTCAGGTGGGCGCCCGAGACGCCGCCCGCGAGGTAGGCGCCGGTCAGGACCGCGAAGCCCCAGCCGAACGCGATGGCGACCCAGCCGGCCCCGAAAGCCTTCGAGCGCTTGAAAGTGACGGCGGCGCAGACGCCACCGCCGAGCAGGATGAGCACGGCGGTACCGATGGTCTCGCCGATGAAGATGTCGGAGCTGGACACCCGCGACTCCTTTGTCCTTCGTCCAGGGAAACCGAACCCCGGGTCCCTCTCCGGTGGTTCGCAGCCCTCCAGTGAGGGCGGTTTCGGCCTGGCCTCGTCGCACACTCTAACGCGTATTGCCGGTAGGTGTTCGACAATGCCGACCGATGGACGCGAGTTTGCGCTTGGGGCCGTTCGATCGTCAAGGGTTCTGTTATCCAAAGCACGATCGTTATTGATCGCTCGTGCCTATCGGTGACGCGGTGCGGATGGACGTGCATCGATGGTCACCCGGAAAGGTGCAACCTGCACGTTGAACGGGGGGAGCGGTGATTGCGGGCAGCGGGGCGGATCGCGCGGGGCGCTGTGTCTCGGCTGGGGAGCGGTACGCCCCGGGGCAAGGGGGTGCGGCGCGCAATCACCGCTCCCCCCGTTCAACGTGCAGGTTGCACCTTTCCGGGTGACCATCGATGCACGTCCATCCGCACCGCGTCA
>NZ_JBEYWV010000042.1:0-90328 GCF_040644575.1 Streptomyces sp. NPDC046939
CCGGGGTGACCGTCTCCTTCACCCGCTGTTCGCCCCAGCCGGTGAGCTGGGCGGCGCGGCCGATACGGCCGTGCGGCGGGCGCCCGGTCACGGGGCCGCGGGGCACGTAGGTGCGCAGCGCCTCGACGACGCGGGCCTCGGCCGCACGCAGGGCGGTCACGGCATCGGCGAGTTCACGCTCACCGTCTCTCCACGCGGGCCGCGGGCTGCCAGGGCTAAAAATGGCAGACGCGTGACGGTGCAGTGGCCTCTGCCGTGGAGGGTGAGCGCCAAGAGGGTGTGATTCCGGGCGAGGACGGGGAGGCCGTCCGGTGTCCGGCGGGAGATCAGGGAGCGGTACTGGCCGCTGGTGCGCAGTCTCCCCAGGATCAGATGCACGTCCCCGCGCTTGGCGCAGCCGGGGCTCAGGCGCGGCTCCTCCAGCGGCACCTCCGCGGAGCGCACGTACGTTGCCTGTGGCATGAGCGTATCCCCTGCTCGGTGTCCTGGGCGACGGAAAAAGATAAGCGGAGGCGCAAGTTCGGCCCTGGGGGTTGTTCAGCGCGCGCACAATGGCTCTCGTGGCGGACTGGATAGCGGCGGTAATCGGAGTCGCCGGTACCGGCGTTGGAGCCGGGGCGGCTATGTGGGGAGCCCGGACGGCGGCCCGGACCAGCCAGACAGCATTGGCGGTGCAGCTCCGCAAGGAAGACGAGCGCTGGAAACGCGACCAGCGGCACACGGCCTATCAGGCGATGATCCGTGCCGACATGGCACACATGGCGGCCGGGCAGGCAGTACGCGGGGAGAGAGTTACGCACGCCGATGTGTTGGCTCCGGAGTTGGTGGGCCAATGCGAGAGAGCGCAGGAGGAGTCGACGGCGGCCGTGTCCCTCATCGAACTGTGCGGGCCACTAAGGGTGCTTGAGGCTGCGCGGGAACTGCACTGGGCCGGAGAGGAGGTAATGCACGTTTTCGCCTTTCCGACGTCGCAGGTGGGCTATGAGTCCGCTGAAAGCGCCGTCATTGCGCGACAATACGAGGCGGTGAAGGCGTTCCGAAGCGCCGCCAGAGACGCCCTTGGGTACAGCGCATCAGAGGACTGGGCCCCTTCCCAGCCGCCTCGCCCCTGAGCTGTTGAGGGGCGCGGTTGGTCGCTTGCCCGCGCCCTGGGACCGCCGGCGCAACGAGCCCGGACGCGGCGATGGCAGTCCTTCGGCTTCCGGGTACGCGTGGCCACCACAGCCACCCGATAAGCGTTGGGACGCTCACCCTCACTACCACTTCCAAGCACGCAACCGTCGCGTAGACAAGCGCTGCGCCCGTAGCTCACGCGACAGCCACCGCACCGGCGCCGAGGAGCCGGAAACCTGTCGACCATCCATTCGGCCTGGAACAGGTTCTCCCACTGGGGCTTGGGCCTGGCCGGGACTTCACCTATGCGGCGGGGGTCATCGGCAGGAGCCGGGCGAGCCAGTCGGTGCGGGCTCGGCGGGCTGTGGCCGAGATGTGTGCCTGCGGGTACAGGGCGTCGAATCCGTGGAAGCCGCCTGCCCAGACGTGGAGTTCGGCTTGGCCGCCGGCCGCCCAGATGCGGAGGGCGTAGTCGGTGTCCTCGTCGCGGAAGACTTCGGCGGAGCCGGTGTCGATGTAGGTGGTCGGCAGGCCCGCCAGGTCGTCGGCCAGGGCGGGTGAGACGTATGCGGGTACCTCGTCGTCGGTGAGGTCGCCGAGGAGGCAGCGCCATCCGAATCCATTCATCTCGCGGGTCCAGACGCCGGGCCCCTTCGAGTACTGGAGGCTGGAGGTGGTGGTGTTGCGGTGGTCGAGCATGGGGCCGATCAGGACTTGGGCGGCGATCGTCGGGGTGCCGAGGTCGCGGGCCAGCAGGGTGACGCCGGCGGCGAGGCCGCCGCCCGCGCTGGCGCCTGCGACGATGATCCGGGCGGGGTCGATGCCCAGTTCGGCGGCGTGGTCGGCGATCCAGAGCAGTCCTCGGTAGCAGTCGTCGACCGGGACGGTGCCGGTGGACTCGGGCGCGAGCCGGTGGTCGACGGAGACCACGACGGCGCCGAACTCGTCGAGCCACTCCAGCGGGATGTCGATCTGTGAGAAGCGATCGCCCATGACCATCCCGCCGCCGTGCATCCAGTAGACGCAGGGTGCGGAAGCGGTGCGATCGCCGGTCGCGGGGCTGAAGACGGACAAGGGGATCGGGGTGCCGTCCGGACTCGCAACGGTGACCTCGCGCCGGTCGACAGCGCGGCCTTCGAGGAGGGGTTCGACGGGCATCGAGGAGAAGGGGCGTACCTGCGCCAGCACTTCCGGGCTGAGCCGGGACATCAGCGGCATGTCGGCCAGGAGTTCCTGCAGTTCGGGATCGAGGGAGGGGCGTGCTGTGGTCATGCTCGTTGCCTCTCGTGGGTGGTGGCGGGGCGGTCGGGCGAGGACGGAGCCGCCTCGGTGGGCACCGAGGCGGCAGAGGCCGGGGTGCGAGGTGTTCGACGGTTCAGAGGGCGAATTTGCCGCGGACCGGAACGTAGTCGGTGTACTCGGGGTCCTTGGTGAGCAGCGGGTCGACCTGCGCCACGATGGCCTGTGCGGTCTTGCCGGCGAAGACGCGGTGGTGGTCCTCCTCGCTGGTCCAGCCTTCGGCGACGTGGACGACGTCGGGGTCGGACGCGGAGCGGGAGACGAGGTAGACGAGGCAGTGTTCGCTCGCGCCGGGGCTGCCCTCGTTCAGTCCGGTCGGCAGCAGGTCGACGAGTTGGTCGCCCATACCGGGCCTGGCGGTCAGGGTGGCGCTGAAGCCGTACTCGGCAATCATTGATTCTTTCTCTTCCTCTTCGGTGAGGGTGCTGGAGTGCGGTGATTCCATTTAAGTGCGTTGAGCTGCGGAAACGTTAGACCGATGCTCGTTCGCACTTGCACGATCCTCTCGACTTCGGGAACCGCAGAGCGCAATGGTGCTGCAATGGACACATGGACCTCGAAGAACTCCGCACCCTGCTGGCCCGCCATGCGCGGCCCGACTGGACCACCGCCGTCGACGGCGTCCTCATCTCGAAGGTCGACCGCCCTGATCCGCCGACGCCTTCGATGTCCGGCACGCTCCTGGCGGTCATCGCGCAGGGCGCCAAACGCCTTGCCCTGGGTGAGCGGGTGTTCGAGTACGGGCCCGGGCAGTACCTGGTCGCATCCGTCGATCTGCCTGTCACAGGGCAGTTCACCCAGGCCGACCCCGAGCAACCGGCGCTGGGATTCGGTCTCGTCCTGGAACCGTCCGCCGTTGCCGAACTGCTGCTTGAGGCCGGGCCCGGAGGCGCCCTCCGGAGCAGCGGGGGCGCGCCATCGGGGATCGCCGTCAGCGACGCTCCGGCCGCGCTGCTGGACGCGGTGGTCCGGCTGTTGCGGCTGCTCGACGAGCCCCGCGACCGGGACGTACTGGCCCCCTTGGTCAAGCGCGAGATCCTGTGGCGTCTGATCACCGGCGAGCAGGGTGCGACGGTGCGCCAGCTCGGCCTGGCCGACAGCAGCCTCAGCCACATCTCGCGGGCCGTGCGCTGGATCCGCGAGCACTACGCGCAGCCCTTCCGGGTCGAGGACGTGGCACGGCAGTCCGGCATGGGCGTCTCCGCCTTCTACCGCAACTTCCAGGCGGTGACCGCGATGAGCCCCATCCAGTTTCAGAAGCAGATCCGGCTCCAGGAGGCCCGGCTGCTGCTCGCCACCCGCCCCAAAGACGTCACCGGAGTCGGCCGGCGCGTCGGCTACGACAACCCGTCGCAGTTCAGCCGGGAGTATCGCCGCCAGTTCGGCGCGCCCCCCAGTCAGGACGCCGCCCGCCTGCGTCAGGCCGTGCGTGCGCCGGCAGGTCTCCTGCCCTGAGCTGGATGGGCTTGCTGGAGGATCGTGCACGGAGCAGCGAGGATAGTTCTACTATCCCCGCAGGTCAGAGCGGTTCAATGGGATCACCGGTTCTCCCGTGGAGCAGGAAAGTGCCTGCCCGCCCGTATGGATCCCACCACATCGCAAAGGGGCTCGACATGAAGACAGTTCTGATCACTGGTACCTCGTCCGGGTACGGGCGGGAGACCGCCCTCCACTTCCACTCGCAGGGGTGGAACGTCATCGCCACGATGCGTACGCCGCGTCCGGGCGTCCTTTCTGAGTCGGACCGGCTCCGCGTCATCGAGCTCGACGTGACCATGCCCGAGAGCATCACCGCCGCGTTCCAGGCGGCCGGGCCCATCGACGTCCTGGTCAACAACGCAGGCGTCCCGTCGATCGGCGTGTTCGAGGGCACCCCCATGGCCCGGGTACGGGAAGTCTTCGAAACCAACACGTTCGGTGTGATGGCGGTGACACAAGCGGTGCTGCCCCAGTTCCGTGAGCGCGGCTCCGGGGTGGTGGTCAACGTGACCTCCAGCGTGGTGCTGGGCCACATGCCGCTCACAGCCGTCTACAAGGCGAGCAAAATGGCCGTCGAAGGGTTCACCGCATCACTCGCGCTCGAACTCGCGCCCTTTGGCGTCCAGGCGAAGACGGTCGAGCCGGGCGCCTGCCTGACGACGAACTTCGCAGCCAACGCGGCCAAGGCGGCGCACGGGGCATCGCTGGACGAACTGTTCCCGGCGCCCTACGCGTCATGGGCGAAGAAGGCCATGGGCGACTTCACGGCGCAGGACCTGTTCACCAAGGAGAGCGACGTCGCCGAGACAGTGTGGCGGGCCGTGCACGACACGACCGGCCAGCTACGATTCCCCGCCGGCCCCGACGCGGTCTCGCTCTCCCAGGCGAAGTGATCGGCCAGCGACCACGGCAGGTTATGGCGCCGGCACCCTTCGGCGAGGCAGTAGCGGGCTGCTGTTCGGGGGCCCGGTGCCGGTGGTGCATTTCAGGCTGAGGGTGCTCGGGCGTACTGGAGGTCTGCCATGCCCCGAACGAGTTGGCCAGGTGCCATCAGCTTCGGCCTGGTGACCGTCCCGATCCGGGTGGTGACGGTTACCGAGGACCACAGCATCCGCTTCCATCACCATCGTCGCGCTCCTGGCCACCCCAGAAGCAGCACGGCCCACCATTCCCGCAGCGCATCCGGACGTGATTCCGGTGTGACGAAGCTGAACTCCTTCGCAGAAAACTCACACGGGCTGCCAGTCGCAGGTCGATACCCTGTTCCGGGCAGACCCTGTGTTGGTCACCGCTCACCTAAGCGGTCGAGCTGGCCGACGCGCCAGGCAGCACGCTGGTGGTCAGGACCAACCAGCCGCATCCGAACAACTGGCTGATCGAGTCAGTCAGCGCGGTGGTTCCCTCCACAGTCGCCGACGGCGTCCGCACCGCACGAACCAACGGATGGAATCCCGGGAAACCTGGCTCTCCCTTCCATCTCGCCCCATCAGAAGGTTTTGTCGCGTCGCGCTACTGAAGTGCCTTAAATCGAAGGACTCACTGCTTTGTGACCGGTTAGTCCTTCAGCTTTCCGCTCCCCACGCGCCCCAACTGCCGGGCAGTCACCCGTATGCGGTGCCGTCCGCCGCCGCCCGCAGTCGGCCCGCGCGCAGATACAGGAACGTCTCACGCCGGAACGGCTCGGTGCCGATACGCAGGCCGATGGGCATCTGTACGTCGTCCATGCTGAAGGCGCCGCAGGAGAGCCGCCTACCGTCATCCGCTACCCGCGCCCTCGGGACGGCCGTCGCGGACGCGCACATCGGCGTAGGTCCGTCGCAAGAACTCATACCCGGCCTCCAGATCCGTCGTCTCGAACACGGCCCGTGCCACCGGCATCCGCTGAACCACCGGCACACCCTCCCCTGCACGCGCCCTGCCGCCGGTGGCCGGCCCGCCTCCTCGGGCGGGATCCCGACCCCAGCCGTACAGCATCAGCGGGGTCCGGGCTGACGGGCCATCAGCCCGCCGGCCGGGACCCCACGCCAGTCTCTCCGCCCGCAGCCGTGCGCAATACCCGCCGAACGAAGCGTCAGCAGCCGCACCACCGCCAAAAACACGAAAGGGACGTCGCCGCCGGCTCACCGCGGGCGGACTCAGCGCCGCGAGCTCGTTTCGTTTCCGGGCTGCGCGGCGAGGACGGCTTCGTTCGGCGGGCAGTCGAACCCTGCGGCCGACCGCGCGTACTGCCGCATCCACTGTGCGTTCTGCCGCGTCCGCGCTGCTGGCCTCCATGTCCTCGTTCCTGTCTTGGTATCCGGCAGCTGCGGCTGCCTCCCGTCGGCTGCTCCACTCCTTGCCCCGATCCTGCGGAAGCGTTTCGACCGTCTGCTCGATGAGGACCGTGCTGAGCGCAGGGGCCGGACACCGTCGGGGCCGTTGCCGGAGGCATCGGCTGCACTCCACCAGCAGGGACAGCCCCCATTTTCGCTCGGCTGCTCCGCAGCGTGACGCCCGCTTCGGCGGGTTCGTGGCTCTCAGCCCTCCGTGCTTGCCGGCCGAGGCTGGCGGGGGGCGGGCGGAGGTGCAGGGAGATCGCCGTGCGTGAGGACGTGCCGGGCGACCTCGGTGATCTTGAGGCGGTAGCGGCGGGCGTGCGCGCGCATGGTGGCAAAAGCGTCACCCCCGGAGGTCTCCTGGTGGACGGCGAAGGCGCCTTTGGCCTGCTCGATGGTGATGCGGCTGTGCAGGGCGGTGTGGAGCTGTTCATTGACCGCGACCGCGTGTTCGACGGTGCGTGCGTGTAGCAGGCTGATCGTGGTCGCGTCGGCGAAGGCCTGGGCGAGGTCCAGGTCGGCGGAGGGCAGCGGGTCAGTGGTGGTGCGCAGGAGCAGCAGGCTGCCCAGGCTCTCGTCGCGCAGGCGCAGGGGAACGGCGGACGCGTAGCAGTAGCCTGCGTCGCGGGCGGCTGTGGCGAATGGCTGCCAGGAGGCGGGGGCGGTGGCCAGGCGGCCGGGGTGGACGGCGGCCGCGGTTGTATGGGCGTCCTTCGCCGGCCCGCACGTGAGGGCCCGGTCCAGGACGCTCACCAGGGCGGGGCTGGGGTCACACGGCACCGGGCTGTACAGGTCGCTGCCGGGGTAGGCGAGCAGGACCGCGACGTCGGTGACGTCCAGGA
This sequence comes from Streptomyces sp. NPDC046939, assembly GCF_040644575.1. Lineage (NCBI taxonomy): Bacteria > Bacillati > Actinomycetota > Actinomycetes > Kitasatosporales > Streptomycetaceae > Streptomyces > Streptomyces sp. NPDC046939. The sequence continues at coordinate 7,049 of NZ_JBEYWV010000042.1, forward strand.
TGTCGCAGCAGTGCGCGGTGAGTTGCTGCAGGAGGTCGATGACGTCGAAGTCGCCGATCAGCGTGTCGGCGAGTTCCACGAAGGTGCGGATGATCTTCTCTTCCCGGTTCATGTGGGTGACTCCGTACATCCGGGCAGTTCGTCCAGGATGGTGTGGGCGGTGTCGGTGAGGCTTTGCCCTGAGGCGAACGCGCGGGCTCGCAGGCGCAGCAGTGCTTCGTCGACGGGGATGTCCAGGCGGGCGCTGAGGGCACCGGTGGCCTGGTGCACGGCGATGCGGTGCAGGTCGAAGACTCCGGCGGTCTCGGGCCCGTTGGACGGTCTGTCGCCGACGGGTCGCCAGGCCAGCAGGCGGTGGGCGAGTGCGTCGGCGATCCGCAGCCCGTCGTGGGCCTGACGCCAGGTCAGCGCTCCCGGTGTGCGGCGGTAGCCGGTCAGGTTGCCCAGCCGGGCGTGGCCGGAGCGAACCGGCCACACGAAGACCGCCTCCACCCCCAGAGGGGCGGCGGCGGCGAGGAACTGCTGCCATTCCTCGTGTTCGCAGGCCGGCAGGTCGGGCACCTGCAGCGGCAGCAGTTGGCCCGGTGCGCTGACCGAGGGGCCCTGGCCGAGGGTGGTCTGCAGGTCTTCCAGGCGCGCGCTGGTCTCGTTGCTGTACCAGATGAGTTCTGTGCCCTGGCTGACCGACATCGCCAGCCCGTGCAGCTGCAGCGCGGTGGCACAGCGGCGCGACCACGCGCCGAGCTCGCGCGCGCCCCGGCAGAGGTTGAGTTCGCTCAAGAGTGTCTGCACGCTCATAGGCGGCCGCCTCGGTTCTGGTGCCGGGCATGCCGCCGGTGTGCCCGGGTCCGGGCCCGGTGCCTGCCGGACAGCACGCGGAGGCTGGCAGCTGTTCATGACATGCCGGTGGTCCCCGTGCGGTGCGGGTGTGCCGGCGGGCCGGCGGCACCGGGCCAGAGTGTGCGGCGCCGGCAGCATGTGTCCCCCGTTTGCGCAGCGCCGGGCCGGGCCGACTGCGGTGCTGCCGCTCACTTGTCGCATACCGACAGCACACTTCGCGAACCCCTCCCCCGCCAAGCCGCATTGCGTCATGCTGGACCGGAAAGCGGCACCCCAGCCGCTGGAGGGGCCATGCCCACAGACCCGCTTCCCCATCCGCCGCCGGACGCAGGCATCTTCACGGCCCGTTCGCAGGACGTGTCCCAGGCGCGGCAGGTGATCACCTCGACGTTCCAGCTGGCCGTGGTCTACGAGCCGTCGGCGCACCGGGAGTGTTTCGACTTCAACCTCGCCGTGACCCACCTCGGCCCGGTCACTCTCGCCGGGCTGGGCTTCGGCACCGAGAGTCACTGGCACACCGGTCCGCCGGAGGACTGGTACAGCCTCAACATGCCCGCTTCCGGGACGGCGTCGTTTCGCCAGCACAAGAGCAGCAACCACGCCTCAAAGGCCGACGGCACCGTCCTCGCCACCCGCCTGCACGCGCCCCTGGACTGCCATTTCAGCGCGGACTGCTCGATGTTCTGCGTCTACTTCGACCCGCACGCCGTCCGGCAGGAGCTGGAAGCGGAACTGGAGCACTCGGTCACCTCCCCTCTGCTGCTCCCGCTGTCCTTCGACTGCCGCCGGCAAGCGCCGCTGCTGCACGATCTCTTCCAGGCGCTTGGCGCGGAGGCCGCACACCCCACCGGAGCCCTGACCCGCCCCCAGGTCGCCGAGCGGCTCGGCGCCGCCCTGCTGACCACCATGCTGCACACCACCCCACACCAGTACGCCGACGCCCTGGCCACCCCCGCCCCGGCCGCCCCGCGTCAGATCAAACGCGTCACCGACGCCATGACCGCCAACCCCGCCCACCCCTTCCCCACCACCGAACTCGCCCGCATCGCCGGTGTCAGCGTCCGCTCCCTGCAACGCGCCTTCCGCGACCACCACGGCGTCACCCCCCTCACCTACCTGCGCAACCTGCGCCTGGACCGCGTCCACAGCGACCTGCACACCGAACAACCCCCCGGCACCACCCTCGCCGACCTCGCCGCCCACTGGGGCTTCTTCCACTCCAGCCGCTTCGCCGCCTACTACCGCCAGCGCTACGGCACCCTCCCCTCCCGCGACCGCGACCACTGACCGCAGCCCGCGCCGGGCCGTCCGTCATCCGCTGGGCCGCGCGCGGCAGCCTCCGCTCGGCTCAGCGCGCGGGGCGGGGTTCGTCGTGCGGTGGCGGGAGCGCCACCACCGGCCGACATCGCCCGCCGGGTTGTCCACCGCGAGCTGCGGCTGACCGGCGAGGCACCGTAGAGGCGCCCGCACCAGGGGGCGTCGTCACCACGGGTGCGGACGGCCGCGGGCGCGGGGTGTGGTGCCTGGAGCCGCCCTGGCGCGCGCAGGCTGTGCGCGCCAGGGCGGCATCCCCTGCCTACTGACGCATCCGCGCGGCCTGCTGGGTACGCGGGCTGTCTCCTCGGCATGCTCCGGTGTCATCGCTCCCCGCCTCGTGGGCGGGCTGCTGGCCACTGCCGTTCTGCCGGCCGGGCCGGCGGCCATGGCCCTCAGCGACCCTGCGGCCAACGGCGTTGGGTGTCCCTGCGGCGGCAAAGGTGCGCATCGGAGCCGGAAGCGGTCGGTCCCAGGAGGCCGTGGCTTCCAGGTTCTTTCCTGGCCCGCGCGGTGGCCGGGTCCTCGGCAGAGGGTGCGGAGGCGGGAGGTGGGCGGTCGTCGGCGGCGGACGGCGCGTCATGGTCGTGTGGTGGGGCAGGTCTCGTGTGGTGTGGCAAGTCTCGTGTGGTGTGGCAGGTCAGCCGGGATCCAGGTGGAGGCGGTCGGTGACCACCTCGTGGGCGACCTCCCGCAGCGGCCGGCTGTGCGTCCAGGCGTGCGAGCGCAGCCGCAGCAGCGCCGCTTCGATGGGCAGGTCGAGGTGGACTGAGATCATCCCTGCGGCCTGGTGGACCTCGGCGCGCAGCAGGTCGGGGGCGCCGAGGCCGGTGTCGGTGAGGTGGAGGGTGGTGAGCAGAAGGGGGTGGATGAGGGCTGCGGCGAGAGTGGCGAGGGTGGTGAGCTGGTCGGGGGTGAAGGGGGTCGGGGTGGTGCGGCAGGCGGTCAGGACGGCCGGGACGATGACGCCCAAACCTACGGGGAGGGCGGCGATCGCGCGGGCGGTGGAGGCGGCGTGGGCGGCTTCGGCCAGGGCGGGCCATTGAGTGGTGGCGGTGTGCAGGTCGTCGGTGGTGACCGTGTGGTGGGTGCGGGCGGCGTCCCGGGTGGGGCCCTCACCGAGGGTGTACTGCAGATCTTCCAGCGGCACACCGATCACGTCGTCCGGGTCGGCCCACAGCACCTCGGCGGCGCCGCGGGCGGAGAGCAGGGTGAGGGTCAGGCAGTCCGCCGCTGTGTGGCGGGCGAGGGCGGCCGGAGAGAACGCGGACAGGCCGCTGCCGGTGGCGGCGGCCCGGCGCATCCCGGTCAGCAGCGTGGGAAGGTCAGGTGCGTCCATGGCCGGCCCCCGCCCGGTGCGGTGGGGGCCGGCGGGCCGGCGCACGGGCGGCCCGGCGCATCAGCGGGCCTGGTCGAGGAGGGCGTCCGGGAGGTCGCGGTTGGCGATGCGGGTGGCCAGCACGGTCAGGTGCTGCTGGGTGGCGCGGGCGTGACCGCGCAGCAACGTGAACGCCTCGTCCATGGTGAGCTTGAGGTGGGCGGCGAGGACGCCCTTGGCCTGCTCGATGACGATCCGGCTGTCCAGCGCCGTCTGCAGCTGCCGGATGGTCTCCTCCCGCCCCACCATGTCCCGGCGATGGGTGAGGGCCTGGGCGGCGGCATCGGTCAGCACTTGCGCCAGGTGCAGGTCGCGCTGGGTGGGCAGGGGCGGGCCGGTGACGATGAGGTTGAGGGCACCGAGCATCAACTCGGGGGTGTGCAGAGGAATCGCGGCCATCGCGATGACCCCGGCGCCCTGGGCGAGGGGGGTGAACCGCGGCCAACGCCTCGCGGCCTGGCTGCTGTCGAACAAGATGACCGGGAGCGCATCGTGGCTGCGGGCGCTGTCCAGGCAGGGGCCCTCGTCGAGATCGAGCTGGTCCTGCTGGAAGCGGCGGGACACCTCGTCCGAGGCGGTCAGGTAGGTGACGTCCCCGCCGTCGTCGAGGACGGTGATCCCGGCCCTCACGGGCAGGAACGCGGCCGCGTACGCGGTCAGATCGTGCAGCAGTTCCAGTACGTCCAGATCGGGCGGGCGGCTGACCAGGTCAAGGACCGCCTTGGAAGTGTCCAGTTCGCGTGTGGTGACCGCCATGCCCCATCCCCTGCCCCACAGGATTTGTGCTGTCGTCGCGTGCAGCGCGGGGGCAGGGCGGTTGTCCGGCGGAACGGTCCAGCCGCCTCAATCCGCTTCGGTGCAGGGCAGGTTCACGCCGTAAGCCCAGGCTACTCCCGGGGGGGCAGCGGGACCATGCAACGACACCACCGGTTCCGGCACGATGACGGACGAGCACAGCCCCCGCCACAACCGCCCCGCGGCTGTGGCTGGCCGCCATCTGCGGCTGTCTTCGGCAACCGCCCGGCGCCATGACCCCGGTCCGGCACCGGCCAGGTCAGTGCGCATGCCGCTGCAGGGCACGGCCCGCAGCGCGCGTGAGCGCAGACAGCACCACGGTGTCAGCACGACGGGCCAGCCGGTCAGGAGAGTGGTGGTGCAGGGACAGGACGCCCAGGGTCGGTCCGCCCGGCTGCCGCAGGGGCAGCGACAGCACGGCGCGGCTGCCGGCATCCAGCATGGCCTGCCGGCTGTCGTACGTGAACAGGGGGCTGGTGCGCACGTCATCCACCCACACCGCCCGGCCGCTCTCGACCGCCTGGCTGCACGCGGTGTGGCCGTCCACCAGCGAAATACTCCAAACACGGTGCGTCCATGCCGCGGTGGGCCTCAAGCCGCAGCCCCGCACCGGCCGGGAGCGCCTGTTGTGCATAGCACCGGTCCACGTCCACCACCTGGGCCACGCATCCCGCCAGCGCCTCCAGCAGATCCGTCGGCGCTGTGCCCGCCAGGAACTAAGGATCAAGAAAATTCAGGCGCGGAAACCGGCTCCGGTCCCGCGGATGGTCCAGCGCCGTGATCCGGCTCTGGCTGGCGATGTGGCGGGTGAACTGTTTCTCGTCACGCCGAACCGCCTGGGTCGGGCGGGCCACTAGAAGGGCATGTCATGCCCCAATCGCCGCTGAGCCGGACCGAGGACGCCAAGCGCCGCCGCGACTTCACTGGGGAGACCGCCGCCGTGACGGGCGGGCCCAACCGGCTCACCAGGGCGCCGTGGTATCCCGCGCAGGCCGGGGACCAGCTCGCCATCACGATGGAGGCGACCGACACGCTGCCGCAGTGGACCGAGGGCGACGAAGTCACCCAGGACGGGCGCGAGCTGCGGCTCGTCAGCAGCGACGCGCTGCACCCAGGGGATACCACCAGGCTGCCATCGCCCCCCCGCACGCCTGTCCGGCCAACCGCTCAACGCCCGCGTCGATTCGGACGCCGCCAGTCGGCTTGCTCAGCAGCCGGACCGCGGCGCCGGCGCGATGCCGTGCTGGTGGCCGTTCCCCGGCGCCCAGGCATCGCTGCGGGCACACAGTTGCCGGTGCAACTCGGTGCGCACCCTGGCGGGCAGGACGCCGCTCTGGGCCCAGCGGACGGTCAGGAGCGCCACCTGGCGCAGCTTGATGTTCGTACGCTGCGACACCTCCCGCAGCACATCGAAGGCGTAGGCGGGTGACAGGCGGGCGACCCCGATGAGGACACCGACCGCCTGGTCGACGTCCGCATGGGAGACCACCGCTTCCTTCAGCTGCACGACTTCCTTCTCCAGCTCCGCCACCCGCGCATCGGCGTCGTGCGGATTCGGGTCGGCGGGCTGTTGCGCTTCATCGAAGGTCACCTCTCGCCTCCGGGGTCCAGGGGGGCATCAGCGTCAGTCTTCTACCACCGTCCCCTACCCGGGCCCTGTGTCTGCACGCTCACCGTCCCGGCCACGGCCAGGGGCCCACCCCGTTCACGTCGCGCCCGTCGTGGCCCGGCAGCCGGCGCGTAGGGTGTCGAGCTGGTCCCAGCCGCGCTCCGTCAGCCGCTTGTTCAGGTGCAGTTCGGGGTCGGCGGCCAGGCACAGGTACTGCGGCGGGCGCAGGGTGCGGGCGAAGCCCACCAGGGTCACCAGTCCGCTGTCGGAGAGGTGGCCGACGCGCGTGAGGCCGACGGTGATCTCATCGGCGCGCTGCGCGCACTGCGCGATCGCCGAGGCCAGGGGGACCTGGTGGGTGCAGGCGACTTCCCCGGCCAGTTTCACCCCCTTCTCGTGCCGCAACGGGGTGATCATCAGGCGGTCGTCGACGAAGTACTCATCCAACACAGCAATCCCTGCAAAAAGGCCGTGCACCGCCGACACCCAACGAGGGGTGACGAAACCGCTCAAGGACCCGCCCACGGGCCCGAGAGATCGCCGAGAGAAGCGTTCGCCGCGCTGACGGCGATGCATAGTCCACGGACTGCCACCCACGCTACCGCCGCACCGGGTGCCGCGGACAGGATGTGTGGCCGACAGCCCCACCGCCTGCCGCGGTCCGGGTGCAGCACGACACCCGCGGCGGCCGGGCACTTTTTGTGAGCGTCGTTCGCTCGGGCTGGTCGTTGCACTCAATGGCGCAGCGGTGAATCGATTCGCCCCATCCGGCCGGGTGAGCCTTGAGAGTGGGGGCGGGGGCGGTGCGGCGGCCGGTGACAGCTTGGGCGGCGCGAGGGCGCGCCAGGGATGCGTCCCGCGTCCCTCCGAACAAGGAGATTTGCCCTCATGAAGACGTTGACGCGTCTGGTCGCCGTCGCCGCCTGCGCGATCGCGGCAGCACTGACCACGCTGCCCACGGCGCAGGCCGCATCCAGCACCCCCGTGGCACAGGCGGCCAGTGGCTGCCGCTACTACTACACCTCCTACTTCAAGGGTCCCGGCGGCGAGACCAAGGGCAGCGGCGAGTACGCCGAGGGCGACCACGACCCCGAAGGCCGGATCTGCCGCAACGGCTGGTGGGTCTCCCCCTACGACCTGGATGACAACTTCGCCTGACCTGGCGTTTGCGTGGGGCCGCCGTGCGGTGGCCCCACGCGGCTTTCCCGCTCGCCGGCACCTGGACCGCTCTCACAGCGTGCGCCGCCCCTGGGCGGGCAAGGCGCCGCGGGCGCAGAGTCGTTTGCACAGGCGGCAGGTGCCCCGCGCATGCTTGCGCAGGAAGTCTGTACGCCGCCGGGAGGGGCGGTGCACAGTCGGGGCTTGGCGTGACCTGGCTGTCAGCCAGACATTGACGTCAGCGGCTCCCCGCCCTTGCCCCCTCACTCACAGGCAGACCGACGAGCATGTGGGCACGCCCTTCCCGTCCGGCCTCCAGTTGCAGGTCGTCGATAGCGGTGACACCCTCCTGCTGCGTGTGAACGGCGAGCTCGACATCGCCACCGCACCGCTCCTGGAAGCCGCCCTCGCCCCGCTGACGCAGCGGCGCTGCGAACTCGACCCGTCTCTGCCCGAGGACAGGGCAGACCCGTAAGGCCCGCGCACCGACAGCACCACATGAGGGACCACAGCAGGCGTGCAGGCGCTGCACTGGGCGGCTCGGCTGATCGAGTGACCACGCCGCGCCTCGGGCGTGTGGGCCGGGAGGCGGGGGAAGACCGCCGCCATGAGCACAGACGCCGCATCGCCCGCCACGGTCCGCTCAGCGCTGGAGGAGATCGGTGCGGCAGGCGCTGGCGGGGCCGGTGAGGAGGGGCAGCGTCTTGTGGTGTGTCTTGCGCCCGCGTTGCGTCAGCTCCTCACGGCCCTGGAGGCCGCGCAGGGACACTGGGGCCAGGAGCCCGAAGCATGGGAGGCGGCGCGGAGCACGATGGTGTCGCTGGCCTCGGCGGTGGAGACGGCCGAGCGGCTGAAGCAGTCCCTGACAACCGGCCCGCACCCGGACCAGGCCTGACGGGCCGGGCCGGGCCGTGGGCAGGTGGTGCGGGGCGGTGGTGGTCGCCCCGGCACCGAGGCGGGGCGCCGGTCAGCGGGAAGTGACGGTCACCGACTCGATGACCACGTCCTGCAACGGGCGGTCCTGCCCGTTGGTGTCGGTGGTGGCGATGGCGTCGACGACCCTGCGGCTGGCGTCATCGCTGACCTCGCCGAAGATGGTGTGTCTGTTGGTCAGGTGCGGGGTGGGACTGACGGTGATGAAGAACTGCGAGCCGTTGGTGCCGGGGCCGGAGTTGGCCATGGCCAGTAGATACGGCTTGCTGAAGTTCAGGTCGGGGTGGAACTCGTCGGCGAACCGGTAGCCGGGCCCGCCCCTGCCGTTGCCAAGCGGGTCACCGCCCTGGATCATGAACCCCTCGATCACCCGGTGGAAGACCGTCCCGTCGTACAACCTGTCCCGGGTCCTCTCCCCCGTCTCCGGATTCAGCCACTCCCGCTCACCCTGCGCGAGCTCCACGAAGTTCTTCACGGTCTTGGGCGCGTGATCCGGCAGCAGCCGAAGCTCGATGTCGCCCTTGGTGGTTTTCAGAGTCGCATACAGCTCGCCCGCCATCACGGTTCCTTCCCACGTCATAACCCGTCGCGCCAGTGTGCTGGCCCGCCCGTGCAGCCCAGGGCGGCGACACGGCCCCTCACCCGTATGGGGACAACCTTGGAGCAGTTCGCTCTGGCACCCCCCGTGGCTGCACCGGGTACATTTCGATGCGGCGCAGCACGGCACCCAGGGGGCAGGGGTGAGCCGGGACCAGCGGTGTCGGCCGCAAGCGCTTCCTGCAGCGCGTCGGCCATCGGTGTTCTGGTGACCGGCCGACATCGAACGGGCTGATCTGCTGGTCAGTGGCGAGATGGAGCGGCTGACAAGGGCGGCCGGCGGGCGGATGCTGTGGCCACGCCGCGTGGGGAGGAGCGGGCTGATCAAGGGGCGCACACCACCGACCGCACCGGCCGCCCCCACACAACGGCAGGCCGTCACGGCCGGTGGTGCGCGGCCCAGGCGGCCGTGCCGCAGACGGCCGCGACATCGGGCCGGGGCCACCACGCCGCAGTACCCGACACCGCCCCGGGACGAACACGGCGCAGACGCACGAGACGGCCCTGAACCTGTCCGTCCACGGCCGAGTGCCCTATCTGCCCGCACCACCGCGCCCTGCGGGGAACACTTCGAGCTCCCCCTCGACGCCGACGGCGCCCTGGCGCTGCCACGACGGCGTCCGCCCGGCCTGGTCCGCAAAAAGCCGGGCGGTGATGGCCACACGATGTCCTACGCGCACGGGGTCCTGACTGGATGGTCGAGGCGATGGCCCCCGATACGGCTCTCGTTGTCTGTTCTGGGCGCGCCGTCGGCCCGTTCGGTGCTGCACTGGAGGGACCGTGTCCCACACCAGGGGATGCCGTGGCTGCCTTTGCCGAACTGCCCGAGCGGGCGGCCGCCGAGCTCGCAGAACGTCTGCACGACACCAGCGAGCTCGGCCAGATGATGGCGGTCACCGCCGACGGAGCAGTCCTTGCCGAGCAGGCGGTGCGGACGGTGCTGGACAAACGCGGCGGCATGGACCTCGTACGGGCCACCGCCCGGGCCCCCGCGCACCGCACCACCGTCCTCGACGCTCTGTGGACGGCCCTCTTCCCCGGCCGCGGGCACGGCCCGCACCCTCGCATCCTGTCCGAGGCAGAGCAGGACTTCGACGCCGAACTCAACCGCCGCACCCGCCCCGTCCTCCTGATCGGCGGCGCGCAGCAGCTACGCAGCGAGGTCTGGCAATGCCCGTAGGCTTATTCGGGGAACACGTTCTCCCGGACGTGCTCGAGGAGCCGGTCGGTCTCTTCCTGGCTGTTCTGGATGCGGGTGAAACGGTCGGTAGGCGCGTCGATTTGGTGCTCACTCATCCAGGCGGTGTGGTCGGCGTCCCGGTACGGCACGACGGCGGCCTGCTGATCCTTGTCCTTGGTTGCGGTGCCGTAGACGTCGTGCGGGGCCATGAGGCTGAGGGTGCCGCCGGGTGAGGTGAGCGGGGTGTAGGTGACGTCGGGCAGGTGGGGCTGGACGTGGTTGCGGATCCACTGGCCGTACTGCTGGGTGTTGACCTCGTCCAGGTCGATCCCGACGGGGGTGGTGTCGTGGTCCGTGACGCCGTAGATGAGCAGTCCGCGGCGGGTGTTGGCCATGGCGGCGACGTCCTCGGCCAGTTCGTTCCACTGGCCGCCCTCGGGCAGCCGGGGCAGGGACTGCTTCCAGTCCAAGTCATCGGACTCGGCGAGATTGCTGTCCGCTGCCTCTTTGACCATGTCGAAGGTGACGGGGCCAGGCGGGGCGCCGAGGTGCTGATGAAGTCGTGTCCAGAAACGGGCCGTCCCAGCAGCCTAGGGCTGACCACTGACATCGCCAGCGGCGCAGGCCGCTGCGCAGTGACGCAGGAGACACCGTCGCAGGCGCAGCTAGCAACCCCTAACAAAGCCGTTGGAGGTGTCGGTGGGTGATGACGCATACGGCGAGACCGAGGAGTGCTTCGTGGACGTCGTCGCGTGCGGAAGCCGTGGAGCCAGGCGATGGTGCGCTCGACGACGTAGCGGAAGATGCCCAGGCCGGTGCCGTGCGGCTCGCCCCGCCGTGCGATCACGGGCCGGATACCGCGCTGCCAGAGCAGGCGGCGGTAGATGTCGTGGTCGTAACCGCGGTCGGCCAGCAGAGCCTCCGGGCGCCGGCGCGGCCTGCCAGCGCGGCCCACGACGGGCGGGATCTTGTCGAGCAGGGGCAGCAGCTGGGTGACGTCGCCTGCGGCTAGGTGGCGGCCGGCGAGGTAGCTGTCGGGAGGCTTGTCGTTCCGGGTGGCGATGCCACGCCATGCCTTCATCTTGTTGATCAGCCGCTCGACGGTGTTCCTGTCCTTGGCACGTCAGAGGGCCATGCCTCCCGTTGCGTCGATGACCTGGCCGGTTATCCAGCGTGCGTCGTCGGAGGCGAGGAAGGCCACGATGTCGGCCATGTCTTCCGGCCGCCCGATCCGGCCGAGGGCGGCAAGAGACACCGCTTGCGCCTCGGCCTGCGGATCGCCCAGCAGGGTGGCCGCGCTGGCATCGGTGAGGACGGTTCCGGGGGCCACCGAGTTGACCGTGATGCCTCGGGGGCCCAGTTCCTTGGCAAGGGCGAGACTGAAGTTGTCCAGGGCCCCCTTGGTGGCGCCGTAGGCGATCATTCCCGGCGTGGCCAGGCGGGCCACGGAGCTGGAGATGTTGATGATCCGGCCCCCGTCGCGCAGGCGCGGCAGTCCCTGCTGCGTGACGAAGAACGGTGCACGCACGTTCACGGCGAAGACCTTGTCGAAGGCGTCCTCGGTCAACGACTCCAGGGATGCGAAGTCCCCGATGCCGGCGTTGTTGACGATGATGTCGAGTTTCCCGTCGGGCGCGTGCTCCGTGCCCGCGGCGTCGAAGGCGGCCCAGAGGCGGGCCGCGTCGCCGCGTTCGCCCAGCCCCGCCTGGAGTGCGAAGGCCCGTCCGCCGTTCTTGCGGATGTTCTCGACGGTCTCGCTCGCCGCCGTCTCGTCGCGTGCGTAGGTGACGCCGACGGCGGCGCCGTCCTGGGCGAGCCGCTCCGCGATCGCCCGGCCGATGCCCCGGCTGCCGCCGGTGACCAGTGCGACCTTGTCCTCGAGTGCTCTTGCAGACATGGCGGAAGACCGCCTCCCGTTCGTTGAGTCGTCTCTTGAGTGCTGTGGAGCGCCTAGGCCAGCGGCTTGTGTTCGGGCCACCACCGCTGGACGGCTTCGACAGCCGTCGTCGGGCTGACGTTGAAGCAGAGCTTCGCGCCGGGTGCCAGCTCGTGGGTGGTGTTCACCAGCACCTCCAACAGCGGGGTCAGCTCCGGGTCCAGCCGGACACCGGCGCCGATCAGCACGATGTCGTAGTCCTTGGCGGTCAACGCGGCGCGAAAGACCGCCTCGGCCGTGCGGCCGTAGTCGAGCAGGCAGACATCGACACTGAGGCCGAGCTCCTCGAGCCGAGCCCGGCCCGCGGCCATTCCGGCCCGGACCGCCTCGGCGTCGATCTCAGGGAACGCCGCCCGTGACGAGGGCGCGTCGTCCACCAGCGCTGGATCCAGTCCGACGTTGAGCATGGACGGGGACATGTCGTGTACCTCCGGTGACCTGGGGTTTCTCGGACCCACGATAGGTACCTGGAGGTCGGGCGGCCCTCCCACATTTCTGGGATACCGTGGCAAGGGTGAGTTCCCCGATGGTCCGGCGCGAGACCGTGCGCGACATCGAGGCGATCTGCCGTCTCGACCTCGACTCCCGAATACTGCGCCGCCGGATCGCCGACCGGCTGACACGCCTCATCCCGGCCGACTCCTACTGCTTCAGCACGATCGACCCGATGACGCTGCTGACCGCCGACCAAGTCAGCGCCGGGCTCGTACCGGAGGCGGCCGCGGCCGCCGCGCACAACGAGTACCTGGTGGACGACGTCCTGAAGTTCGCGGCGCTGGCCCGCTCCGAGGTGTCCGCGGGCACGCTCGGTGCGGCCACCGGCGGTGATCCGGAATCCAGCCACCGCTACCGGACCGTGCTGCCGATGATCGACGCACGGCACGAGCTGCGGGCGGGCTTCGTGGTGGACGGCCGCTGCTGGGGCGTCGTCGCCCTCTTCCGCGGCGGCCGGCTGCCCGACTTCACCCCGGCCGACGTCGGCGTCCTGCGGCGGCTGTCCGCCCCGGTCGGTGCGGCCCTGCGCCGCGCCGCCCACCGGGCACCCGACGACACCGCTGCGGGCCCGTCCGAGGCCGGAGTGCTCCTGCTCGACCAGGACTTGCGGCTGTTTTCGCAGAACCTGGCCGCGAAACTCTGGCGGGACGAGCTGGGCCCGTCGCAGGCGGAACTGCCGTCCGCGATCCTGGAGGTGGCCGCCCGGGGAAGAGGCGCTGAGCTGCCGGCGTACGGACGCATCCGCGGCCGCTCGGGCCGGTGGCTCACCGTCCAGGCCTCGCCGCTGAGTGGTGGCCCGCACCCGGCGGCCATCGCCGTGACGGTACATCCGGCGCCGGCCGCCGACGTGGCCGAGATACTGCTGCTCGCGTACGGGCTCACACCGCGCGAGCGGGACGTGCTGGCGCGAGTCGTCGCCGGTCTGCCGTCGCGGACCATCGCCGCGGAACTGCACATCACCGCGGCGACCGTGCAGGACCATCTGAAGAGTGTGTTCGCGAAGACCGGTGTCCGCAGCCGCAGCGAACTGGTGGCGAAGGTTCTGGGCCTGTGACCGGACGAGTGATCACTGAGTTTTTCGTCGGCACTCCAGCAGGATTTCGCTGTCTGACCTGTGGGGTTGGCCGGGCGGCTGGAGTGTAGCGGCCCGGACCATGGTCAGGGACGGTCTCCCGGAGGCAGCCCCTCCAACGGGTGACCCCGTCGCCCGTAATGACAGCGACGAGCGACTGCCTGGCGTCGCCGGCGCCAGTTCGACCAGTTCACCGGCGTGGGCGAGCATGGCCGGGGTGATGCGCCGGTACCAGCTCACGTAACGGCGGAGTCCGTACTGGTCCAGCCCGCATTCGTTCTTCGCTGCCTGGGAACACTCCTCGATGGCCCGCCGCGCCCCGGTGATCCGCATCAAGTCCTGGACGGTGACCTGCAGGGGGCGCTGTAGGCGAGGTAGTAGGCGGTCTCGTCCGGGCGGGACCGGCTGCGGCGGGCCAGCGCCCACCGCATTTGGAACGGTACGTCGCCCTGGTAGTCGAACTCTTCCACGGCGGGCAGACGGACGGCGGCCCAGTGGTAGATGCGCGGTTCCTTCGCCCCGTCGCCGCAGGAGAGCTGCTGCCATGCTTCGGCCGGGGCCTGCGCGACGAGGTGGTCGATGTGGGGACAGCCCACGGTGAACTGGGACTTTGGCACGGCCAGCACGTAGCCGACGCCGGACTGTTTCAGCATGCGGCGGAAGTGATCTTCCTGCCCGTAAGCGAAATCCGCAGTGCCCCAGGTGATGGGCAGGGCTGAGGCCAGGGCCCTCAGTACCTTGCGTCGTGCCAGTTGCCCCTTCGTGGCGAACACCCGGTCATCAGGGATTCTGGCCGCGCGGCAGCGTTCCTGGTCCTCGGTCCAGGACTTGCGAAGATACAACTCCCGGACCAGCAGCACCCGCAGTGCCGGAGTACTGGCGCTGCACCCCGGCAGAGGTGGGTGCAGCGTGTCGAGTTGGCAGCGGCCGAGTCATCGTGGGTGGTGCCGTCGGTGACCGGTCACCGTCTCGTTTCATCACACTGGACGGCTTCACTCCCCCATATTCCTTGACACGAATATTCGTCAAAGGGAATGCTTGCCGTCATGGACGCACTCCTCTCCGCACTGGCCGACCCGGCCCGCTGGCGGCTCGTGAACCTCCTGGCCGAGCGGCCCCGCCCGGTCGGCGTCCTGGCAGAGCTGGCCAGGGCACGTCAGCCGCAGACGACCAAGCACCTGCAGACCCTCGAGCGAGCCGGTGCGGTCACCTCCCAGCGGGTCGGCCAGCGCCGCATCTACGCGCTGCGTCCCGCCCCTCTGCGGGACCTGGCGGCGGCGCTGTCCGTGCTGGCCGACCACGCGGACCGCGCGGACGGACCGCGCGCGACCTTCGACCGGTACGGCCTCGCGGCGCACGCGGAGCGGCTCGCCGCGCAAAGCCCCGGGTGGGCCGACGGCCGTTCGTTCAGGTTCCGGCGAACGCTCACCGTCCCTCCCGGGCCGCTGTGGCGCCATCTGACCGACCCCGGCCTGCTGGCCCGCTGGTGGACGCCGGACGACCTGCGCGTGTCCGAGCTGGTCTTCGAGGCCCGCCCCGGCGGGCGCATTGTGCAGGAGTACCGCGACGCCGAGGACATCGACGGCTGCGAGCCGGTCGTCGGGCGCGCGGAAGGCGTCGTCGACGCTGTCCGTCCCGGCGAGCACCTTGCGTACCGGATCTCACCACAACTGCCCGACGGCAGTACCGCGTTCACCGCCCGCGTGGATGTGGACCTGCGCCCCAGCGACAGAGGCACGGAGCTGGAAGTCCACTACCGGGTCACGGACAGCACCGTCGACGCGGCCGGCTTCATCGCCGGCATCGAGATCGGCTTCGGCCAGAGCCTCGACAAACTCGCCGCAGTCTGCGCGAGCACAGCGGCAGACGGCGACACCGAACACGCCAACCGCGACGGCGATCACGACGCCGCCGACCACACCGACTCAGGGAGCACATCATGACTCAGCCAACCGGCGGCCGCCGCGTCGTTGTGAACATCGCCCTGTCCCTTGACGGCCGCTACGCCAAGCCCGACGACCCGCTGGACATGAGCTGGGTGATGCCGTACGCCGTCACCGACGTCGCCCGCGACCACCTGACCGGCCTGTGGAAGTCCGCGTCGACGGCCCTCCTCGGACGGGTCAACGCGGAGGGCTTCCTGGGCTTCTGGCCGACCGTGATCGGCACCGAGGGCGCCGACCCGCGCGACGAAGGCTTCGCCAAGTGGCTCGTCGCAAGCGACAAGGTCGTCCTCTCCTCCACCCTGCGCGAAGCACCCTGGGAGCAAACGACGCTCGTCGACCGGCCGACCGCCGAGGTGGCCGCGGAGCTCAGGGCGACCGAGGGCGCGGACATCCTCGTCCTGTCCAGCGCCAGCGTCATCAAGGCACTGCTCGCCGCCGACCAGGTCGACAGACTGGCTTTCACCGTCTTCCCGGTCACGCTCGGCGGCGGCCCCCGGCTCTTCGACGACGGCCTGCCCGCGGAGAAGTGGACGCTCGTCAGCCACAGCGCCGGGGAGCACGGCACCCTGGCCCTCATGTACGACCGGGTGCGCTGAGTACGCCAGTCGAGCCTGTACGCTACGCCGGCCCGCCCGAGCAGATCACAGGACGGCTGCGACGACAGCCCCAGCCCATCTTCGGCGGCCAAGATCATGACCGCCAGCGCCGTCGCCATCGCCGAGCGGCAGCGCAGGCAGGCAGCTCCACCCGGCGTCCGAACCATCTGGTGCCGTTGCAGGAACCGATGCACAGGTTTCCGATCCGCGCGGGTATCAGACAATGAGTATTTTCGGAGTGGCCCCCGGGGTGCTCACCGACGAGCGGCGCAAGCTTCTCGATGACGTCGACCCCGGGGAGTGCCCGCCTGGAGCCCCGGTCGGCAGCGGTGCCTTCTGTTGCTGCAGATGCACCTGGCCGGTGGCGGTAGCCTGCCGACGAAGACTCGCGACGTGTGGTCCGGGGCAAGACCTCGGACGCTGGGTACAGGCGCAGCACCTTCGGTTCGAGCAGCTGCCGCTCGTGCAGCAGTGGCTGCTGGCGAACACGCTGGGCCTTGAGCCGGCCACGGAGGCCGAGCGACCGGTGAAGCGGCAACAGGAGCACAAGTGCGCACTTGACCTTGCGGCTGCTTGCCAGGTCCACAGGGAGGAAGGGCACCTGAACGTGTCCCGCACGTCGAAAGCCCTGCCGGTGGGGCTGGCGGACCCGCCCCCACTGAACGCTGGACCACAGTCGACGGCAACGTCCTGTCGACCTGGGCATGTGGACCGCCAACGGCCCGGACCGGTCCAGCCCCGCCCGGGTCACCGCCTCCCGCTGCCGATGCATAATCGTGACTCCGCGCCGCGCAACTTCACGCCACACCTGATGGTCACAGAGGCACACCGGAGGAGCGACTTCCGGCGTCTTTCCGTGCAGATCAGCGCGCGCATGAATACAGAGATCGGGGTTCAGGTGGGGAAGAGGGTTCGGAGAGTCCTTGTGGCTGGCGGGGCGGCGGCAGTGTTCGCTGCCGTTGCGGCAGCACCGGCGGGCGCGGCCGAGGGCGGGGTGTCGTTCTCCCGCATCAAGGTGAACGGCGGCAAGCCCATCGTGATGGGCGTGGGGGCGGTCAGTGCGCCCACCTCGTTCCGTATGACGACCACCCACAAGTGGAAGTGGCCCGCGGTGTTCCTGTACCGGGGCAGTACGGGCAACGCGCTGTGGCACGCTGTCGGGACCAGCGACTGCGTCCCTGCGGGTCCCGGCGTCTGTGACTTCACCGGGACGATGGACTTCGACCCCCGCGTGTGGGACACGCTCAACAGCCAGGCCGGGGCCTGGAAAGTCGGGGCCCAGGTGGTGTTCTCGGGCGGAGGCGGTGACACCGACGGCACGGACCTCACGGTCTACCTGAAGCGCAACAGCCGTCTGACCGTCAATGCGGCCCCCGAACCGGTGGTCAAGGGCAGGACGATCACCGTGACCGGCAAGGTCACGCGGGCCAACTGGGAGACCAAGAAGTATGCGGCCTACGCGGACCGCCTGGTGAGCCTCCAGTTCAAGCCCAGCGGTTCCTCCTCCTACACCACGGTGAAAAAGGTGCACGCAAACAGCTCGGGCGCCCTCAGGACAACCGTGAAGGCGACCAAGACGGGCACCTGGCGCTGGGCCTACTACGGCAACACCACCACCGGCCCCTCGACCTCACCCGGGGACAACGTCGTGGTGAAGTGACGACGTCCGGCTCGCTCCCCGGCTCCCTCGTATGCCTGAGCGGGCGGGGGGGGGTGAGCCGGCAGCCGACCTTGCATACCTGATGCCCGGCGGGCCGCCGCGGTCGCCGGTGCGGCGAGCGGACCAGGTCCAGGGCGGCACGGACCGCCGCATCGGGGGATTCCGTCGCCAGCAGATCCATCCGGTCGCTTGGCCTCGGCATCGAGGCGGCCGAAGCCAACGAGCGGCCGGTGAAGCGGACCCAGGAACACGTGTGGGCCCTCAACCTCGCCGCCGCCCGCCAGTTCCATGCCCGCGAAGGCCACCTCAACATCCCCCCGCAAACACGTCGAGGAGTTGCCGCTGGAGGCGGCCGGGCCCGCCGCCACCGGACGCGAGACCGCCCCGGAGGGCACCGTGCTGGTTAATCTGGGGATGTGGACGGCGAACGTACGCCGCCGCGCCGACAAGCTCGCCGACGAACGGCGGGTGAGCCTAGATCAGCTCGGCATGCGCTGGTAATGCTGGAACAACCACGATCTGGTCTTCGTCCTCGTAGACGATCGTGCCTGGGTTCGAGGATTCCAGGCGGCGACATGCAATGCCGTGTGCGGCCAGAAGTGCCTGGTACCCGTGCACGCGTTCGATGAGGTGAGTGGCCGAAGCCTTGAACCATGCCACGGCGCCCGGGTGCACGGCCGGGTCGTAGATCCTCGCATCGACAGTGGTCGGATTGGTGTAGTTCGCGTCGTACCAGTCGTTGCTGCTCCGCCAGAAGCGGTACTGATCGCCGCTCAGCCGACCGCTGGCGGCCAACTCGTTGGCGAGCACAAAGATGCCGGGGAAGTGCCCCCGCGCATGACGTACCGTCCCCTCAAAACGGACGTACTTCGCCTGTTCCATAGACCCCTCCACGCTGCTGACGACGTGGACAGATCCTAGACGGGGCGCGTCGAACCCTTACGGGCCGCAAGGGGCGCAGGGCATGCGCGATGCCGCCAAACTGGCTCCGGCCAGCAGCCCCCCGAGCACCGCCATGACCACAAATACCGTCCCCACACCGCGTCTTCGTGCGCCCACCGCCATGAACCCACCCCATGAGTCGATGATGCGGGATCATATGCCGCCGGCCAGCCTGGGCAGCGCGCCCGGCCACCGCGAGCACCCCCTCCAACTAGGCGGCTCGGGTTCGGCCTCGGCACGGTGCGCGGATCGTCAGTGATTTCTCATGCGGCTTGTCGCGCCGCATGAGAAATCACTGGCCGTCCGTCCTCATACGAGGCGGTGAAGCCAGGACGGGTCTTAACGAGTTTCTGCTTGTCCAGGGTGCGCTGCAGGACGACGCTCCGGCCTTCGCTGCGCAGGGTGTTCAGGTCGGTCTTGGACTCGGCCTTCTGGCCCTCCAGGGGCGGCTTGGAGTCGAAGTCGGTGCCGCGGGAGCCCGTTTTTTTGCAGCGGGGCGGGCACACGCGTCTTGACCTGCACCTCAATGGAGTTGCAATACCCATGGCGGGCGCCTGGGGGAATAGGCCCCGCGGCTGATCGGCCTCTACAGACAGCCTCACTCCGCACGCAGAGCTGCGTGCCATCGCGAAGCCCACTGAGGAGGCGGCCGGCCCACTCGGCGAGATGGAGAGCAGTCGCCGCTCCAGTGACTCGCGTAGGCGATCGCGAGGACCGATACAAGAACGTACTCGAGCGTCCGAGCGTCGTTCGTCTCCCACCCGTTGCCGATGGCGGCCAACAGGACGGCTAGGACTACGTAAGCCCAGCTCGTCGACTTCCTTGAAGGCTGCTGCGACATGACCCGATCTCCTTTGCGGGGCTTGACTGCGTGGCACCCACGGCACCCACGGCACCCACGGCACCCGCGATGAGATTGATCGAGATAGACCACAGCCGTGACGCCGATCATCCCAGGGGAATCTCGAACAAACCAGAGTTGACCTGGGGCAATGGCACGATTGCGAACGGCTCCTCCTGAACCATTCGGAAGTAGCGTGACACCAGGGGGACCCGCGTCGTTCGGGCAGCGGGGCTGGCAGGGACCGACCCGTCTACTTCTCTTGGTCTGGGAGGTGCCGGGCGAGGATCTCGGCGAGGTGCAGCACCGACCAGCGACGAGCGGTCCTTGATGAGCGCGGCATGCGGTGGTGAGGTGCGGTATTCGGTGCCGGAGGTTCCGTCTGGCAGATGTCTACTGTGCTTGTGGGCGTGCTGTCGTCAGTTGTGCGCCTGGGCAGTCAAGCGCGACACCCTGTGGCTGGTCCCCGCGTCATCGACGAGGAGCACCGACAGGCGCTGGGTCGGTTCGGCGGACGAGGAGTGCACGCGTGAGGGCGGACAGCACCGCCGCTTCGTAGATGGGCGGGAAGGGAAAGTCGGTCGCCAGAATCCGCAAGAGTACGGCTGTCGCGACGACGCATCCGCAAAGAACCGTGGTCCATCCTCTGTGCCGATGCGCAAGCACCCAGGGGGCCGGCGTGAGGCAGAGGATGCCGAGCAGTTTCAGTCCTGCCGCCGGCGAGCCGACCATCCAGAAGAGGGCGATCTCCACATAGCGCAGGGAGACGAAGCAGGCTGCCGCTGTGGCGCTCGCCAGCGCCGCCAGGACGCTGTCCCCCAGGCGGTGGCGGCGCAGGCCGACCGCGAGGCCGATGACGATGCACAGACCGATCAGGGCCCCGTAGACGTACATGCTGGCTCTTTCTGTGGAAATACGGGGGTGGCTCCGCGCAAGCCGCGCTGAACCAGCTCGGGGTGCGCTGGTGAGACTGGCCGCAGGGGGCCGGTGCCTACAAGAGCGAGCCTCGCTCCGAGCGGATCCAGCACTGCTCGGCCAGCATCTCAGCCGCGTCGCCCCGGGCGAGGAAGGTCGCCCATGGCTCGGTTCCTTGCCTGCCGAGGCGTTCGATGCGCGCGGCCTCGCGGGACTGCAGGGCCTCCAGCGCCTCGATCACGGCTACCGGTTGTTCTCCGTAGGCGGTGCAGAGCGCATGGAGGCGGGCCTGCAGGGTGCGCGCGCCAGTGACCGATGCCCGTCGCTGCTGCTCCATGGGTCGCAGCGGGATGGCGTACCAGGCGAGTTGGGCCACGTCGTCGATGGCGTGGCCGGGTGCCGCGAAGTCCCAGTCGATGAAGCCGATGAGCCGGCCGGTGTCCCAGATTGCGTTCCATGGCCCGAGGTCTCCGTGTCGGATCACCATGCCTGGCTGCCACTCCTCCTCCTGGCCCTGCCAGTGGGCATCGGTCGGCCGCCGGAAGGTCCGGACAGCATCGTGGTACCGCCGCAGCCAGCGGCCGAGCTCACCGACTCCGCCTGCGGAGCGCAACGCTTGTGGCCAGGGCGTGAATGCGGGCTCGCCATAGAGCATCGACAGCACCTCCTCGGTGCCGTCGGTCCCCAGCACGCGGGGAGCCCCGCTGAATCCCACCGCCTCCAGGTGGCGCAGCAGTGCGTGTACGGCCGGTGTCCACGCGCCTGCCGGCCTGTGGATCGTCGCTCCGACCCGTCGCACTGTCGTGACACTGCCGCGGTCTGTCGAGCCATCCTCAATCACTGGGCCAGCGTAGTCCGGATACCTCAGCAGGCGCCTGGCTCATCAGCGCGCCCAGCCTGCTTTTCACGTCCGACTGGTGATCAACAACGTGAACAGCAAGCACCAAGACAGCAACGGGACGAAAGAGACCGTCCGCCTGTCCGGCGAATCATCAGGTAAGTGACTCAGCCCGGGGCCGCTGCTTGAGCCGGGCAGGCACCATGGGGCCATGCACTCGAACACACCGGGCGACGTAGTCGTGGAAGCCGGCTGGCAGGCCGTGAGGGACGACGGGCGCGTACGCGCCGAGCTGATCGAAGCGGCCTACGCACAGCCCTGCCTACGGCAGCTGTTCCCCTGGACGGGGATGGGCGAGCTGCACTTCAGCCGCTGTACCAAGTGGCGCTGGACCTGGGACATCCCCTACATCCAGCCTACCGCTGAAGGCGCCTACTGGGTCTCCGGCCCCGCACGCGAGGAGTCGGTGGGCCCGGCCGCCACAGCGCACGAGGCCATCGCCATGGTGGTCGGACGCCTGCCGGCACACTGTGGCCCCGCGTTCGCCGGAACGCCAGAAGAACTCGCAGCTCACGAAACCACAGCCCAGAAGCCGTAGACGGGCTGGAGTACGTCCGCTCACGCTGACGCTGCGCGTACGGCGACAGGAGACCGCTGCCAAGGCGCGCTTCCTGCCGCCTTCATCGGCGCGCGGCGGCGCCGTGGTGCTCAATGGGTGGGAGGTGGCGCCGTGCAGCCGGTCTCCGGGTAGTGCCCGTTGACGTCGATCCAGATCCGGGTGGTGCTGACTGCGCCCGTGACGCAGGCGGTGTCACCGACGAAGATGCCGAAGTCGCTGCCCTCGGCCGGGGTCAGCGCGGTACCGACCATGCGGCCGCTGAGGACGAGCCGACCCGGGCGTGCCAGGCGCTCGAGGACGGGGCGTACCTCCTCAGGGGTGATCTGTCCGCGCTCCTGCTGCACTCGCAGGGCGTGCTGGATGCTGCGGGCCCTGCGCTCGGCCTCCTGCCGGTCGCGGAAGCTCATGCTCCTCGGGTGGCGGACGCGGTTGTTGTCGGCGTAGTTCGGCGGGGCATCGGCCGCGGGCGGCTGGAACCCGGCGGTCGTGGAGGGGGTTGCCGTGATGGGCGGATTCGGGTCCAGGTTCGAGAAGAGGTCGTCAGTGGCGGAGCATCCGGTCGAGGCGAGGATGGCGACGAGGGTTCCCAGGACGGCGGCGGTTCTGCGTGTCGGCATGGTGACAGGCTCTCCGACCCCGCCCGATCACGCCTGAGTACGCGTACCTACCCGGCAGAAGGCCGCTGGCGCGACGGCCTCTCCAACGGCCGTGGCCGTCTGGCTAGTGCTCTGACCGGGAAGGTCACCGGCTTGGTGAAGCCGTGTTGGTGCCGGGTCATCCAGCCCGCCGGATTGCCCGATCGACCAACTGAGTTCAGGTATTCCTAATCGCCGCCAACCGCTCCGGGAATTGATGGTGACCATGCGGATCCACCAAGCCGGCGGACAGCTCCGGGGCGTAGGCGGCTTGGACTACTTCATTTTTGTGCGTCACGCGTCGGGACCAGGTGCAGAAGCTCGCGGTGACCGGTCTTGCTCCGCGATAGCCCCAGCAACCTCTTGGATGGCGCCGCGAAGAAGGTTGCCGTAAGGACCTTGAGGAAGGCTGGGTGCGTGCGTTTTGGCCGCGTTGATGTGCTCGGTGGCGGCTTCAAAGGAGCCGAGTCGGCGGTAGTTGTCGGCGAGGTTGAGGTGCAGGGATGGGTAGAAGCCGGCGATGTGGAGGCCGGCGTGGTGCTCCTGTACGCGCTGTTCGGTCACGGCGTCGGCGGCGTCCAGGGCGCGAATGTCCCAGGCGAGGGCCTGGGCGGGGTCTTCGTGGAGATCTGCCAGGCAGTGGGCGAGCGAGCAGCGGTGCAGAGGGTCACCGGTGACACCGATCGCAGACCACAGGCCCAGCAGTTTCTGGCGGGCGGAAGCACTGTTACCGGCTCGACTCTCTGCGACGGCGTGGCCTATTGCTTCCATGGTCGGGTCGGGGCTGGCGGGTGCGGTGGTCATGGACTGTTCCTCATCGTTCTTTTCAGGCGGAGTCGTCGGACTTGATGGGCATGGCCAGAATGGTGAGATCACCGCGGTCGGCGGAGCGGATCGCGACGGGTCGGTCGTGTCCCCGTAGGTCGAGCAATACGTCGGGGCCGATGGCCGTGCTCACAGCGGAATAGAGCGTGGTCAGCTCGAACCAGATCCGGCGGGCCTGGCCCGTCACGATGGCGGTAAGTGGGACGTCGGGGTGCCCGTCGTCCGCTGACATGACGCTCACTCCGTGGTTGGCAACATGCAGCCCGAGGCGCTCACCGGGGTGCTCTTCCAGGGCTCGTAGGAACAGATCCTTCGAAACCGTCGCGCGAGTCGTGACCTCGCCCAGCGACGCGAGCATCATCCGATAGTCGGGAAACTCCTCGGGCAGCAACCGACAGTGCCGGTCCTCTCGGTCGGCCACACGGAACCAGATGCCGTTCGAGACCGCTTCCAGTCGCACCAGCGGGCTGCGGCGGCTCGCCGCGACCGCAGCACGCAACTCGTCGCCATTGACCGTGCCGGCCCACGTCTGGCTCGATGGTTCAGTCGGCACAAGGGTTCGAGTAGAGAGCCGGTATCGGTCCGTCGCGGTCAGGGTCACCCCCTCACGACCTGCCTCGATGCGCAGACCGGAGAGCGCCGGCATCCCAGACTCATGCGCGGCCGCGGTCAGGACCTGCTCGACCGCATCTGCCAGCACGGGACCTTTCACCACCGCGATGGGAAGACCTGGCGCATTGCCGAGCGCAGATTTGATGGCAGCAGCCTTCTGCTGCACAGCTGCCGCATCCCCGACGACCTTTGCGACATGCTCATCGAGTAGCCGGGAAGCCTCGTCGGCTTCGGAACCAAGTACCGCCCCGACAGCAGCCAGGGGCATGGCGAGCTCGCGAAGCTGACGCAGCGCGGTCGCCCGAGCCACCTGGTCAGTGCTGTAGTAGCGGTAGCCCGAGACTGGGTCGACTTCGGCAGGGGACAGCAGCCCGGAGTCGGCATAGAACCGCAACGCGCTGGAGGTCAGACCACTGCGTTGGGCGAAGGCCCCGATCGGCATCAGCTCATCATTTGGCACCGCGCCATCATCAAGCTTCAACCAACTCGAAGGTCAACACCGATGAGCAGCGACACCCACCTCATGGCCAGCAACATCTAGTTGTAGATATCGCGTCCGGGGGCGCACAGGGGGTCGGTGGGTGCGTAGTCGCGTCGGATGTAGGTGGTCCACTCTCCGCCCTGGATGGGAATGACCCAACAGAGGCGAAAGTACTTGCGGAGTACTGCCCGTTTCGTGGCCTCCGCCGGGGTCTGGTCTTGTGGCTGGCCTGGGCGGTCCCGCAGAACAGTGAGTTCCGGATAGTGGAGCATGCGCCTGCGGATGACCTCCGCAGGTTCCTCGACCCCGTACAGCGTGCCGGAGGCCTGCGGTGTGTGCCGGAGGGCGATGTCGTCGAGCGGGCCGTTGTATGCGGGACGGCCAAGGATCCAGGCCCGGCGCCGTGCGGGCTGGAAGATGACCGGGTTGCGTTCTCCTGGCGCGGTGGCCGTCAGTCCCCAGAAGCTTTCCACGGTGTCGACCCGGCTCGAGGGCAGCCTGTCCTGCCAGTAGCCGGCCCCCAGCACGGATGCTCCGGCCACGGCGCAGGCTGTGACGCACCGCAGGATGCGACGGCGCCGCCGCGGATCCGCCACAGCGCGCAGGGCCAGTTGGCCTTGTCTGAGGGCGGTCCCGGTGAGCAGGGCCAGGCCGGCCATGCCGTAGAGCACGTAGCGGTCGACGTACCAGGGGTGGGCAAGGGAGACGGTGAGCAGGAACCCGGCCGGGGCGATCAGCAGCGGCAGTCCGACCGCCGGAAGGGACACCGGCCCGGCTGCAGCGCGCGGGCTTGGGTGGCGTCGCAGGACGACGGCCAGGGCTGCGGCGGCCACGGCGGGGAGGGCATAGCTGAGCCATTCGCTCAGGCCGGGGCGCCCCAGCCAGTTGAGTTGGGCTGCTGCCTGGCCGGCGCTGATCACGGCGAGCGGGCTCACCGCGCCGACGGCCGCCAGGCTCGCCGTCAGCCACCAGCGGCCGTGCAATGTCCTGCGGCCACTGTGGCATAGGGTTACCGCGTGGGCGAGCAGGACGAGGAGAGCGAACTCGTGCAGCCAGCCGGCCAGGACCAGCAGTCCCGCATACCCCGCCCACCACCAGCGTCGCTCATCTTGCAGGGCTCGTACGAGGAACCAGGTGGCCCACACCACCGCGGCGGTGACCAGGGCGTAGGAGCGGGCCTCCTGGGCGTAGAACTGCACCTGTGGGATGCACAGGAAGGCGGCGCCGGACAGGAAGCCGGTGGCCGGGTCGGCGAGGCGGCGGCCGATCGCGTTGACTCCCAGGACGGCGGTCACCGTGGCGGCCAGGGACACCATGCGCAGGGACAGCGCCCCGCCGTCGACGATGCCCAGGACGATATGGGCAAGGAAGTAGTACAGGCCGTGGACGGCATCGATGTTGTGCAGCAGGTGCCACAGCTCGCCCAGCGAGCGGCGGCCGGCCGCAACGCTGACGGTCTCGTCCCGCCACGACATGCCGTTGCGGTCCAGCTTCCACCAGCCCAGCAGCAGCGTCAGCAGGACCAGCAAACCGGCCAGGGAGGACCGGTAGCGGCGCTCCACACGAACGGGGTCACGCCACGCAGAGTGGAGATCGCCTGTCCCGCGTGTGTGCACGAGCATGAGACGGACAGCGGCTGAGACCGCAGCCCATGTGCTGGTTAACGGCCCGCCCCGTGAACTGTCCGTCCCCAGCCCGGCTTGCCTGCCGTCGCATCCTGCCCTGGTCATCGGCAACCCCCGCCCCTTCCCTGCACCGCAGCGCAGGAAGCTTCTCCTGTCACCGCCCGTTGGCAGCCCGGCGAACCATAGCCGGGCCGGGTCGGCCGGGGGCAAGGACTCAGCCAGGGCCGGCCGCGGCCTGCCCAACCACTACCGCGCCGGTGCAAAAGGCTGCCCGAAAGCGGCAGTTGGTGTGGGACCGGATCCACAGGACGGCACGGCCGGACCCCGATCACGGGGGCCCTGGCCGCTGAACCCTTCGCAGTGCTGTTCGACAGCAGTCGGACCGCTGTGCACCGCACCCTGCTGAAAGTCAGGAAACTACTTAAGGGGCACAGCCTCATCATTGCGCCAGCGGCCACTCCGCCCTGCGCCATGACCGCTCGCGAAGCTCGGGTACGAGAGCTAAACGACAACCCCAGCATGATGATCGAGACGGCGTGTTGGTGATCGTCAGCCCTTAAGTATTGCTAGCCCTAGTAGTACCGAAACTCGCACTCTCCGGGACTCGCTCCTCGGCGCTGAAGGAAACATCATCCTGGGCCTGTCCACGGAATACCCACGTGCGGTAAGCCCAGAAGCGAAATGCCGCCCCCAGCGCAAGACCTACTACATTCTTAGCCACGTTATCGGCCATCGTCGATGTGTAGCCGAAGCCGTAGTGCGACAGAGCGAGCGCGCCGTTCTGGATCACCATCCCAACGCCACTGAAAATAACGAAGGAGACGGCCTCGCGGCTACGGCCGCTCTTGGCGCGGTCACGGTAGGTCCAGTACCGGTTCCCGATGTAATTAGTACCGATCACCACAGTGTTGGAGATGAGCCCGGAACGGACAGACTGCAGATGGGCAAAATGCAGGCACAGGTTGAACACCGCAGTGTCCACTACCCAACCGACTGCACCCACGACACCGAATTTGGCAGCCTCGCTGCCGCCCCGCTGCAGTTTCCCAAGCAGTCCCGTTAAACCACTGGCACTCAAGATTTATGCCTCATCTGTCGACAACCTGGCCAGGTTCATGGTTACCACACGCTTCGCCGCGGCCGTTGACGGCCCCGCCGTGTGCGGTGGTGCGGTCGGCGTCCAGGGTGGGCGGGGCATCGAGGATGCCAAGGCAGTCCACGATCCCGGTCCGTTCGCGTTCGGCCTTCAGCGCGCACACGATCGGCCCCCACGGCCGCACGGTCGGTCGCCGGCCGCGACGTGGACGAGGCCGGAGACCTGCTTGCGCCCGCCCAGGGCCAGCAGGGTTGCGGTGTCCAGGAGGTAGTGATCGAGGATCACGCCGCCTCGCCGCGGCGTGCAGACGGGCCTCCAGGCCGGGCCGACCGATGCCGGTGTCCTCAGGCAGGAAGAGGGGGGCAGAAGTCCATCTCGGTGACGGCGAGGAGCCCGCCCGACCGGCCCAGCCTCCACTCACGAACACTCTGCCCAACAAGCCATCCACCACATCCACATCGCGGCCCGCTGCCGACCAACCCACTGTCGCAACGCCGAGCATTCACGCACCTGGTAGCAGCACGGAGCTGACGGCAGCGCCGAAGTAGCTGCAAACCGAATGGACTTCAAGGGAGGAAGATCAGATCCACCCCCGGGGCTCGGCGCAGGCGCTGCTGCTCTGTTGGGGCAGAGTCGCCGGTCATACGGTCTTTATGCCCCGGTCACGGGTACACGAGCCAGTTCGAGGCCGGTGTCGATGCCGGATGATTGCCAACTGCGACTGAGGTGTCGGGCCATCAACCGTAGGTCCGCCGTGTCCAGTTGCGGTCGAGGTACACCGTCGTGGACCAGGTTAAGTACGGGTGCGAGCAGGTCGGAGAACAGCTCACACCAGTCCGTGAGGGAAGGGGCCTCGCGTCGGCCGATTTCGATGATCCCTTGGGAGAATCCAAGGTACGTGATGGTTTCATCGAGGTCTGCAGCAAGTTCGCCAAGGTCGCGGTTGTCGAATGCCGACGGAGCCGGTGTGTCGAAGATTTCCAGCCAGTCCGGTCCGTCGCGCAAGGCGAGAGTCAGCAGGAAGCGATATTTCGCCAGCTCGAGCTCGGTATTCGCCCAGTTGTAGCTGATGAGATCGTCGAGGTCGACCAGGTCCGTCACCCACCGGTAACGCGGCGCGCGGCGTGAACCGAGACAGACCTCCAGGAACTCCCGGACGTGACGCACCGGGCCGGAGCAAGCGGCGTCCGGCGTGAGGAATACCCCGCGGTCCTCTGTCTCGTGGAGGAAGTCGTCCGGGCTCGGCGCCGATGTGTAGTCAGCGCCGGCGAGCATGATGTGTTCGGGAGTCATCGCCATGCCGAGGCTTGGCTTGTAGAGACTGGCGACCCGGCGCGGGACGACGGTACGGCTTCCTTCGCCGGATTGCCGTGCGTACCAAGTGGGCAGCGTGGTGAGCACCCGGCCGAACATCCACGCCCAGCGCCAGTCCAGCTCTTCGTGGCCGTAGCGGCGGTGGAAAGCCTCGCGGATCTCCGCGAGGCCCTCGAGAACGTCGGGTCAGTCAGCTTGCATGCTGCGCAGCGCTGAGACGTTCATCTCGTAGCCGGATCGGGATCCGGTGTAGGGGCAGCGGCGCATGTCGTACGGGACGCCTTCGCGTACTCGGGCGGCGGCGTATCGCTCGCCGAGGGGGCGGCCGTCGTCGCTGTAGAGCAGCCGGGCGGCATCGAAGCCGAGGATGTAGAACTCGCAGAGTTCCCAGACTCGGTCGGGCGACGGCGGCTGCCCCTGGTTGGTCAGGTTCTGTATTGCGGACACGCGGGTTCCTCCGAGTGGTGCAGGCGCCAGAGTCGGCTGGTTACGGGGGGACGAGGGTATGCCGGGACAAGTCGTCACCGCTGAGCTTCACCGGCATCGGCAGCAATACCCGCTGCCAGGAGCGCGGCGTGAAGCGCCAGAAGCGGCCGTTGCCTTTCGATCGTTCCGTCTCCCCCAGGGGCCTTCACCCGTGAGGAGACACAGGCGCTGCTGGCCCGGCGCGGAGGAGCGTTCCGGAGGTGGTCGATGCCGTGCTGCGCGTGTCCATGGGACTGCCACTGCTGGTGGACCTTCTCGCGCAGACTCGGCCGGTGGTTGTTGCTGCGGTGGAGCCGGGCGGCGATCTGGTGGAGCAGGTCGTCAGACGCTTCCCGCAGTGGAGGATCCGTGCCGGACCGACGGGCGGGAGCCGGTGTCAGCCGGCCGGGGCGGGGGTCAGTCGCCGGATGGTCATGGGCTCGGCGAGGATCAGGTCCAGTACCTGCTGGACGTGGTGGAAATGGTCCGTGGTGAAGTGCTCGGCGAGTGCCTGGGGGCCGGCCCATTCCTCGACAACCACCATGCGGGCGGGCTGGTTGGGGTCGGCGTAGGGCTGGTAGGCCAGGCAGCCGGGTTCCTCCAGGGAGGGTTCGATCATCGCTTCCAGAGCGGTGCGGAGCCGATCCTCCCGGCCGGGTGCGGCGAGGCACTCCGCGATGACGGTGACAGACATGTCGGGTTCCTTTATTTGCTGCTGCGAGGTGCGGAGGTTCATGGGCGGGCGGGACCGGTGCCGGCCCCCGAAGCGGTGATCGCCGCGGTGATCTCGTCGAGGTCGGCCTCTGCCAGCCGCAGGCTTCCCGCCCCGATCCAGCCGTCGACCTGTCCGGGCCTGCGGGCCCCGACGATGGCGCCGGTGATGCCCGGCCAGGCCAGGACCCAGGCGAGGGCGACCTCGGCGACGGCGGCACCGTGGCGGTCGGCGACCGGGCGCAGCGCGTCGGCCAGCCGGAGGTTGGCCGCCAGGTCGGTGGTGAAATCGCGGTGGGCGCGACGCCAGTCGTCGGTCGACAGGTTCGCGGCGCGTTCGGCGGAGAAGGAGCCGGTCAGCAGCCCGGACTGAAGGGGCGAGTAGACGATCACGCCGGTGTCGTGGGCACGGGCCCAGGCGATCTCGGCCGCGGCCGAGCGGTTGATCGCGGAGAATGGCGGCTGGACGACGTCGACGTGGGCGATCCGCTCGGCGGCCTCAAGCAGTTCGGGCGAGTGGTTGGACAGACCGATCGCGCGGACCTTGCCCTCCGCCTTCAGATCGGCCATGACCTGCCAGTACTCCTCGATCGGCGTGGCCTTGGGCGACACCGCGCCATGACCGCCGCCGGCGTACTCCAGCGACTCGCCGGTGTCCGGCCAGTGCACCTGGTACAGGTCGATGCGGTCGACGCCGAGGCGCCGCAGCGAGTCCTCGGCCTCGCGGCGCACACTGTCGGGGCGCATGATCCGGCGCGGCGCGGCCTGCGGGTCGGCCGGGTCCCAGACCAGCCCGGCCTTGGTGAAGAGGTACGGGCGTTCCGTCTCCGGCAGGCCGGCGACCGCCTTGCCGACCAGTTCCTCGGAGTGGCCGAGGCCGTACACGGCGGCGGTGTCGATCCAGTTGACGCCGGACTCGACCGCGTGCCGGATCGCGCTGACGGATTCGGCGTCGTCGGTGGCGCCCCAGCTGAAGCGCCAACCGAGTCCGGACACCGCCCACGAGCCGAAGCCCAACCGGGTGATGTCCATGCCCGTGGTACCGAGGGGGCCGTCGGCAGTTCGGTGGTGGTCATGTCGCAGAACTCCCAGAGGTGTCGGGGGACCGGGTACCCGATGGCTGTCCGGTGCGCCGGCAGTGTTCCGGCGCACCGCCACTGTGCCGGTCCGCGCGGACCTCACCCAGGGCCGGACGGTGCCTGGGCATGGCATGACCAGGCAGACGCCACCACGGCCGGGTCGGTGCCGCGATACTTGCCGCATGCCATTGGACAGACGTAAAGAACTGGGCGAGTTCCTGCGTTCCCGCCGCGCCCGGTTGCGGCCCGAGGACCTGGGGCTGGCGCACTACGAAGACCGCCGCCGGGTGCCCGGGCTGCGCCGGGAAGAGCTGGCGCAGCTGGCCGGGGTGAGCGTGGACCACTACATCCGCCTTGAGCAGGGCCGCACCTTGCACTTCTCCGAGGCCGTCCTGGACGCGGTCGCCCGTGCCCTGCGGCTTGAGACGGTGGAGCGCGAGCACCTCTACCGGCTGGCCCGGCCCTGGTCCGAGGCGGATCGCACGGCGGCGCCGGCGCCCCAGCAGGTGCGGCCCGGTCTGCGCCGGCTGCTGGACTCTGCGGCCGACGTCCCGGCCTATGTCGTCGGCCGAACCACTGACGTCCTGGCCTGGAACCGGCTCGCGGCGGCGCTGATCACCGACTTCGGGGCGCTGCCGCCCGAGCAGCGCAATCTGGCCCGTCTGGTCTTCCTGGACGAGGGGATGCGCAGCCTGTACGCCGACTGGCACGGCAAGGCGAGAGACGTGGCCGCATATCTCCGGGTCGATGCGGGACGCCACCCCGACGATCCGCGTACCACCGAGCTGCTGGGTGAACTGTCCGAGGCCAGGCCGGAGTTCCGCCAGGCGTGGGCCGAGCACGGGCTGAAGGACAAGACGCACGGGCGCTATGTCTACCTCCATCCCGTGGTCGGCAGGCTGGACCTCGGTTTTGAGACGCTGCGCCTGCCCGACGACCCGGACCAGGCTCTGATCGCCCACACCGTCGAGGAGGGCTCGCCTTCGGAGACCGCGCTGCGGCTGCTGGCCGCCTGGGCCGAGGAGAGCGCGCAGTCCACTCCCCGGCCGCCCGGCACGCGCTGATCGCGGCATGCACTGTCAGCGGGTGCGCGGCAGCAGGCTGGCGCCTCGGTCTCGTGCAGCCAGCTTTGTCGGCGGGCGGGTACGGAGGTCGGAGCCGGGCGGGCCTTCACCTACCGCGTTCTCCTCGCCCCGCGCGAACCGCTCACCGGCCTCGAGCCGGATCTGGTCGCGCAAGCGCTGCCGCTCGGCGGTCAGCCCGCCGCCCTGTGCGTACCGCGACCACCGGCCTACCGGTCTACCGCAGGGGGGCATCGCCCGTCATCCACTACGACAACCCCGGTCAGGGCGGCCAGGTTGCCGTGGAGAGTGGAGGTTTCGATCGCGGCGGGCGTGACGTTCGACGAGGGGTGGTCATCCCCCGGGCTGCACCGGGGGCCAGCCGGGGGGCCGAGGGGAGGACAGCTGGATGGGCGTGGGCCTCCGGTGTTGGTGGGATAGGAGAAACGGATGGGGGAAACACCATGCGCGTACCTGTTTCACGCCGGGCTGTCCTGACCTTCGGTATGGCCTCGGCCCTGGCGGGCTTCACCAGGGGAACGACGGCGGCGTCGGCACTCGCCTCCAGGGGCCCGGCCACACCCTCGGCCGCCGCGACGAGCGGCGATCTCCGGAGGCAGGTGAACGCGATCCTGGCCACCGGCGTCGCGGGAGTCGGCGCGGAGGTGATGTCGCCATACGGCCGGCGCCACGCATTCGCCGGGACGCCGCGCGAAGGGCGGTTCCGGATGGGGAGTCTCACCAAGACGTTCACGGCGGTAGTCGCACTCCAGCTTGCCGAGCTGAAACTGGACACCCTCGTACGGCACTGGCTGCCGGAGGTTGCGCGGGACATCACCGTACGCGACCTGTTGCGCCATACCAGCCGCCTGCTGGACCCTGAGATCCCGGCGCTGACCAGCGCAGAGGGCTACCAGGCGGAGCGGCTGCGAAGTTACACGCCGGAGGAGCTGGTGGGCGCGGCATTGCGGCTCGGGACGGCACCTGAGAAGTGGTCGTACGCCAATACCAACTACCTGCTCACCGCGATGATCATCGAGCGGATCACCGGCCGGAGCTGGGCCGCAGAAATCACCGACCGGATCATCCGCCCCTTGGACCTCTACGCCACCAGCGCCCCCGGTAAGTCACCGTTCGTCCCCGGCCCGCACGCGCCCGGCTGGGCATCGTTCGGCACCAGGACGCCGCTCGACGTCACGCTTCTCAACCCCAGCATGGCTGTCGGCTCTGGCGCCCTCATCAGCAGCGTCCGCGACCTCAACGTCTTCTACGCCGCGCTGCTCGGCGGGAAACTGCTGCCCCCGGCGCGGCTCGCCGAGATGACCGCCACCGTACCGGCGCCCGGGATCGGCATCGAGGGCGCGCGGTACGGCCTCGGCCTCGCCGAACTGCCGCTTGCCGGCGGCGGCAGCTTCTTCTCCCACTTCGGCGAACTGCTCGGCTACCACGCCTGGGCCGGTGTCACGGCGGACGGATCGCGCACGGCGGTCGTGTATGTCACCGGGGATGTCACGGGGGCGACCATGGGCGCGATGTCCGCACTCATCGAGGGCGGCGTCGGCGGCATGCGCTGACCGCCCTGATTACGAAAGGGAGACCGACAGACCCCGACCCACAGAGGGCAGTTCGTTGATTTTGGTGGTTCTTTCATTTCCTGAAGCCGCGGGCCCCCATTCGGGCCGGAAGTCTAGGAGTGATCGGTGAGGAGGTTGGCGGCGAAACCGAGGAAAGCCACGCCGGTGATTTGTTCGAGGCGGCGGTGGAACGCGGGACGTTGGATGCGTTCGCTCAGCGCCGAGGCGGCACGGGTAAGAAGCCAGTACCAGACAGCCAGCTCGAACACGTCAATGGCGGTGAAGAGCAGCGTCGCGCTGAACATCTGTGCGTCCCGTGGGACGAACTGCGGGATCAAACTCATATAGAACACGCCCGCCTTGGGGTTGAGGAGATTCGTTCCCAGGCCGACGCGAAATGCCGCGAAGCGGTCGGCCGGGACGGTGGCGCGCCTTGCCGGCTCGGGGTCGGCCGGCTTTCTGGAATGCCAGAGTGCCATTGCTCCCAGGACGACGAGGTAGGCGGCGCCGCACACGCGGAGGGTGTTGTACGCCAGGCGGGACGCGGTCAGCAGGGCCGTCAGACCTGCTGCTGTCGCTAGGCCCCAGCCCATGCAGCCGGTGAGGATACCCAGGACGGCGGCCAGTCCGCCTGGCCTGCCCTGAGTCACGGACGTTCGGACAACGAGCAGCGAGTCGGGACCGGGGGCCATGTTGATGAGCATGGCCGTGCCGGCGAAGGCCAACCCGGCAGTGATCAAGGTGTGCGTTCAGGGGCTCCCAAGGGCATGGTGCGGAGGTACGAAGGAAGTTCATGAGAGCACGGCCGCAATGTACAGGCAATCCGCACAGGGGGTCAGCGAGCAGGTGAAAGCAGCGGTGCCGCGCTAGTGCTCTGATCGCATAGGTCGGCCGGGTCGTTGGTCGTGGCGGTTGGACGTGCGGTGACGTCCGATCCGATCGCTGGAGGCGCGGTGGCTGAGCCTGTCCGTGTGCGCAGACTGACCGACCAGGAGGGCAGAAGCTGCAGCGGATCGTGCGCCGGGGCGGCACCAGCTCGGTGCGCTATCGGCGTGCGATGGTGCTGCTGGCCTCGGTCGGCGGGAACCGGTGCCTGTGAGCGCCCAGCTCGTGCAGGCCGATGAGGACACTGTCCGGGACGTGATCAACCGCACCCGCTGGCTACTCGTCAGATCCCCACCCCCCACAAGAAGTGATCATTCACGACCAAGATCGACTTTCGCGACAAGCCCCAAGGCGGAAGCCGGATGCCCGGGAAGGGGGCAACGTCCAGCTCCAAAGAGACGGCACGTGCTGTCTGCCGCCTCGGTCTCGTGTCGTCCCAGCGTCGGACACCCTCTGACGTGGCAAGGAGGGCTGGCTGTGCTGGAAGCCGTGGGTGTGAGCGCGTTCAACGAGAGCATGTACCGGGCGGTGTTGTCGGAACCACAGTGCACGGTGGGCGATCTCCGTTGCACTACACCTCGGCGGACGGGGACGGAACCGGCGAGTACGGCTGCACGGCCATCCGGTTCGCGGCCGTGGACGCCTCCCTGCCCGGCTCCGTGCTGACCGAGACCGGGCCGCTTGATACGGGGCAACCATCCCGCCGTACGTCCGCCTCTCCCCCGCCCGCTGCAGCCGCACTGGAAGCTGTCCCGTCTCATCGAAGTTCGGCCGGTCTCAACGACGTTCGGCCCGGGGCCAGGGCTTCGGTCCCCCGATCGAAAGATGCAGCTAACCCCCGAGTCGATCAGGGGGTTTAGCGGATGGTCCGGTGCGTCCCCGCGCAGCGAGAGTAAGGCCCATGAAAACGCACGCGGTCCTGCTCACCGCCCTCCTCGTCCCGCTCGGTGCCACCCTGGCCGTCGCCCCGGCCGCCTGCGCTGCCACCCCGTCGGCCCCCGGCGCCGTACCGGCCTCCTCCACCGCGCCCGTCGATCCGGGGGCGGCCTCGTCCGCCGCTTTCCGTTCCCCCGAGGCGGCCCTCGGCCAGGTGGCCCACCCGCTGCGCACCACCGAGCCCCGCGGCAGCCTGACCGACCTCCGCCCGTTCGGCAGGATGGTCGGCGACGCCCGGGTGGTGGGCCTGGGCGAGGCCACCCACAGCTCGCACGAGTTCTTCACCGTCAAGCACCGGGTCTTGCGGTATCTGGTCGAGGAGAAGGGCTTCAGAGCCTTCGCCCTCGAAGCTCCCTGGAGCACCGGGCTGCGCCTCGACGCCTACCTCCTGCGCGGTGAGGGCAACCTGAGGCAGATCATGGACGAGGAGTTCCGGGGCACCTACCAGTTCTGGAACAACGCCGAGTACCGCGATCTGCTCCAGTGGATGCGCGCCTACAACGTCAAGCACCCCGAAGACCCGGTCCGCTTCGTCGGTGACGACAACGGGTTCGCCGGTGCCGAGCTGTACGACAAGGTGAGTGCCTACGCCGCCGTGGCCCACCCTGAACTCACCTCGCGCCTCAGCGAGCTGTACCGGGGCCTGCGGCCCACCACCGACCCCGACACGTACGTCAACGAATACCTGGCCAAGCCGCTGGCCGAACGCAAGCAGCTCGCCGAGCGGACCGGCCGGGCGATGGACCTGCTCAAGCAGCGGCCCGGCAAGGGCGCCGACGTCGACGCGTACGCCTGGGCCCTCCAGCACGCCACCGCGATCCACCAGATGACCACGCTGTACGCCTTCGACTGGGACGACCCTCAGGCCGTCCCCGACGCCATGCGCTACCGCGACCGCGTCATGGCGGAGAACGTCGCCTGGTGGCAGCGGCAGACCGGCGACAGAATCGTGCTCGGCGCCCACAACAGCCACGTCGCCCTCAGGACCTACGCCCCCAGCAGCCATCCGCAGGTGCAGGGTGAGTTCCTGCACGAGCAGTTGGGCCGCGGCTACCTGAGTATCGGCCTCACCTTCGACCGAGGCTCATTCAACGCCCTCGGCCAGGACGGCAGCGTTCACCGCTCCGCCGTGGGGCCGGCCGCGCCCGGCACCGCCGAGCACACCCTCGACCGGGTGCGATACCGCGACTTCCTGATCGACCTGCGCGACACTCCGGCGGCGGCCCGCGCCTGGCTCGCCGCACCGCACACCGTCAAGAACATCGGCGCCACCTACCCCGGGATCGCGGACGCCCCGCAGATCCGGCTCGCGGAGACACACGACATCGTCATCCATCTCCATCAGGTGGAGGCAGCCCATATGCTCCCGTAGCGCCGGGCCCCCGCAGCGCGCGGTGGCGGCGCGGTAGGCCAGCCGGTCCGGTATCCCGCGCCACCGCCGAGCCCTACACCCCCTG
Organism: Streptomyces sp. NPDC046939; assembly: GCF_040644575.1. Classification (NCBI taxonomy): domain Bacteria; kingdom Bacillati; phylum Actinomycetota; class Actinomycetes; order Kitasatosporales; family Streptomycetaceae; genus Streptomyces; species Streptomyces sp. NPDC046939. The sequence continues at coordinate 43,469 of NZ_JBEYWV010000042.1, forward strand.
CTGCTTTCGCGACGGCCAGCGTCCCGGCCGCAGTGCCGACGTCACGGTACAGGCCCAAGCAGCGCCGGTGACGCCTGAGTGCACAGGAGTTGGTCCGGGCGCAGGGTGCGGGCGAGGCCGACCACGGTGGCCGGGGGCACCTGGTGCGCGAACCTTGATCATGCCTACTTTGAGTGAGGCGGGATAGCCCGCGTCAGCGGTCCCGACGCCGGCGTGCCAGATCGCTCACGGTGGTCGACTGGACCCACCAGCTTGTCCCGGCCCGCTTCCCGTTCACCGAGATCCACGCCTGCGAGGCGTCACCGCTGCCGCGGCGGTCACCGCAGTACCCACGATCAGCGGTGTGATCAGGACAACCAGCAGCCACCTGGGAACGTCCGGGTCGGGGGTAGTGCGCCACATGATCCCGCAGCCCACGAGCAGGGAGAGGCCGATGCAGGCGTTGAGCACCAAGAGCGCCCGCGCCATGCGCCGGGCCGCGGCGCGGCTCGCGGGCCGGTTGAGCACGGAGGCGGAGCGCGTGCCGAAAACGGCGTGCTGCTCGTCCAGTTCATCGCGCGGGGTCGTGCGCAGAACCAGTTCGGCACTGGCGGCTGTCAGCGCCGTCACCCCGACGTAGAGGAAGACCAGCGCGAAGGCGTTGGCCACCGAGCGGCCGGTCCAGGCATCCACCCCGCCGGTGCCGATGTGCTGCGGTATTCGTTCCGGGAGGTCGTCGTAGCGCGCCGTGCCCCAGATTCCCATGACGGCAAGGAGGACGACGCTGGGCAGGAACCACAGTCGGTACGGCGTGGACAAGACCATGGCACCGATCATCCACCCACTGCCTGAGCGACAGCGACCTGTCGGCGCCGTGCGCTCACAAGGTGGCGTCCCTTTCTTGGTGCGGCCGGGGCAGGGCGGTGCGCGGGGTCCCGGGTGGTACTTCGATGCCCCGGCCACTGGTGGGCCTTTCAGCGCGGCGACAGAGGCTGTCGACCCGGACAGCTTCACGGTCCGACCCCGAGCGGCTGCGCCGACCGCTGCGGCTGGGAGGCCGGGAGGCCGGGCGCTGAGGGCAGCGACTCTGCCCCCGCAGCCCTTACCGCTCGCCAAGGCGCGTGGCACGGTGGATCGGGCCTGCCCCACCCGTCCCGCAGGCGATGGAGGAACCGATGCCACGCGCCCGACGTCACCGGGAGGCCGAGCCGCGGGGCGCCGCAGAGACGGGGCGGCGGCAGCCGGGTGCCGAGGTCGAGGCCGGTGCGTCGCACAGTCGGGCGGCGTTCTCTCCCCAGGGCGCCCTGGCCCTGCAGCGGACCATCGGCAACCAAGCAGTGGCGGAGTTGATCGCCACTCAGCGCGCGTCCGGCCCGGCCGCAGCCGCCTCCGAGGTCGCGGACGTCCTCGACCAACCCGGCTCCCCTCTCGACACCCCGCTACGGGAGGAGATGGAGGCGCGGTTGGACGCGGACTTCTCCACGGTCCGGGTGCACGACGGTGTGACGGCGCGGCGGTCGGCCGCCGACGTGGGCGCCCGGGCGTACACCTCCGGCGAGCACATCGTGATCGGCGAGGGCGGTGGCGACCGGCACACGATCGCCCATGAGCTGGAACACGTGAAGCAGCAGCGTCTGGGGCCGGTGGCGGGGAGCGACAACGGCGCGGGCCTGTCCGTCAGCGATCCCTCGGACGCCTTCGAGCGCGCCGCCGAAGCGACGGCGACGGCCGCGCTCGCCGGTCCGGTGCCCGACCGGGGCGCCGCCGCGGCGGTCCAGCGGGCCCCGGCACGGGGGTACGGAGGCGACCCGCGCGGGTTCGCGGTCCAGCGCGCCCGGATCTCCGACGTCCGGCCGGGCCTCTCCCAGGCCGAGACGTCCGCCATCACGAACTGGCTGGCCAGCACGGAACTCGACGTCCCGGTGTCCATCCCCACAGGGAACCCGGGCACCCGGTCCGCGACGGCCAACAGCGGCCGGGCGAGCGACCCCCGGCTGCACCCGGACCTCAGGTTGGCCACGATCACCTGGGACCAACTGCTGCGCGGCACCCCGGTACGCATGGCTTACGGCGTCCGCGACGTGTACGTGACGCCGAACAGCGGTGACTCCCTCGGCGCGGCGGTGAGAGACCTCATGGAGTTGCAGGGCCTCTCGCAGATCGCCGATGACCCGGTCCTGCAGCCGTTCACCGACGCGCTGATGAACTGGCTCGTGCACCAGCGGGGCAACCGCGGCGGTGACCTGGAGGTGGTGACGACCGCGACGACGTCCGACGCGGGCCCCGGGGCCCGCGTCGTGATGGGCGGCCGTCCCGGTTGGGACGACACGGCCAACGAGATCGTCACCGCCGACGACGAGGACCGTCGGCACATCATCGCGTGGCACACCCTGCGTGACGCGTTCCAGAACGTCTTCGACCAGGCGCTGGCGCCCGGCGAGGGCATCCGTGACCGGATGCGCCGGCTCAACGACGTACTGGTGGCGGAGAGCACCTGGTCCGAACTCGACGCCGCGGAGTCGGAGACCGGTTCAGCCGGCGATGTGGAGATGACGAGCGCCCCGCAGTCGCAGGAGGGCGGCTCCTCGAGTCAGCACAGCGCCATGAGCGGCGTCGTCACCGGCCGCAGCCCCTCCCCCTCGGTCTCGGAGACCAGCAGCACGACCTCGGAAGGGCTGCGCAGCCGGTTGACCGAGACCATCACCCGGGTGATGGCCCTGCTGTCGAACAACCCGTACAACCTGTGGGCCGGCGAGAGCCTCGCCAATCAGTCGATCAACCGTGTCGGCCAGCAACTCTCAGCCCGGCTGGGGCAGTTCGAGGACGACGACGAGCTGATCGAGGAGGTACGGAGGCGGGCGGCCGAAGGTGCCGACAACGCCAACCAGGACCAGAACGTGTGGACGCGGGTCCGGGACACCCTGGAGGGCGTGGCCGCCGCCGACGCCCGCACATTCATCCAGTCGATCGTGGACTCCTTCGACATCGACATCCCGGTGACCGGCGAGGACGAGACGTCCAGCACGTACGGCAGTCTGGCGGACCAGGCGGCCGTCGTCCGCAACGTCCTGGCCACCGGCCTCGCCCAGGAGGTGCTGCAGATGAGCGGAGGTACCCTGCCCGACGACTTCGACGACCTGATCGCGCACGTGGGCGACTGGCTGCGGCGGTACCTGCGCCCGCAGACCCTGCAGACCGGCATGAACCGGGGACGCCGCCTGGTAGGCGCACGGAGCCAGCAGGGCGAGACGAGTTGATCCCTCGCCGGCCGCAGCGCCGGTGGCAGCCGAGCGGCGGGCGGACTCCAGCAGCCCTCGCCGGTCGGCGTTCACCGGGTTCGGGGGGCACGGCTGCAGTCGCCCCCGTCCCTCTCCTTTTGTCGCGTCCGTTCATGGACGGATGAGGGCCTGCTCGATCAGATCCTGGCGGTGCCGTCAGCAGTGAGGGCGAGGTGTTTGGCGCGGCGGTCGGTGGGATGCGCGTGGCGCTCGACCAGCCCCTGTTTCTCGAGCTTGTCGACGATGAAGGTGGTGTTGGAAGGCTCGCAGCTCATGCGCTCCGCGAGGTCTCGCATGGTCATCGGCCCGGTCATCTCACGCAGCGCGGTCGCCTGGGCTGCCGTCAGGCCAAGTCTGGGCGGCATTCGCGTACGTGATCGGCGATCTGCTGAGCCAGTCCGCTCACCAGACCGCACGGCTCTCGCTCTTACGGTGGCGTAGTCGCCGCCGGAAGACGCCGCGACGAGCTGACCGTGCCGAACGGGGACGTGCGACTCGCGCCGCGCGGCTGGCCGCCGAACACCACCGACGAGGTGTGGGCCGGACGCCCGGACTTCGCCTACACCGAAGGCGTCGGCAAAGGAGTCAGCCCCCTGCCCCAAGCCTGACAGCGATTTCGCATGCCGTTTCGTGATGACTCCGGGGGCGACGGTGGGGAGGTGGCGCCCGGTGAACGGCAACTGCCTCGTCCTGACCATCCCGCTTCAGGGGTAACGCCCAGTTCCGGCCAAATTATCCGCGTACCCGACTGCGCCACCGGGGCGGCGCAGTCGGGTACGCGGACGTTGAACCAGAACATAACTCGCTCAACCGGACATCCGGCGGAGACCGCGGCAGGCCCGCTTTTCGGACGCCGAGCAACCGCTTCCCTTTGCACGGCGCCTCGTCTCCCCGACGATGGAGGTGACGCCCGGTTCAATTGGTGTTGCTGAGCACCCCGCTCACGTTGAGCACTTCGTGGCATTCCTGCGCACGGCGCCCCGTGGCGGGCGTGCCCGGCTTCGCACAGGTCACCTGGGCCGTCACCGTGTCCTTCTCAGTGATCCTGATGGGGGTGACCCAGTGGTAGTCCTGATTCCGGAACGTCTCCAGCGCGATCGTCGTGATCTTGCGCTCGCCGAAGTTGATGGTCACCACCCCTTCGTCGCCCTGGAAGTTGGCGACGACGATGTCCGTGATGCCGAAGACCTTGCCCTCGGGCACCGTGTAGGTGCCGGTCTCGCTCGCACCGCCGGCGGTCTGCAGGTCGATGGTGGCCGAACTCTGCTGTCCGCCCGCGCTCCCAGTTCCCGTACCCGCACCTGTCCCGGTGCCGGTCCCGGTCCCGTCGCCCGATCCGCCGCCGCCTCCTCCCGGCTGGGAGCCCGAGCCGCTGCCGCCGGGCTGCTTGTCGGCGCCGGTGCCGCTCCCTGTGCCGTTCGAACTGCCTGGTGTCGGGCGCGGCTGGATCACCTCGTCGGCCGCCTCCTTGGCGGTGCTGCGCACGGCGGGCCGCACCAGGGTGAACCAGGCGAGCAGCAGCGCGAGCAGCGCGGCGACCACCGCGAGCAGCCACTTCGGGAAGATCGGGATCTGTACGAACTCGGCGTCCAGCGGCGCCCGGAAGTCCAGCGCGGCTTCGGGCTCGCGGTCGGCGGCGGCCTCACCGGTCTCCGCCACGGTGACCGTGAAGGGCCACACGACGGGGTTGCCGAACCACACCGGCTTCCCTGTCCGCACCCGCAGGCCCACCTCGTCGGACTCGCCCGGCTCCAGCTTCCGTTCCGTCGGACGGAACGCGAAGGCGAGCTCCTCGCCGGGCTGGGCGGGCGTGCAGCCCACCTGCACGGGGCAGTTGCCCTCGTTGCGCAGGGCGATGCGGTAGCGGCCGCGCAGCCAGCCCCGGCGGCGGCGTGGCGCGATCTCGGTACGCAGTTGCCTGAACTCCGCCACCCACACCGTGGTCTCGGGCACCCGGACCGCCTCGGGGTGCTCCGTGGGCAGGACGCGCACGGCGAGCGGCTTCTCGCCGGCCCGCACCTCCGGGGAGCGCGGGGGCGCCAGCGTGATCGTCACCGTCTCGGACGTGCCCGGGTACAGGGAGATGCGCTCCGGTTCCACGGTCGCCCAGGCAGCGCACTCGCCGACGACTTCCAGGCTGTACGCCTCGACGATGTCGCTGTCGTTGCGGACCGTCAGGCTGGTGGATGCGGTGCTGCCGGGCGTGACTGACACCTCGGGGATGTCGAGGCCGGGCGCACCGGGGCTGGGGGAGGCTGCTGGAGACGTCACGCGGCGACGCTATGGCACGGCCGGGGCCCCTTGGAGAGGCGCGAGGGCAAGGCGGCGTGCAGCCGCGGTGCCCCGGGCAACGCTCGCCGGCTCCCAAGGGAACGCCCGTGGATGGCCCCCGCCGGCGCACACCGACTCCCACGGGAACGCCCATGGTTGGCCCCCGCCGACGGCCCGGAGGGGCCGGGCGCCCCCGCCATCGCCAGCGCACCCGCCCCGTCACAGAGACCGGAACCCCACCCCGCCTCACGGCACACCCTCGCCCCCCGCGCAACAAGGAACAGGTAACTGACCATGACCTGCCCTCACGCAAACACCCCTGCCTCCGCCTCCCCCACGCGCCACGCCCGCTGGACGACGCCGACCGAGCAGCCCGAACGGGTGTCGGTCGCCGTGTACGCACCCGATCCCGTCCTGTACGTGGGTGTCGTGCAGCAGTTACGGCAGCGCCCCGAGATCGACCTCCTCGACGACGCCGACGCGGACGGCGCGCGGGTGTCGCTCGTGACCGTCGACACCGTGGACGACGAGACGACCGCGCTGCTGAACCGGCTGCGCCACAACCCCCACACCCGTACAGGGCTCGTGGTCGGCACCTTCGAGTCGGGCGACGCCCTGCAGCGCGCCATCGACTCCGGCGTCGCCGCGGTGCTGCGGCGCGTGGAGGCCGACCAGGACCGGCTGCTGCACCTGGTGCTCGCGATCGCCAACGGCGAGGGAATGCTGCCCGGCGACCTCCTCGCGAAGCTGCTCAGTCACGTCGGCAGCCTCCAGCGCTCCACGCTCGATCCGCGTGCCACCTCGCTGTCCACGCTGACCTCGCGCGAGGCGGAGATGCTGCGCCTGGTGTCGGAGGGCCTGGACACTTCGGAGATCGCCCGCAAGACCTCGTACTCCGAACGGACCGTCAAGAACGTGCTGCACGAGGTCATCACCCGCCTGGAACTGCGCAACCGGGCGCACGCCGTGGGGCACGCGCTGCGCAACGGCCTGATCTGACCTCGTCCACGGGGGCCGGGTGCCTCGTCCACGCGGGCCGGGTGCGGCCGGTCCGCTGCCCGAACGCGCACCCGCCGCTTCCCCCGGGTACGTCCGGCGGGACCTGCTGCGCCGGGGTCTTCGCGTCCCAGGATGGGCGTCGTACGTGCGGTCGCACGCGCGAAGGCGGTTTCGGACGGTGAGGTGGACCGTGGCAGACACGGAGGGGCCCGGGGGCCGCAGGCTCCGCACGGGGCGTATCGGCTCGGCGTTGCTGTTGCTGGTGCCCCTGTTCGCGGTGACCGCCGCCGCCGGGCCCGGCACGGTGGGCACCAGGGCGGTGGCGGCGGACGCGGGCGACACCCGGATCGCGTACGCCGGCACCCGGCACCGCAGCCTCGGCCGGGTGGCGACCACGACGTCGAGCACCCCGCTGTTCGGGGACGGGCCCGCCCACTTCGACACCCAGCCGGCCGCGCTCGGCGACCAGTTGGTGTTCGCCGGCCGTCGCGACGAGAAGAAGCCGCAGGTCTACCTGCGGGCCGCCGACGGGTCGGTGCGCAAGCTGACCAGCGGGCGGCACGCGGCGCATCCGCGGCTGACCCCGGACGGACAGGCTGTGGTGTTCGACTCGGCCGAGCCCGGCGGGCCCGGCGGCGGGATGCAGCGCGACCTGTGGCTCGTACGCACCGACGGTTCGGGGCTGACCCGGCTGACGGACACGCCCGCCGACGAGGAGTGCCCGACGGTGTCACCGGACGGGCAGCGGCTCGCGTACTCCGGTGACGCCGATCCCGCGGCCGGGCAGCAGATCTACGTACGGCCGCTGACGGGCGGGACGGCCCGGCGCGTCACCGACCCGGCGGACGGCACGGCGAGCGAACCCGTCTGGAACCCGGTGGACGACGCCGAGAACCGCGACGTCATCGCCTACACGGCGGCGGGGTCCGACGGGCCGCGGCTGCGCTGGGCGGCGGGCGGCGGGGGTGGCGGCGGTCCGCTGCTGTCCGGGGCGCAGGCCGGCTGGCGGACCCACGGGGCAGCGTGGTTGCCCGACGGGGATGGTCTGGTGTTCCTCAGCCCGGATGTCACCTGCGAGTGCGAGGGGGACTGGGACCACGTCTTCCGTACGACGGCGCACTCCGACGCGACGCCTTCGCTGGTGCTCAGCGAGGACCGCGAGATCGGGACGGTCACCTGGCTCGGTCCTGTGGAGGGCGGTGGGGCGGTCGTGGACCGCACGTCCGCCGCGGGACCGCACGTGGTCACCCTCCAGGACATCCGCTCCGACGGTTCCGACCCGCGCGACCTCGGCCTGACGATCCTGAAGGAGGACCCGGCGGCGGACACCAACACCGACCCGGCGAAGGATCCGCTGTTCGGGCCCGCCGCCGGTTACGACCCGTGGACGGAGCGGCAGAACTACACGCCGGACGGCCGCCGCATCGTGGTGACCCGGTTCGAGGACACCGACGCCGGGCGGATCGAGCGGATCTGGCTGGCCGACGCCGACGGGACGAATGCGCGGGACCTGCCGCTCGCGGGGCGCGGCGCCAAGGACTGGGACACCGATCCGACGTTCTCGCCCGACGGCAGGTTTCTCGCTTTCACCCGGACTTCTCCCGGCGGGGTGGGTGACGCGGCGGGACCCAGCCGGGTCCTCATCGCTAACGCCGCGACCGGGGCGCTCCGGGGTGAGATCACTCCGCCCGCCGGTGAGACCACCGGCGGCGACGCCCAGCCGACCTGGTCGTCCGACGGCACCACCCTCGCCTTCACCCGCAGGGAGACGATCGGCGGGAACGGCGGCAACAAGCACATCTGGACCGTGCCCGTCGACCGCCTCGACCGCCAGCGCGACCTGAGCGCCACGGACTGCCCGGGCGCCTGCGACGTCATCGACGACAGCCCGGCGTTCTCACCGGACGGACGGACGATCGCCTTCAACCGGAAGAACGGCGGCGGCCGCGTCGACGAGCACAACGGCATCCTGCTCACCTCACTCAGCGGGGACGACTGCCGGGTCCTGCTGCCCGCCGCCGCGCGCGACCTGCCCGGAGCGTGCGGCCGTGAACTCCCCGACACGACGGCCACCGGCCCGTTCCAGCCGCGCGACGCCGCGTGGGCCGCCGACGGCCGGAGCCTCATCGTGAGCTCCCGTGCCGAGGTGGCCGCGAACAGCCCGGAGAAGCTGCACCAGGTGGACGTCGGCTCGGGCGCGATGACGCCGCTCACCGACGATCTGCCCGGGCGGCAGAAGGAACCGAGCGTGCAGCAGTCCGTGGACCTCGCGGTCCAGGCGCCCGACACCTCCGGGAGGGTCGTCGTCGGCCGCACCGGCACCGTCCAGGTCGACGTCGTCAACCACGGGCCCGCCGCCTCCCCCGGCACCCGGCTGACCGTGGCCCCGCCCCTGGGCGTCACGGTCACCGGTCTCACCGCGCCCGGCGCCACCTGCGACGCCGCCGCACTCACCTGCGACCTGGGCGTGGTGCCGCCCGGCGGCACCGTCCCGGTGACGGTCACCCTCACCGGGGTCACGCCGGGCAATCAGCCGGTCGACTTCTCGGTCACCGGCTCCGTCATCGACCCGAACCCCGGGGACAACACCGACCGGACCCTGGTGCCGGTGAGCGAGGCGCCCGCCCCGCCCGACCCGACTCCGAGCCCCACGCCGCCCGATCCGACGCCGACTCCGGCCCCGCCCACGACGAAGCCGCCGACCAACCCACCCGCGTCATCCCCCGCGCCCCCACCACCCGCCGCCCAGCCACCGGCCCCCGAGGCAGGACCCGGCGTACGCGTCACGGCCCAGCCGAACCCGGGTTACGTGGGCGGCCGCGTCGTCGTCACGTACACCGTGCGCAACGGCCGCAACGCGCTGGCCACCGGCCTGCGGCTGCGCCTCGGGCTGCCCGTCGGCATTCCGAACAACGGGCCTCCCCCGGGTTGTGACGATGACCTGCTGTGCGCGCTTCCCGATCTCGAACCGGGCGCGCGGGCCACGCTCACGGTCGTGCTGAGCCCGAAGAGGGCGCTCACCACGCAGGTCACGGGCGCGCTGACGACCAGTGGCACGGACGCCGACCTGCGTGACAACTCCGCCCGGCAGCGCCTGCGGATCCTCCAGCCGAAGATCGTCGCCGTCCCGCCGATCGGCAGGCCCGGCTTCGTGACCTCGGTGCGCGGCAAGGACTTCCCGCCGGGCGTTCCCGTCCGGTTCCGCTGGAAGCCGGGCATCACCGCCGCCGCGGCCCCGACGGTGCCGAAGGCGGACGGCACGTTCATCGGGCAGCTCCTTATCCTCGCCAAGGACCAGACGGGCCCGCGGACGATCACCGCACGCGGCCCCGGATTCTCGCCGGTGAAGACCGACTTCCTGGTCGTCAACGGCAGTGTGCAGCCGCCGGACGAGGTGACCCGCCGGTGATCCACGAGGTCGACGAGGCGCTGCGCGGGCTCCTCGACGGGTCCGGGCTCGCGGCGTCGGGCGTCGAGGTGGTCTTCGACGCCCCGACCCGCGACTGGGCGGCCCGGCGCAGCGCGCCCACCGTCTGCGTGTTCCTGTACGACATCCGCGAGGACAACACGCGGCGCGGCAGCAGCGGCGGGGAGATCTACGACGACGAGGGCTTCGTCGTCGCGCGGCGCGCCCCGGCCCGCTGGTTCGAGCTGACGTATCTGGTGACGGCGTGGGCAAGCCGCCCGCAGGACGAGCACCGGCTGCTCTCGCAGGTGCTCGCCCGTCTCGTCTCCACCGACACGCTCGGCCCCGAGCTGCTGACCGGTTCGCTCGCCGAACTCGGTTTGATCGTCGGCCTGGACGCGGGCGGCACCGGCCTCGACGCACCGGCCGCGTCCGACGTGTGGTCGGCGCTGGGCGGGGAGCTCAAGCCGTCGCTGGGAGTACGGGTGCGCGCGCCGCTGGCCGGGGTCGTCCGGGCCGTGGGCCCGCCGGTCACCGACGGGCTCGTGGTCCGCTCCGTGCCGCACGCCGCCCCGGACACCGCCGACGCTTCACGCCGCCTGCGCTACACCGAGATCGACGACCCGGGCGGGGAGGGCTTCGGCGGGTCCCGGGAGCGCCGTCCGCAGCCCGCCCGCCGCCGACGAGGAGACCGCCAGCCGTGACGTACACCGCCGAATCGGCCGCCCCGGCCGACACCGACCGCACGCCGTTCCTGTGGCGGCGGTTGCGGAAGGTGGAGGAGCGGGTGCGGCAGGCCGTCGCGGCGCGCCGTGCGGGCGACCCCGACCCGGACGACCCGTACCGGGGGCAGTACCTCACACCGGACGCGGTGGCCCGCATCCTCGACGAGCCGGTGGTCCCCGGGCTGCCCGCACCGCCCCCGGACGAGTCGCCACCCGGCTCCGTACTCGGCCGTCTCGTACGGGACTTCGGGCTCGCCCCGCTGGACGTGGACCTGCTCCTGGTCGCCCTGGCCCCGGACGTGGACGCCCGCTTCGAGCGGCTCTACGGATACCTCAACGACGATCTGACGCGCCGCCGGCCGACGGTCGGGCTCGCGCTCGAACTGTGCGGACACTCCGGTCTGTCGGGCGCCCGGTTCCGGCTGGCGCCCGGCGCGCCGCTCCTCGCGGGCGGCCTGATGGAGGTCACCGAGCCCCAACGCCCGCCGCTGTCCCGGTTGCTGGTGGTGCCCGACCGCGTCACCGGACACCTGCTGGGCGATCCGGGCCCCGACGCGCGCCTCCTACCGGTGCTCGGCGAGGACACGGTCGACCCTGCCGTGGATGCCGTACAGGTCCGGCAGGCCGCGGCGGCAGCCGTGAGCGGCACCGGGCACGTGCACCTGCGGGCCCGTGGCGGTGCCCCCGAGGGCCTTGCCGGTGCCGCCCTGCGCGCGGCGGGCCGCCGGCCGCTGGTCCTGGACGCGGCAGCGCTCGCCCGGCGCCCCGGCGACCTGCCCGAACTGGCCGCGACGGCCGCCCGGGAGGCCCGCCTGACCGGCGCCGGTGTCGTCCTCGGCCCGCTGGAGGCCCTGCCCGACCAGCCGTCCGAACGCGCGCATGCCCTGCGTACGTGGTGCGCGGCCCTGTCCGGCGTCCCGTTGTTCACCTACGGGGGCCAGGGCTGGGACCCCGACTGGGCGGCCCGTACCCCGGTGACCCTGACCGTGACCGGCGCCTCCCCCGGCCAGCAGGCCACCCGCTGGCGGTACGCGCTCGAAGCCGCCTCCGAGGAGAGCGCGCCGGAGGCGGACGTGGAGGCGCTCGCCCGGGCGGTGGCCGCACACCGGCTCGACTCCGGGCAGCTGCGGCGCGCGGCGCAGGCCGCGGTGCGCGCGGCGGCACTGGCGGGCAGGGCCGTGAGCAGCGGCGATCTGCGTGCCGCCGTGCGCGCCCAGAACAGCGCGGGCCTGGCCCGCCTGGCCCGCCGGGTGGAGCCGGCGGTCGGCTGGGACGACCTCGTGCTCCCGCCCCCCACCCGGCGCGGACTGCGTGAACTGGCGCTGCGCGCCCGCCACCGCGACCAGGTGCTCGGCCAGTGGGGCATGCGGCCGGGCGGCGGCCGGGGACACGGGGTGATCGCCCTGTTCGCCGGGGAGTCGGGCACCGGCAAGACGATGTCCGCGGAGGTCGTCGCCGCCGATCTGGGCATGGACCTGTACGTGGTGGACTTGTCCACCGTCGTCGACAAGTACATCGGGGAGACCGAGAAGAACCTGGAACGGATCTTCACGGAGGCGTCCGCCGTCAACGCGGTCCTGCTGTTCGACGAGGCCGACGCGATCTTCGGCAAGCGCTCCGAGGTGAAGGACGCGCGCGACAAGCACGCCAACATCGAGTCGGCGTACCTGCTCCAGCGCATGGAGTCCTTCGACGGCATCGCCATCCTCACGACCAACCTGCGGGCCAACCTGGACGAGGCGTTCACCCGGCGCCTCGACGTCGTGGCGGACTTCCCGCTGCCCGACCAGACCCAGCGCCTGGCCCTGTGGGAACGGTGCCTGGGCGAGCGGCTGCCGCGCGCGGACGATCTCGATCTCGCGTTCTGCGCCGACCGGTTCGAGCTGGCGGGCGGCTCCATCCGCTCGTGCGCGGTCACCGCCGCGTACCTGGCGGCCGAGTCCGGTACGCCCCTGACGATGGCCCAGGTGGTGACGGCGGTCGCGCAGGAGTACCGCAAGCTCGGCCGACTGGTCCTTGAGAGCGAGTTCGGACCCCATCTGGCGCAGGTCACGGGCGTCTGACCCTGCACGCGCGGGTCCGGCGGGCCGCCCTCGCGGGCAGGGCGATTGCCCCCGGGCAGGGCCCGGCGTCCTCTCCCACCGGCGGCGAGCGGCGACAAGGCTGGATCCGACCCGGACCGCAGGACCGTGTGGACCGCAGGACCGTGAAGGAGCGAGCATGCCGACGTACCTCACCCCAGGTGTCTACATGGAGGAGGTGCAGTCCGGTGCTCGCCCCATCGAGGGGGTCGGCACCGCCGTCGCCGCGTTCGTCGGCTTCGCCGAGGACGGCCCGTTCCACACGCCGACCCTGGTGACCAGCTGGGACCAGTACACGCGCCACTTCGGCGGGTTCACCCAGGGCGCATATCTGCCCCACTCCGTGTACGGCTACTTCGCGAACGGCGGCGGCGCCGCGTACATCGTGCGCATCGGCGGCTCCTCCGAGGACACCTCCGCGCCGGCGGTGAACGGCTCGTCCGCGGGGCAGGGCGGCGCCCTCGCGCCCCCGGTCGAACTGGGCGGCTTCCTCGTCGCGGCGCGGCCCGGCGTGAGCGGGGTGTCGGTGGAGATCGCCGAGCCCGAGGGCGAGAACCCGCCCGAGGACCGCTTCCGGGTCCTGGTGCGCCAGGGCGACCAGGTGGCCGAGACGTACGACGCGTCCACGCGCAAGAACGTCAAGGGCTATCTGCCCAACCAGGCGCGCGCCTCGAAGCTGATCGAGGTCACCGAACAGCGCGGCGCGACCCAGACGAAGCCCGCCGCGCAGACGGTCGCCGTCCCGGACGCCGCGCCCGCTCCCGCACCCGCCTCGTCCGCGAACGGCGAAGTGGCGCGGCTCGACCCGGCGGAGTACGTCGGTGACGCGGGGGCCCGCACCGGTTTCGCAGGGCTTGAGACGATCGACGAGATCACGATGGTCGCCGTGCCCGACCTGATGAGCGCCTTCGAGCGCGGTGACATCGACGACGAGGGCGTGCGCACCGTGCAGCTCGCCGTCATCTCGCACTGCGAGCAAATGGGCGACCGCGTCGCCGTCCTCGACACCCCGCCCGGACTGTCCGCGCAGGCGGTCCGCGCCTGGCGCAACGACGAGGCGGGGTACGACTCCCGCTACGCCACCCTCTACTACCCGTGGGTGCGCGTCTTCGACCCTGCGGCCGGCCGCAACACCACCGTCCCGCCGAGCGGTCACATCGCCGGTGTGTGGGCCCGCAGCGACGCCGAGCGCGGCGTGCACAAGGCCCCGGCCAACGAGGTGATCCGCGGCGCCGTCGACCTGGAACTGCGGCTCAGCAAGGGCGAGCAGGACCTGCTGAACCCGATCGGGGTGAACTGCGTCCGGGCGTTCCCCGGCCGAGGCATCCGGATCTGGGGCGCGCGCACCCTCTCCTCGGACCCGGCCTGGCGCTACCTGAACGTGCGGCGCCTGTTCAACTACCTCGAGGAGTCCATCCTCCTGGGCACCCAGTGGGTGGTGTTCGAGCCGAACGACGACCGCCTGTGGTCGAGCATCCGGCGCAACGTCAGTGCCTTCCTCACCGAGGAGTGGCGGCGCGGCGCGCTGTTCGGGCAGACCGCCGCGGAGGCCTTCTACGTGAAGTGCGACCGCGACAACAACCCGCAGGAGTCCATCGACCAGGGCCGCGTGGTCTGTGAGATCGGCGTCTCGCCGGTCAAGCCCGCCGAGTTCGTGGTGTTCCGCCTTGCCCAGTTCTCCGACAGCACCAGCCTCGTCGACGAGTGACACCGGCCCCGGTCGGGCCGTCCACTTCCCCACAGTAGAAGACCTGCGGCAAATGAAAGGTGACAGACAGTCATGGCAGAGGGCGATGCTCTTTCCACCCATATCTTCGGCGTACAGCTCGGTGGCTACCTGGTCGAGTCGATCCAGGAGATCAGCGGTCTGACCGTCGAGGAGGAGGTCGTCGAGGTCCGCCAGGTCAGCGCGGAGGGCAAGCAGATCATCCGCAAGCAGCCGGGCGCCCGGCAGGCCGGCGAGATCACGATCACCCGGGGACTCGACCAGAGCAGCGAGTTCACCAAGTGGATCAAGGAGACGCTCAACAACGGCGCCGTCGACACGGCACGCCAGAACCTCACCATCGAGATCAAGGACTCCACCGGCGAGACCGTTCGCCGCATCCAGCTGATGCAGGGCTGGGCGTCGAAGTGGGAGGGCCCCTCGCTGAAGGCGGGCGAGTCCTCGGCCGCCACGGAGTCCGTCACCATCGTGTTCGAGGAGATCGTCGTCGAATGAGGCGCCGCACGGTGACAGCGGGCAACCTGGACGAGATCCTCCAGGCCACGGCACCCGCGACGGACGCGGCAGCGGCGTCCCCTCCACCCCCCGCCGCCGCTCCCCCGGCCGGACAGGACCACGGGCTGCGCACCGAGTTCGAGTTCGAGCTGCCGCGCGGATACGTCGACGAGTCGGGCACCGTGCACCGGCACGGCGCCATGCGCCTGGCCACGGCCCGCGACGAGCTGCGGCCCCAGATCGACCTGCGGGTCAAGGAGAACCCGGCGTACCTGAGCGTCGTGCTGCTCAGCCAGGTGATCACCCGGATCGGCACGGTCACCGATGTGCACGCCGGGGTCGTGGAGCGGATGTACGCGACCGACGTGGCGTTCCTCCAGGACTTCTATCGGCGCGTCAACAGCGAGGGGCACACCCGGGCCGCCGTGACCTGCCCGCACTGCGAGGGCGCCTTCGAGGTCGACCTCTCGGGTGGGCGCCTGGGGGAATCGTGACGTACGCCCTCCCCCGGCTCCGGGAGGAGATCGCGTACATCGCCTACCACTTCCACTGGCCCCGCGAAGAGATCCTCGATCTGACCCATGGCGAGCGCGGGCAGTGGGTCTCCGAGATCGCCCGGATCAACACCCGCGTGAATGAAGGCGGTTGAGCGCATGGCATGGCGGGACAGAGCGCGGCGCCGTATGCGGCGACCCGAGGTGGCGCGCCCTTCGGCCCCGGGGGTGACACCGGGCCCCGGGGTGGGGGCCTCCACCGATGCGGGCGGGGCGGGTTCCGGCGTGGAGGGGACGGGTTCCGGCGTGGTCGGGGCGGGTCCCGGTGTACCGGACGGCTGGGACGGTGGGTGGCGGCAGGTCTCCGCTCCCCGGCTCACCGTCTCGCGCTCTCCGCTGGCCGTCAGCGACGGGCTGGTCTTCCGCGCGGGTCTCGCGGCGTGGCGCGACCCGTCGTTCGACACCGGCCTCGCCCACGGTGTGCTGCCCTCGGCCCCCACGGGTCTCGTCTCCGGTGTCGCGCACCCCGTCACGGGCACGGCCAGGGCCGTGCGGAGCGAGGGCGGTCCCTTGCTGCTGCGGGCACTGGCACCGGCACCGGTCGCCGAGGAGGATGACTCCGCGCCTTCCGGACCCCGCAGAGGTGCGGGCGACACCCGGAGTACCGCGTTCGACCGCCCGGCAGGACCGCGGGGCCGGGCGCACACGGAGCTTCAGCAGGTCCAGCGCCGGGTGCGGGCCGGTGGGCGCGGTACTGAGCGCTCCGCCGAGTCCACCTTTGAGCGCGGCACCGGTGGTACCGGCAACACCGGGCGGACGGCAGCGCGGGCTTCGGACGGCGGGGCGGGGCGTCGTGACGCGGCGTCGGTCCAGCGCCGTACGCCGGACGGTGGGTCACCGGACCCCGGGACGCCCACCGCCGATGCGACCGGCCGCACGTCTCCCGACTCCGCGGTCACCGGATCCCGGCCGGGGCGTCCAGGAGAGTTGTCGCGCCTTCGACCCTCGGCACGAGGGCAGGGCGGGCAGGGCAGACAGGGTGGCACTACGGGGCAGCGCGACGACTCGGGGCGGCGTGACGTTCTGGCACCCGCGCCGGGCAACGCACCGCCGACTCCCGCGCCCGCCAAGGCGCCGGTGCAGCGCGCCCTCGTGGACGGGGAGTCTCCTGCGGTGCTGGGCGGTCCCGTTCCGTCCGTGCGGCAGGCGGACACGCCGGGCGCCGGCCGGCCCGTGCCGACGACGGCTCCCCGTTTTCCCTTGGTGCGCCGGATCGCGGTGGTGCCGGGGAGTACCTCCGGCGCCGATCCGGTACGGACGGCCGACATGTCCGGGGGGCCCGCGTCCCAATCTCCTCGTACGGACGTGGGGAGTGCCCGGGCCCGTACGGACGCCGGGAACGGCGCGCGACCGAACACCACGGCGGGCGTGAGCAACCCACCGGGCGCGCGGACGGCGACATATGGGCGGCCCGGAGCCGGTGCGTCCCCTGCCTCTCGGACGGATGCCGGAACGGGCGCCGTTCCGCAAGCCGGAACAGCTCACGGCCCGCGTGCCGGTGCGGGCCGCTCCGGCACGCGGGACCAAGTCGCTCCCGCACCCCTCGTCCGCCCGCGCCCCGCAGGGCGGTCGCTGATCGTGTCGCGCAGCGCGACGGGTCCGGCGCGCCGCATCGCCGCCCTCGCCCCGGCCCCCACCGCCCGGCCTTCGGACGGGGGCCCCGTTCCAGGCGCGGCGGCCACCGAACCACACGACCGGCCTGCGGAACGCTCCCCGCAGACCGGGCCCGCTCCCACCCCGGGCCGCCCACCCCTGGGCGCCCCGCTATCGCAAATGCCTGCCACAGCAGTGCAGTTGAGTCCGAGCAGCGGCGCGCATACGGCGTCCGAGACGGTCCGTCCGCCCGCCCTGCCCATCGTGCAGAGCCGAGCGGACAGCTCTTCCGAACAGCCTTCGGCCACGCCCCGCTCCGCACCCGGCGGGGCGGCACCCGCCTCGGCGGACGGCCCTGCCCGGCCACCCGCCCGTACGGGCCTCGGCGCTCCCCTGTCCGCGCTGCCCGCCAGTGCCGAGCCCGCCGGCCGCGGCGCGCCCGCCCGGCCTTCCCGTGCCTCCGTGCGGCCCGCCCCGGCACAGCCGGGCGGCCCTACGCGGGCGCCCCAGGCACCCTTGCTGGGCGGGTTCCCGGCCGCAGACGCGGCGGCACCGGCATCGTCACCGCCCGCGAACCGGACCGCGCCCCCGACGCCGCTAGTCAACCCGTCCGGCCACAGCCGGACGGACGGACCCAGGGCCACGAATGCCGCAGGGGGGCCGGAGGCGATGGGGTTACCGGGCACCGTAGTTCAGCGCAGCGCCTCCGGCCGGGCCACGCCCGCGCGGGGCGCCTCGGCGACACCGCCCAGCGCGGGCGCCTCCGTGCACCATCCTGAGGGTGCCGCCAAGCACTCCCCCGCCGGAGCCCCTGCGGGAACGACCGCCCCGGGCGCGCGGGTCTCCGGGCAGTCCGGCACAACGCCGCCCCCGCGTCCCGGTGGCGCCCGGCAACGTGACACGGGCCCCGGCAGCCCCGCCCCCCTGGTCGTCGCGCGCGCCGTCGGCGGTTCCGCGTACTCCGGCTCCGCGGCGTCCGCGGTCCGGCCGACCGTGCGGCTCCTCTCCGCACGCCCGCTGAGCGTCAGCACGCAGACCGTGACCGGCCCCGCGCTACCCGCGCCTCGGCCCGCCGGACGTCCCGTCGTCGCGGCGCGCTGGCCCCAGGCCGGACGGTCGGCGCGAGACGGCGGTGACGCACCGGCCTCCACGCCCCGGCCCCCCACCGGTGGCGCGCCGCACGTCCGACCCCCCGCCGGCGGCACTCCACACATCCAACGCGCCGCCAGCGACCCGGCACCCGGACCCACGTCCCCAGTGACCCGCGCCGTCCACACCGCCCCGGCCGCCGTGCACGTCGTCCGCCCCGCCCCCGCCGCGCCGACGCTCCAGACCTCCCCGCACACCTCCGTACCGGCCCGACCGCTGCCCGTATCCGCGCCGCAAGGCCAACTGCCGCCCGTGCAACCGACGTTCGCGGCGACTCCGGGCCACCCCGCTCGGCAGGAGCCGGACCGGACCGCACCCGTGGTCCGCCCCTCGACACGCGTCGTCCAGCGGGACAGCGGCGCCCCGGCGAGCGGCGGCAGCCCTCCCCCGACCCCCTCGATGTCCACGGCGGGGACGCAAACCACGAACTCGACATCGACCCCGACCACGACCTCGTCCACCGGCACCGGCACCGGCACCGGCACCGGCAGCAGCACCGGTACCGGCACGGGCACGTCGGCGAAGCGGACCACGGCCTCCGCCGGTACGCAGACGTCCCCCGCTCCCGGCCTCGACCTGGACGACTTGGCCCGGCGCCTGATCGATCCAGTCTCCCGGCTGCTGCGCACCGAATTACGACGCGGCCGGGAACGGACGGGCCACCCCACCGACCGCCGCCGCTGAACCCGCCGCCACGCCCCGCACGGGTTCGTAGCGGGGCGGCACCAGAGACGAGAACGCACGAGGAACGGACGACGGACGGACGCATGGCTGACAACATCTTCGCGACGAGCGTCTTCTTCCGGCTCGCCATCGGCGGCAACGACCTGGGCGCCTTCCACACCTGCTCCGGCATGGGCGCCGAGGTCGAGATGGAGAGCTATGCGGAGGGCGGCAACAACGGCTTCACCTGGCAGTTGCCCGGCCGCGTCACCTGGTCGAACATCACGCTCACCCGGCCCGTCACCCAGGACACGGCGAAGATCGCCGGCTGGCTCGACAAGACGCTGCGCCGGGTCGAGCCGAAGGACGGCGAGATCGTCGCCCTGCGGCCCGACCTGAGCCGCATCATCAGCTGGCAGGTCTACGGCATCGTCCCCGTCCGCTGGCAGGGTCCCTCGTTCGACCCGGCCAACTCGGCGCCTGCGGTCGAGACCCTGGAGATCGCCCACGAGGGTCTGTCCCCCTCCTGACCCGCCCTGCGACGGATGCCGCAGAACCCCCTGAAAGGAACCGCACGCCATGTCCCCAGCGGGCCGCGCCAGCCGCGCCAGGGCCCAGCTCACCCTGAAGGAGCCGCCGGCCTCCGTCGGTTCCCGGCCGGGCGCCACGATCGCTCGGCTCGACCTGCAGTTCAACCCGTCGACGCTGTCGCTGAGCAAGTCCACCGAGTGGCGGCGCACACCGTCCCGGATGGCGGGCGAGTCGGCGCTGCCCGAGTTCGTCGGCAGCGGGCCGCGCACGCTGAGCCTCGACGTGTTCATGGACGCCACCGCCAAGCACGACAACTCGGTGGAGCAGGCGGTGGAGAAGCTGATGAAGGCGTGCGTGCCGACCCCGGCGAGCCTGAGCCGCAAGAAGCCGGCCAGCCCCTGGGTGCGGTTCGAGTGGGGCACGGCGCGCACCACGTCGTTCGACGGGGTCATGTCCAGCCTCTCGGTGTCGTACACGCTGTTCGACGTGGACGGGAAGCCGCTGCGTGCCACCTGCTCGCTGTCCATCGAGGAGGCGAGCGTCGATCCGCCGGGCCAGAACCCGACGTCGGGCGCGCGCACCGCGCGCAGCACGCACACGGTCGTGGCGGGCGACAGCCTCGCCCTCCTGGCCTGGCGCGAGTACGGGGACGCCACCGCCTGGCGGGCCATCGCGGAGGCCAATGAGATCGACGACCCCATGGCGCTCGTCCCCGGTACCGAACTGGTGGTGCCGGGCGTGCGCGACGCGTGGGACGAGGAGGGTTCGTGACGACATCCGAGGCGCGTGACGGGCGGTCGTTCGCGGCCGATCCCGTCGTCGAGGCACCGGCTGAACTGCCGCCTACGTGGGCCGCGCAGCTGGTGAGTTGTGTGGTGGACGAGAACGTGGGCCTGCCGGACATGGCGGTGCTCACCTTCAGGGACCCCGACCACGAGTTCCTCGGCAAGACCGGGATCACCATCGGCACCGCGCTGCGGGTCTCGGTGGTGACCGTGAAGGGGCGGGCGCGCGAGCGGCTGTTCAACGGCGAGGTGACGGCCCTCGAACTGGACCGGGACAGCACCGGCACGTTCACCGTCGTCCGGGCGTACTCCAAGACGCACCGTCTGCAGCGGGGCCGGAAGGTGGTGGCGTACCGCAACATGACGACCGCCGCGATCGTGCGCAAGGTGGCGACGGCGGCGGGGCTCGCCGTCGGGAAGGTGGAGGCGCCGGCCGTCACGCACCGGCAGCTCTCCCAGGCCAACGTCTCCGACTGGGAGTTCTTGCAGTACCTGGCCGGGGAGAGCGGGGCGCTGGTGCGGGTGGACGACAAGGGCGTGTTGCAGTTCACGCGGCCGGTGAAGGCGTCCGGGGCGCCCGCGCCGTCGACGTCGGCGACCACCAATCCGATGGTCCTGGAGTACGGGCGCAACCTGCTGGCGTTGCGCGCCGCCCTGACGACGGCGGACGCGGCGTCGAAGGTGCAGGTGCGCGGCTGGGACGTCACCACGAAGCGGCCCCTGGTCGCGGAGCAGGCGTCGATGGTGAGCGGCACGGTGGTGCCGGGACTGAGCCCGACGGCCGTGAACCGGTTCGGCAAGGCCACGCAGCTCACCGTCACCGACACGCCGTACCGCACCCAGGCGGAGGCGACGGCGGTGGCCCGGGCCACCGCCGAGCAAGTGGCGGCCGGGTTCGGCGAACTGGAGGCCGTCGTGGAGGGCAATCCGATGCTGCGCGCCGGCAAGCCGGTCGCGCTCGGCAACGTCGGCAAGGAGTTCTCCGGGCGCTACACGGTGACGGCGGTCCAGCACGTCCTCGAACCGCACGGCGGCTACCGGACCACCGTATGGGTGAGCACGAGCCCGGACCGCTCGCTGACCGGGCTCGTCACCGGTGCCGGAGCGCCCGGCCGCGGCCCGCGCGTCCCGGGTCTGGCGATCGGCGTGGTGACGGACGTGCGCGAGGAGCCGCGCGGCTCGGACCGCGGCGCGGTGCGCCTCAAGTTTCCCTGGCTGGATGACACGTACGTCTCCGACTGGGTGCGTACGGTGCAGTGGGGCGGCAAGGGCGGCGGGGGCGTGGTCAGTCCCGAGGTCAACGACGAGGTGCTCGTCGGGTTCGAACAGGGGCTGCTCGACAGTCCGTACGTCATCGGCGGGCTCTACAACGGCGTGGACAAGCCCTCGCCGCACGACGTGCCACTCGTCGACAAGACGAGCGGGAAGGTCAACCGCCGTTCCATCGTGTCGCGTTCGGGGCACCGGGTGGAGCTCCTGGACGCGCCCGCGCCGGGCCCCTCGGGGCTGCGTCTGCTGACCGGCGACAAACGCCTGGAAGTACGCCTCGACGACCGCAAGGACCGGATCGAGGTGACCGTGTACCGGGGTGCCAAGCAGGTCGCGAGCTCGCTCGTCATGGACAAGGACGGCATCACGCTCGACGCGGGGAGGGGCGAGGTGAACATCAAGGGGAGGCGGGTGAACGTCGACGGGCAGTCCTCGGTGAACGTCACCGGCCGCAAGGTCGGGATCACCGGACGGACGGAGGCCTCCGTCGACGGCGGGCTCCTCGGCATCCTCAAGGCGCGCCTCGTCAAGATCAATTGATCCCCGGCCCGGCTCTGGCTTCGCATTACCGAGCACCGCCATCCGCCAGCGCCCACCCGTCCCCATCCCCCATCAGGAGCGACCATGCCCGCAGCAGCCCGTACCGGAGACCCCACCACCCACGGCGGCCGGATCACCACCCCGCCGCCCATGTTCGCCGCCGCCGTCCTGACCGTGGAGATCGAGGGTCGCCCGGCCGCCGTCGAGGGCAGCCTGCACGTCTGCCCGATCGCGCCGCACGCGGCGCTCGGCCCGGGCAACGTGGTCATGCCCAATCCGGCGGCCCTCGCCCGGGGCGCCGTCCTCATCGGCGGGGTGCCCGCCGCGCGGATGAACGACAAGACGGCGTGCGGCGCGCAGATCCTGCCGGGCGCGCTGACCGTGCAGATCGGGGGGCCGATGTGAGCGAGCGGTTCATCGGGCGCGGCTGGGCGTTCCCGCTGCGGGTCGGGCCCACCGGGGGCATCGCCATGGTGGAGCGGGGCCGGGAGATCGAGGAGGCCATCCGGCTCGTCCTCGGCACGGCGCCGGGCGAGCGGCCGATGCGCCCCGAGTTCGGCTGCGGCATCCACGACTACGTCTTCGCCCCGGGCGACGGCGCCACGGCGGGGCGGGTCGCGCAGCAGGTGCGCGAGGCGCTGGAGCGGTGGGAGCCGCGGATCAGCGTGGACGACGTCGTCGTCGCCTTCGACTCGGTGGACGCGGGCACCTTGTACATCGACGTGCACTTCACCGTCCGGACCACCAACGACCGGCGCAACCTGGTCTTTCCCTTCTACACGATCCCCTCGGAGGAGGGGGCCGAGGAAGCGGTCGGCAACTGATGGCCCTGCCCTCCCCCAATCTGGACGACCGACGGTTCCAGCAGCTCGTCGACGAAGCGAAGCGGTACGTGCAGCAGCGTGCGCCCGAGTGGACCGACCACAACGTGTCGGATCCGGGCGTCACCCTGATCGAGACGTTCGCCTACCTCGTGGACCAGCTGCTTTACCGGCTCAACCGGGTCCCGGACAAGAACTACCTGGCCTTTCTCGACCTGTTGGGCATCAAGCTGTTCCCGCCGGCGGCCGCGGGCGCCGAGGTCGACTTCTGGTTGTCGGCGCCGCAGACGGAGACGGTGACGTTGTCCGCGGGCACCGAGGTGACCACGGCCGCGGGTGACGACGAGGACGCCGTGGTGTTCGCCACCGTCGGCGAACTGGACATCGTGCCGAGCGAGTTGACGCGCCTGGTGACGGCACCGCGCAGCGGTGACCAGACCGACAGGACCGGCGCGCTCGCCGAGGGACGTGACGTGCCGTGCTTCCAGGCGGCCCCGGAACCGGGCGACGCCCTGCTGTTCGGGCTGCCGACGGCGGTGCCGCGCTGCATCGTCGCCGTACGCCTGGACAGCCGTGTCGAGGGCGTCGGCGTCGACCCGCGGCAGCCTCCGCTGGTGTGGGAGGCGTGGGACGGCGCGCGCTGGCGGCGGTGCGAGACGGGCGAGGACTCCACCGGCGGTCTCAACCGTCCCGGCGAGGTCGTCGTGCACGTCCCCGCGGGGCACACCGCCTCGGTGATCGGCGGCACCCGGGCGGGCTGGCTGCGCTGCCGGGTTGTCGAACCGGAGCCGGGCCAGCCGTTCTACTCCGAGTCGCCCACCGTGCGCGAGGCCGCCGTCTTCACGATCGGCGGGACGGTGCGCGCGGAGCATGCGGAGACGGTGACGGACGTGCCGCTGGGCGAGTCGGAGGGCGTCGCGGGGCAGACGTTCCGCCTCGACCGCCCGCCGGTGCTGCTCGACGGGGAACCGCCGGTGGTGGAGGTGTCCTCGCCCGAGGGGTGGCTGCGCTGGGACGTCGTGGACCACTTCGGCCGGTCCGGACCCACCGACCGGCACGTGCAGGTCAACGCCTCCACGGGCGAGTTCACGTTTCCCCCGGTACTGCGCGAGGCCGACGGGACGCTGCGCTTCTGCGGCGCCGTACCGCCCAAGGGGGCCCAGGTGCGGGTCGCCCGCTATCGGACCGGCGGCGGTCCGGCCGGCAATGTCGCGCGGGGTGCGATCAACGTGCTGCGCAGTTCCGTCCCGTACGTGGCACGGGTCGGCAACCGGGAGGCGGCGCACGGCGGTGTCGCCGGTGAGACCGTCGCCAACGCGAAACTGCGCGCTCCGCAGGCTCTGCGGATGCAGGAACGCGCGGTGACCGCCGAGGACCACGAGATCATCGCCCGCCAGGCGGCGCCCTCGGTGCGCCGGGTGCGCTGTC
The DNA here is from genome assembly GCF_040644575.1 of Streptomyces sp. NPDC046939. Lineage (NCBI taxonomy): Bacteria > Bacillati > Actinomycetota > Actinomycetes > Kitasatosporales > Streptomycetaceae > Streptomyces > Streptomyces sp. NPDC046939. The sequence continues at coordinate 67,762 of NZ_JBEYWV010000042.1, forward strand.
TGCCCGCCGCGGAGGAACCGGGTGCGGTGCGCGTCCTCGTGGTGCCGGACGCGGTCGCCGACGAGGGCGACGACCGGCTGCGCTTCGAGCAGCTGATCCCCTCCGACCAGGTGCTCGCCACCGTCACCGAGGCCCTCGACCAGCGGCGGCTGATCGGCACCCGGCTCGTCGTGGAGCCGCCCGTCTACCAGGGTGTCACCGTCGTGGCCCGGCTCACCGCACCGGGCGGCGACACCGACCGGGTCCGGGAGACGGCGCTCGCGGCGCTGTTCCGCCACCTCAACCCGCTGCACGGCGGACTCGACGGGACGGGCTGGCCGTTCGGGCGGCCGGTGCAGTACGGGGAGGTGTACGGGGTGCTGCAACGCGCGGTCGGCGACGTGCTGGTCGAGGACATCCGGCTGTTCGCCGCCGACCCGGTCACCGGACGGCGTGGCGCACCGTCCGACCGCATCGACATCGGCGCGGGCACCCTCGTCTTCTCGTACCAGCACCAAGTGGTCGTCACTTCGGCGGACGCGGAGGCCCGCGGATGAGCCGCGCCGCCGTCCCTGGGCTGCCCAGCCGTCACCCCATCGGGGAGCAACTGCCCGCCCTGTACGCGGAGGACGACTTCGCCCAGCGGTTCACGTCCGGCCTCGACACGGTCCTGGCGCCGGTGTTCGCCACGCTCGACAATCTGCCCGCCTACCTCGATCCCCGGGTGACGCCCGAGGACTTCCTGGCCTGGCTCGCCTCCTGGGTGGGCGGCGCCGACGACCCGCGCCACCCCCTCGCACTGCGCCGCTCGGCCACGGTCCGGGCCATGGAGCTGCACCGCAGGCGCGGCACCGCGGGGGGCTTGGCCGAGGCCCTGCGCCTTGTGCTCGGCGTGGGCGCGGACGTGGTGGGGGGCGGCGCGGCGGCCTGGTCGCGCACGGCGGGCGCGGCGCTGCCGCCCGCTCCGGCGGCCGAGGTCCTGATCCGGGTCTGGCCCGAACGGACCCCGGACGTCGACGCGGACCGGGTCCGCGAACTCGTCCGGGACCTGTGCCCGGTGCACACGGCCTGGCGGGTGGAGGTCCTGCCGGGACCGCCCGCAGACGACGGAAGGTGAGTCATGCGCGAGTGCCCTGCCTGCGGGGCGTCCAACGAGGACACGGACGACTTCTGCGGCAACTGCGGCAGCTATCTGGGCTGGTCGGACGGGGCGTCGGACCGCTCGGCCCGCCGACCGGCGGAACCGTTTCCGGATCCGGCCCCGACGGCGGAGCCGGTACCTGATCCGACCCGGTCCGCGGACCCGCTCCCCGACGCGGCCCGGCCGGTGGACCCGCTCTCCGACGCGGCCCGGCCGGTGGACCCGCTCTCCGACGCGGCCAGGCGGACGGCGACCCCGGCCCCCGGTCCGGCCCGGTCAGCGGGCCCGGTTCCCGGTCCGGCCCGGTCGGCGGAGTCGGTCCCCAATTCGGCCCAGCCTGCGGACCCGCTCCCCGACCCGGCCCGGCCGACGGACCCGGTTCCCGATCCGGCCCGGCGGACGGCGGGCCCTGTTCCCGATCCGGCCCGGTCAGCGGACCCGCTCCCCGACCCGGTCACGCCGTCGGCCACCGCTCCGGAGACGGCATCGGCCGCGCCGCCCGCCGCACGCCGGGGGCTCCCGGGCGGCCCCTCGCAGGCCGCGCCCGCGACACCGCCCGCGCCCGCCGCGCCTGCGGGACCGGCGGGCGGCACGCAGGCCGGAGCGCCGGGTCCACCGGCTTCCGCGACCGACGCCCCCGCCCGACGACCGGCCACGCCCGCCGAGCCGCCCGGGGCGGATCCGACCGCCGGAACGGATTCGAGAACCGGGGCTGATCCGACGGCCGAGGCCCCGGCCCCGCGCCGATGGGGCGGCCTGCGCTTCCGGGGCACGACACGCAAGCGACCGCCCGCGACGGACACCGCCTGCGGAACCGCACCGGCCCAGGACGCCTCCCGGGCCACCGCACCGGGACGGCCCCCAGCGCAGGAAATCTCCCCGGGCGTATCCCGCACCGGCTCCACCACGGGTCCGGCAGTACCGCCCGCCACCCCGACACCTGCCGCACCGTCACCCGTCCCGCCGACGCCTCCCGTCGCGCGGCGGCCCGCAGCGCCCCAGCCCGTAAGGCCGGCCAAGGCCGTCGCCCCGCGCCCCGTCGTGCGGACGGCCCCGGCGCAGGAGGACACGACCGGGGCGCCGTGCCCGGCGTGCGGAACGCCCAACCCCCCGGGCCGCAAATTCTGTCGGCGGTGCGCGGCGCCGCTGGCCCCGGTCGCCGCGACCGCGTCCCTGCCGTGGTGGCGGACGATGTGGCCGCTGCGTCCCCGGCGCACCCGGGCCGGCTCGGGCCGGCTGACACGGGCGCTGGTGGTGCTCGCCGTGGTGCTGGCCCTGTGCGCGGGCGGTTTCCTTCTGTTGCCCTCCGGACGGCACCTGATCGAGGACACCCGCGACAAGCTCGGCAAGGCGAAGGCGGTGACCCCGTCGCGCGTCACGGCTACCGCCCAGCTGGCCGGGCATCCGGCGCGCGACAGCGTCGACGGGCTGAGCAACCGGTACTGGGCGGTGTCCGGCCCCGGCGCCTCCGTCACGTACACGTTCGGCCGGCCGTTCCGTCTGGTGGACCTGATCATCACCAACGGCGCCTCGAAGTCCGCCGAGAAGTACGCGCGTGAGGCGCGCGCGCTGCGGATCGACGCCGAGGTGACGTCGGGGGACGGTGACGTGCGGCACAAGGAGTTCTCGCTCAGCGACAAACCCGGACCGCAGACCATCCAGATGGGTATCAGCGACGTCACGACGATCCGGCTCACCCTGAACGCTCCCACGGGTCTGGCACGCGGCCGCCACATCGCTCTCGCGGAGGTGGAGTTCTTCCAACGGGCGTGACACGCAGCACGCGTGGCGGCAGCGAGGCGCGAGGCCGGTCGCTGGGCGGGCAACAGCAACGAGCGGGCCGACGGGGGCCCACCACCATGAACCTGGCACCGCTCACCTGACGGCCGTGCCCCGCGCCGGGGGTAAGAGCCTGCGGTCGCGGTCCTACGGGGTACGCAACGACTTCCGCAGCGTCTCCTTCGACACCTTGCCCGTCCCGGTCGTGGGCAGGGTGTCGAGCACGATGAACTCGTCCGGCATCCACCACGAGGCGACGTGCCGCGCGACGTGTTCGCGCAGCTGCGGCACCGTCGTGGCGGAGCCCGCCCGCCAGACGACGAAGGCGACCGGGCGCTCCACCCACCGCGGATGGTCGCGTCCGACGACCGCGACGTGTTCGACGTCCGGGTGGGTGGCGATGGCCGCTTCGAGCTCGACCGAGGAGATCCATTCGCCGCCGGACTTGATCAGATCCTTGATCCGGTCCACGAGCCGCAGGTAGCCGTGCTCGTCGATGGTGGCGAGGTCACCGGTGCGCAACCAGCCGTCCGGCGTGAAGCTGTCGCTGCCCTCGCCGCCGAAGTAGCCGCCCGCCACCCAGGGCCCCGCGACCTGGAGTTCGCCGACGGACTTCCCGTCGTGGGGCCGTTTCTCACCGGAGTCGACGTCGACGATCCGCAGGCTCACCAGCGGGACCGGCTGTCCCTGCGCCGTGCTGACGTCGTCGCGGGCTTCGTCGTCCAGGACGTCGTGCTGGCTGCGCAGACCCCCCACGGCGCCCACCGGGCTGACCTCCGTCATGCCCCAGGAGTGGGTGAGGGGGACGCCGATGGCTTCCTTGTAGGCCGAGGACAGCTCGGCGGTGACCCTGGACCCGCCTCCGAGGAGCAGGCGGAGCGAGTGCGGGCCCTGGTCCTTGAGCCCGGGGAGCAGGTCCGTCCAGACGGTGGGGACGGCAGCCGCCAGCGTGACCTGGTGGCGTTGGATCAGACCGGCCAGGTGTGCGCGGTCGGCCGAGGGCCCGGGCAGGACGAGGTCCGCACCGGCCATCAGGGCGCCGTAGGGAAGCCCCCAGGCGTTCGCATGGAACATGGGGACGATCGGCAGGACCACGTCCCGTTCGGTGATGCCGATCAGCCCGGCCGCCAGGGTTCCCAGACAGTGCAGGACAGTCGACCGATGGCTGTAGAGCACGCCTTTGGGGCGGCCGGTCGTGCCGGAGGTGTAGCACAGTCCGGCCGCCAGATTCTCCTCCGCGCCGGTGAAGGCGGCCTCGAAGGACTGCTCGAACGGTGGAGCCGCCGCCATCAGGGCCTCGTAGTCGTGGAACCGTGCGTCGGACGGCAGTTGGTGGTCGGTGCCGTCCGGGAGAACCACCCAGTGGCGTACACCGGGCAACCGGTCGAGACACTTCTCGATCAGCGGCAGGTGGCACCGGTCGAGGAAGACGATGTCGTCTCCGGCGTGGTCGATGATGTAGGTGAGGTGCTCTGCCGACAGCCGGATGTTGAGTGTGTGCAGAACACGCTTGGTGATCGGTGCGGCGGCGTAGATCTCCAGGTGTCGGCGGTGATTCGCCGCCAGGGTCGCCACCCGGGCTTCGGCCGGCACCTCCAGTGCGGCGAGTACCGAGGCCAGGCGCCGCACCCGGCCTGCCCAGGAGCCGTAACAGGTCTCGGACCCATCGGCGTCGACGACCCGCTTGTGCGCGAACAGCGCCTCGGCTCGCTCGAAGAGGTGTGCGATCGTCAGCGGTCGCGGCTGCATGAGCCCGTCCATCGCGCTGCTCCTCCCATCCGTTCAGGGGGCGCAGGCGGCTTTCCCCGCGGTCCCAATCTTCGGCTCGTGGCCGGTCGGACCCCGGTCGGGGGCCGACCGGCCAGTGGTCCGCCTCACCGTAAGAGGCGAGATCGGTACGAAGGGAGGTGAACGTGCGCCACATCCCCACGCATGAGGGTGGATGAATCATCCACCCTCATGGCAGCATCTCGGCCAGCCTCGGCAGGACGCCGGGGCCTGCCACCGACGCGATGACGCAGGGGACATGAACGAACGAGCGGACGCGACATCCCGGCCCGGACGCGAGCGCGAACTCGCCTCGCTCTATGCGACAGCGAGGTCGCTGACCGCCCTGGGCGCCGTCGAGGACGTACTGGGCTCCATCGTGCGGCACGCGCACGATCTCATCGGAACCGACTTCACCTACCTGTCCCTGCTCAGCGACGACGGCACCCTGCGCATCACCGCGAGCGAAGGCACCATCTCGGCGGCCTTCCGCTCCGCACACATCCCGCCGCGCACCGGACTCGGCGGCAAGGTGATCGAGTCACGCGCCGCCCACTGGGTCGGCGACTACTTCGGCGACAAGAATCTGCGGCACGACCCCGGCTTCGACGCGGTGGTGGACAACGAGGGGCTGGTCGCGCTGCTCGGGGTGCCCCTCCTGGTGCGGGACCGGGTGATCGGTGCCCTCTTCGCGGCTCACCGCAGCGCACGCCGGTTCCGTACCGACGAGATCGCCCTCCTGAGCGCGTTCGCCGACCACGCGGCGGTCGCGCTGGACAACGCACGACTGTACGAGGAGAGCCGCAACGCGTTGGCCGAACTGCGGTCGGCCTACCGCACCATCGAGGACCAGATGGAGCTGATGCGGCGGGCCCAGTCGGTGCACGAGGTGCTGACCGGCGTGGTACTCGCAGGCGGCGGGCCCCAGGTGGTGGCCTCCGAACTGGCCCAGCAGATGGGAGGCCGGGTCCGGATCCTGGATCGCGACGGCACGCTCCTCGCCCACGGCACCCCCGGTGAGTCCTGGGACGGCCACGCCGACGACGAGGCGCTCGCCCAGGTGATCGACGGCGCCCGCAGCACCGGGCGCGCGGTCATGGCAGCGGGCGCCGACGGCCGCCGTCACAGCGCAGCGGCGATCCGGGCAGGCGAGAGCCTCCTGGGCACCCTGGTGTGGAGCCACCACCAGGAGCCCTCCCCCACCGACGTACGCAGCCTGGAACTGGCCACCCATGTTGTCGGGCTGCTGATACTCAAGGACAACGCTGCCGCCGACGCCGCCGAGCGGCTCAGCGGGGAGCTCCTGACCGAACTCATCGTCTCCAGCCCCCAAGTGGACGACACGCAGCGCAGCCGCGCCCGCTCGCGCGGCGTCGACCTCGACGCGCTCGGCACACTGCTCGTCGCGCGGGCCGACGGCGCCTCCGCCAAAGACCTCGTCCGCCACCTGCACACCATCGCCCGGCAGGAAGCCGCTCTGGCAGGTGAGCACCTCGGCCAGGCGGTACTGATCGCCCCCAGAGACGACGCGGAGCCCTTCGCCCGCACCGTCCACCAGCGGCTGCGCACCGAACTCGGCCGGCCCGTCCTGCTCGTCTGCGAACACGTCACCGACCACGACTGGGCCCGCGCGTTCTTGCGGGCGAGGGACTGTACGACCGTCGCCCGGCACCTGGGAGCGACCGACCTCGGCACCACGACGGACCGCTACGCGCTCTACGCACTCGTCTTCGACGCCGGCCGACGGGACGAGCTGGACCGGTTCCTCACCGACACCATCGGCCCGCTCCTCGCCTACGACGCCAAGCGATCGACGGATCTCGTCACCACGCTGAGCGCCTACTACGACCACGACGGCAACCTGCGCCGGACCGCGCAAAGCCTCCAGGTCCACCTCAACACCCTGCTCAAACGACTCGACCGGGCCTCCAGCGTCCTCGGCCGGGACTGGCGCACCACCGACGACCTCCCTCTGCGCCTTGCGCTGCGCATGGAGAGCCTCCGGCGCGCCGTACTGCTCTGACGCAGAGCCCCGACGCCGTCCCGGCGGTGTTTGTCTCATACACCAGCAGGCGTTCAACTATGGATGTTTGTGTCCTCATGACCTCCTGGACCGCTCCCTACAGTGACGGCGACCACATGGGGCCGGGACGGGACCCGCCCGAACAGGGAGAACGCATGAGCGTCGTACGAGAAGACCGCGCAGTGCCACACTGCCGCAGCCAGGGCCAGACCCCTGGGGGCGCACTGTGAACCAGCAGCAGAAGACACGAGCCGGGATCGACACCGGCACTGACACCGACGACACCGACCGCGTCCATGCGGTGGCCAGCCGCAAAGCGGCATGGCACCTCCTGCCGATCCTCTGCCTGGTCTACTTCATGGCGTTCGTGGACCGCACCAACGTCGGACTGGCCAAGACCTCGCTCGGAGCCGACGTAGGCGTCAGCGCCGCGGCCTTCGGCACCGGCGCCGGCGTCTTCTTCCTGAGCTACGCGCTCCTGGAGGTGCCCAGCAACCTGATCATGCACCGCATCGGCCCTCGTCGCTGGATCACGCGCATCGCCGTGACCTGGGGCGCACTCTGCGCCTGCATGATGTTCGTCCAGGGGGAGCTCTCCTTCTACCTCGTCCGCTTCCTCCTCGGAGCCGCCGAGGCGGGCCTGTATCCGGCCCTCATGTACATCGTCACCCTCTGGTTCGCGCAGCGGCAGCGGGCGACGGTGGTTGGCATCCTGTACCTGGCCGTGTGTGCCGGTCTCGCGCTCGGAGGACCGATCGGCGGCGCGATCATGGAACTCCACGGCGCGGGCGGCCTCTTCGGCTGGCAGTGGATGTTCCTCGTCGAGGGCGCGATCACGATCGTCGTGGGCGGCGTCGTGTGGCGGTGGGTGCCCGACAAGCCCTCGGACGCACCGTGGCTCACCACGCGGGAAGCCGCAGTACTGGACGAGCGGGCCGCCGCGGGCACGGCCCCGGCACACGCCACCTTGAAGGGCAACGCCAAAGTGGCGTTCGGCCGCCCCTTCATCCTCGTACTCTCGGTGATCTACTTCGCCAACCAGATCAGCAGTGTGGCGATCCAGTACAACTTCCCCTCGATCGTCGAGAGTCTGGGGGTCGACGGTTCCTTCACCATCGGCGTGGTGAGCGGGAGCGTGGGCATCGGCGCTCTGGTCGGAGTGCTCGTGATCCCCAGGCTGCACCGCAGGGCATCAGGAGAACTCCGCGTCCTCACCTGCGTCACCATAGCCACGGCAGCGGTAGCGGGGATCTACACGTTCGCCGACGGAGCCGTCGCCCGCATCCTGCTGATCGATGTCGCGATGATGCTGCTCATCGGCGTTCTCCCCCTTTACTGGTCGGTCGCCATGGCGCGCATGTCCGGCCTCATGGCCGCGGCCGGACTGGCGTTCATCAACACAGTCGGACTCCTCGGCGGGTTCGCCGGGCCCTACCTCTACGGATACGCCGAAGGCCGGGGCAGCGATGCCGGCGGCCATGCCGTCCTTCTGGGCGGTGCCGTCCTCGGCATGCTGCTCCTGCCCCTCTTGCGGAAGACCGTCCGCGACGAAGACCGCAGATCGGCGGCACTGCCGCAGAGGGAGGAAGCACGATGAGAGTGTGCGAACGCCTCGCCGCCGTGGTGCTCGGCATGATGATGGCGGCCACGTCGACGACCGCGGCATCGGCACACAGCGCGCCGGCCACCCCAATCGTCCGGCAGACCGACCTCGGAAGGGTCTCCGGGCTGGACCAGAGCCGGTCCACCGGCACCTACTCCTGGCTGGGCATCCCCTACGCGGAACCGCCCGTCGGAGCCCTGCGCTGGCACGCCCCGGTCACCCACCGGCCGTGGGACGGCGCGCGCGACGCCACCGCTTACGGCGACGGATGCATCCAGCAGGGGCGCATGTTCAGTCCCGCCCCCAGCGGCCCCCACTACGGACTCGACATCCGCGACGGCCTGAACAAACCCGTCGGCTCCGAGGACTGCCTCACCCTCAACGTCCACCGCCCCTCCACCTCCCAGGACAACCTGCCGGTCATCGTCTTCATCCACGGCGGCAGCAACGTGGTCGGCTACTCCGCCGACCCGATGTACGACGGCCGCGCCCTGGCCCGCAAGGCCAATGCGGTCGTGGTCACCGTCAACTACCGTCTCGGCGCCCTCGGGTGGCTCGACCTGCCACAGCTCAAGACCGGCGACCCGGCCAACGACTCGGGCAACTTCGGAACCCTGGACCAGCTCGAGGCACTCCGCTTCGTCCACCGCAACGCCGCCGTCTTCGGCGGCGACGCATCGAACGTGACCGCCATGGGTGAGTCCGCGGGCGCCGTCAACGTATGGGCCCTCATGGTGTCGCCCTTGAGCAAGGGCCTGCTGAACAAAGTGATCCCGCTCAGCGGCGGTCTCCTGTTCTCCACTCCCGAGAAAGCCCGCACCTACGCCGACGGTCTCGTGGACGCGGCCGTCGGCACGACAGACAGCAGGGACGAAGCGGTGCGCCGGATGCGAGCGCTGCCCGCCGCTGACATCATCCGCGCACAGACCAGCCGTGGCACCAGCGTCGGTGACCCGCCGGCGGTGATCGCGGACGGCACGGTCCTGCCCACGGACCACCACGCGGCCATCAGAACAGGCAGGTTTCGCGACGTACCCGTCCTGGCAGGGAACACCCTGGAGGAAGGCAAGCTCTTCGGCTCCCTCATCGGCGCTTACCGTCCCTCCGATTACGAACGCTTCACCCGCCAGTACTTCTTCGACCCCGACGAACCTTCGCCCTACCGGGTGCGCGACTTCATCAACGACCGCTACCTGCCGGCCGACGCCCCCGACGGGTGGAACGAAGCCTCCCGGCAGCTGACCGACAGCATCTTCACCGGGATCGCCCACGACTCGATGAACTCCATGAAAGAGGCCGGGAACAACCACCTGTACTCCTACCGGTTCGACTGGAACCAGGAACCCGCTCCGTTCGACACCGTCTACGGTGCCGCCCACGCCATGGACCTGCCGTTCGTCTTCGGCACTTTCGACAAGGGACTGTTCGCCTTCGCCTTCAACCACCGCAACGCACCTGGCCGCCTGCAGCTGTCCGCCATGATGACGAACAGCATCCGCGCCTTCATCCGCACCGGAAACCCCCAGCACCACGCCCTCGGCACACGGTGGCGACAGTGGCCGAGCAGCCTCGCTCTCGACGCGGGGAACAAGAGGGCCACCGCCCGACTTCGACCGGCCGCCGACGGACCACAGCAGTCGGGGCGCTTCCCCGCTACCTTGGCGGGTACCAAGTAGGTACCATGCGAGTATGCCGTCACTGAATGTGTCCTTCACCGACGAAGAGATGGAAGGCGTGCGTGCCGCTGCCGCCGCCGAGGGCAAGAGCCTGAAGCAGTACATGCACGACCTGGGGGTGCGTGAGATGCACCGTAAGCGGTTCGTGGCAGGCGCTGCGTCCTGGGCGGACCGGCTGCGTGAGGAGTTCGACGGCGCGTTCCCGGACGAGGTTCCTGCCTCCGAGCGCGACCGGGGAGCCACTGCCGCCTGATGAGCGAGATCCTGTACGTAGACGTCTCCTGGCTCCTGGACGTCCAGGACATCGCCCTGGGGCACGACGATGTGTCCGTCACCGACTACTCGGCTCTGGTCGCGGCGGTCGCCCGCCACAAGACCCGCACGCCGACCCTGGCCGAGTCCAACCCCGACGCCGCATGGCGTGCCGCCGCACTCCTGCACACCCTCGTGCGGCTGGAGCCGCTCCCCCACCGCAACAGCCTCTTCGCGGCCTTCGTGACCGCCCAGTACCTGGACCAGTCCGGTGAGGGCATCGACCCACCGTACGGAGCGCTGTCGGACCTGATCAGAAAGGTCCGCGAGACCCGGCTGAAGGTCCCCGAGATCGCGGACGCACTCCGCTCCTGGCGGATCTGAATCCCGTGCTGCCGCCGTGTCTGAGGGGCAGCCGATGCGAGCCCTCCTGATCCGCCGCACCAGCCGCCGAGTCGACGTGCTCTTCGCGATGCTCCGTGACGGCATCCCCGCCTCGCTCAAGGACGCCTGACCACGGGGACGGGCAGCGAGACGGGGGGCGGCGTCCGCCCCCTGGCGAGGTCAGGTCGCGGTGACGGTTTTGATGATCTTCCTGGCGTGGGCGAGGGCTGTCCGCGATTCGGGGAGTTGTGGCAGGCCGACGAAGACGTGGAAGGCGTCGGGATAGAGGTTGATCTCGGCGTGGGTGCCGGCGGCCTTGGCCTTGGCGACCATCTTCTTGGCGTCGGGGCACAGAATGTCGCGTTCGCCGTGGAAGACGGAGATCCGGGGCAGGGCGCGCAGGCTGTCGTTGAGCGGGCTGAGCCAGGGGTGTTGCAGGGGGCGGTCGCCGGCCCAGCGGCTCATCGCCCAGCGCGCTCCTTCGCGGCCGACCATGGGGTCCCGCGGCTCGATGGCGGGGATGTCGGGGTTGGTCAGGGTCGCGTCCGCACAGGGTGAGAACAGCAGGACCGCGTCGGGAAGGGGACGGTGTTCGTCCCGGGCGCGGATGGTGAGCGCCATGGCGAGGGCGCCACCGGCTGAATCGCCCGCGGTGATCACCGGCAGCCCGGATTCGGTCAGGCTGTCGTAAAGGTTGTGGAGCTTGGGGTAGGCCTCGTCGCCGGTGTGCTCGGGTGCGAGCGCGTACAGAGGGACAGTCACGCGCAGCGGGGTGGTCAGCCCCAGGTGTCCGATGATGTGCCAGTGCGGTGTGACCAGTGGGTGCACATACGCGCCACCGTGCGTATAGAGCAGCTCCCCGGCAGGGGGAACACCTTTTGGGGTGAGCGTGATGACCGGCATGCCCTCGATGTTGCTTTGGCGGACGTGGTACGCCCTGCGGAGGGTGCGCGGTACCTCGGCGTCGGGGCGGTCACGGTCGACCTCCGCGGCGATCGCATCGGCCGAAGCGAGAGGCTTCGGCCGCAGCCGTAGGGCCTGCACCATCGCTTTCATCAGCAAAGACATCGTGTCTCCTTCTCGTTCACGGACTTACACCTGAGCAGGTCACCCATCACATGAAGTGCCGGGGGCCCACCTTCCGGGCGAACGACAACAGCCACTGAGCTGAGCGCAGGCGCTGTTGTTCACTGGTCGGTGGTGAGGCCGAGAACGATGCCGCGGACGACGGCTTCGCGGACGGCTTCGGGGTCGTCGTGGAGCGGCGACTGAGTGATCGCGCCGACGTGCGCGGTGATGACGGCCCGGGTGTAGTCCTCCGGGGAGTGAAGCGGCCTGCGGCCGGTGAGCTGAAGGGCGTGCATCAGCAGTGGCTGGAGGTGCCGACGGAGCTGCTCGGCGTGCTCGCGCAGTACGGCCGCGACCTCGGGCCGGTGTTGGGCCTGAGCCGCGAAACTGGTACGGATCGCCACCCACTGCGGGTCCACCGGAAGCGCCCGCAACATCGTGGCCACGACGGACTCCAGGGGGAGCCGAGCCTGCTCAGGAGGCGGCGCGTCGGCGGCGAGCGCCTCCAGCCGCTGCTGAACCTCGGCGTTGCGCTGCTCGTACAGGGCGAAGAAGACGTCGTCGACGGTCTTGAAGTTGGAGTAGAACGCGCCGCGGGTGAACCCGGCGCGCTCACAGATCGCCCCGATGCTGACGTTGGTGGTGCCGTGCTCGGCGAACAGGTCGGCGGCCGCGGCGATCAGCTGCGCGCGGGTCGCCTTGCGCTGGCGGGGCGGCCGGGCGGGCGCGGGCGTTGGGGTGGTCGGGTGATTCATGGGGCCATCTTCTCCGTCTGCGGCTGCCGGCCTGTCTCGTGGGTGAGGGGTGAGCCGCTGTGCAGGTAGTCGTGTACGGAGGTGACCGGGCTGAGGGTCAGGTCGGTGAGGATGTGGCTGGCGGAGACGACCTCGAGTACCGGCAGATCGGCCAGGGGGGCCATCACGTGCTCGAACAATTGCAGGCGGGCGGGCCCGGTCCAGGCTTCGTTGACCACGATGTCGGTGATCTCGGTGCGGACCAGGTCCGAGGCGCGCAACTGGCCGGTGAACACGTTGGGCACCTGCTTGAGCGCGAAGGTGGGCACGGTGATCTGCGCCCGGGCCGCGTCGGGGTCGAGGGGCTGCCACTTGTAGGGCATGGTCGCGGTGGCCACCCGCTGGCCGCCGCGGTCCAGGGTGCCGACCAGCGCACCGGTGTCGGTGAACAGTGCCGGGCTGCCGGCCACCTTGGGGTAGGCGCTCAGCTCGCGGCCCGCGGCCGTGGCGGCGAAGCTGTCCAGGTACATGGCGTGCAGATACTCGCCCGTCTCGCCGTCGAACTCCACGGCGATCGCCTGGCCGCACTCCAGGTAGGGGCCATAGCCCTCGACGTCACCCATTTTCATCACTTCGAAGCGCACCAGCGGCTCGGGCACGGCCAGAGGTTCGGGCACCACCGCGCGCAGGGCATCGGGGTCGGTGCGGTAGACGATGTTGAAGTACTCCCGGTCGGTGAACCGGGTCGCCCGCACCGGATAGACCGGCACCCCCAGCGGCGTGAGCGGCTGACGCACCACCTCGGACTCGCGCACTGTTCCACACTCCTTGCGATACAAAACGTATTGAGTACAGTTTGCATCGAGTTCGTGTGTCGGGCAACCAGCCGGACCGAACGTGCACAAGGAGTCCCGTGATGACCCACACTTCCCGCCAGCTCGCCGCCCGCCCGGTCGCGGTCATCGGCGCAGGCACCCTCGGCCGCCGCATCGCGATGATGTTCGCCTCCGACGGCGGGCTGGTCCGCCTGTACGACTTGTCAGCCGACGTCCGGACCGCGGCCCTCGACTACGTCACCGCAACGCTGCCGGAGGTGGTCGCCTCCCGGCCCGGCGCCACCGAGGGCCGGGTGGTCGGCGTCGACACACTGCAAGCCGCACTGGCCGACGCCTGGCTGGTCATCGAGGCGGTGCCCGAGCGGCTCGATCTCAAGCGCACCCTGTTCGCCGAACTGGACCGGATCGCCCCGCCCGACACCATCCTGGCCAGCAACTCCTCCTCCTACGCCTCCCGCCTGTTCGTCGACCAGGTGGAGCACAAGGAGCGGGTACTGAACGTGCACTTCTACATGCCGCCGGCACAGAACGCGGTCGACCTTATGAGCGATGGCGCCACCGACCCCGCGATCATCGAACGGCTCAAGAACGAGCTGCCCCGCTACGGAGTGCACCCCTTCGAGGCCCGCCGGGAAAGCACCGGCTTCATCTTCAACCGGGTCTGGGCCGCGATCAAGCGCGAGGCGCTGGCGGTCGTGGCCGAAGGGGTGACCACGCCGGAGGAATTCGATGCGATGTTCCAGGTGAACACCGGCGCAAAGCTCGGGGTCTTCCGGATGATGGACCAAGTCGGCCTGGACGTCGTCCTCGACATCGAAAACCACTACGCCGCGGAGAATCCGCACCTGCCCGAAGGCCCTCGCCGACTGCTGCACGAGTACGTCGACACCGGCCGCCTCGGCGTGAAGACCGGCCGCGGCTTCTACGACGACTACGCCACCGCAGCGAGCGACGCCTGACGCACCGCCCACCATCACGTCGAGCCGCACGCATCACCCTCTCTCGCGTCGATATCGCCGGCGAACGACCACCGGCCGACGGCATGGTTCTGCTCGACCTGCGTGGGGACCCCTTCTCGGACGCCCAGCCGTAGACCGGCAAGACAATGGCGGTACCGGCCCCGACGGTGAGCTCCCGGAAGAGGCGGTCGTGAGTTTCGTCGTCGCCGGAACCGGCTGGTGGAGGCGGGACGGCGAACCCCCGCCGAGGAGGCGGTGCGGATCTACCGTCGGCGGACGGCGGACGGCGGACGGCGGACGGCGGACGAGAAATGACACCCCTACGGAAACCGTCTCCCTTCCACTTGCGACAGGGGATCACCGCATCGTGCCTCACGCACCGTCTCTCTATCACCAGGACGGAAGGCCCGCCCGGGGCGCGCCGGCTTCCGGCCGCCAAGGACACATGCTCGTGCTGACCCGCATCGGTGCCGGGCTGGGTCCCTCGGGGTGCCAGTGACGGCCGCGTCCGCGCCTGCCACCGGCGAGGGGCCCAGCCTCGGCGGCCCGACACCACCCACCGGGCAGACGGCCCAACGATGATGGGGGTGTCGAACGCGGCAGAGAACTGTGCCGCGCTGGTGTCCACGTCGATGTAGGCCGACCTTCCGTTCACGTACGGCTGACAGCCTGCCTGGGCGTCGTCCTGTCAGCGCCCATGATGTTCGGCATGAGGGTCTCCTCCTCGTTGCTGACGAAGCGTCATGGAGGCTGGGACAGCATAAGATTCCGTCCCGGCCGCACACCCCAACTCGGCTGCATTTGCGGCAACTTGAGCCCCCACCTCACCGTCACCCTTCATGAACGCGTCAGCCCGTAGAGGGGCATGACGGAGGGGTGCAGGACGCGCTCGCGCCACGCCGGCTCCTTACAACAGCTCCGGGCGCAACACCCGTTCAGGAGAGCCGACGCTGAGGGCGCTGGGTGCCGCACCACGACGACGTCCGGCCAGAGGCCGGGCCGCGAGACGCCAGTACGGTGCGCTGCGGGGCGCTGCCCGACCGAGAGCACAGCCGCTTTCCCGTCAACAACCCCGTCGAGCAGGCATGGCGGGGTGGCGTGACGGCGTTGTCCAAACCGTCCGGTTTAGCAGCGGATGCATTGCTTCGCCGGGTTGCTCCCATGGACGATCGCAAGGCCGCTGCAGTGCGCTCTTTCCGTGTCTGAGCGCCGACGAAAGGACACCATCATGCCCGCCCCCCTGCACCGCACCACGAAGATCCCCGCCGCCCGGCTGGCCGCCGCTGCCGTCGCGCTGGGCAGTTGCCTGGCGCTCGCCGTCCCGGCGGGAACCGCCGACGCGGCGCCCGCCGATCCGGTGAAGACCGTCTTCTTCGGCGACTCCTACACCGCCAACTTCGGCATCGCCCCCGTCAACAACCCTGAGAGCGAAAGGGGATGGTGTTTCCAGGCCACGAAGAACTATCCCGGCGTCGCCACCGAGAGCCTGAAGGGCAAGGGCATCACGCTCGACGTCCAGGCGGACGTCTCCTGCGGCGGGGCGCTCATCCACCATGTCTGGCAGCCGCAGGAGCTGCTTCAGCCCGGCAGCGGCCTGAGCGTCCCGGAACAAGAGAAGGCGCTCACGGAGGACACCCGGCTGATCGTGGGCAGCATGGGCGGCAACACGCTGGGCTTCAACCAGATCCTCAAGCAGTGCTCCACCAAGCTCCGGGGCGCCAGCCTGCTGCCCGGGGACCCGGTGGACGCGGAGTCGCCGGCCGACAAGTGCGCGGAGTTCTTCACGTCGGACGACGGGAAGGCATGGTTGGACTACCGGTTCGAGGTGGTGGAACACCAGCTGGGCGACATGCTCAACCGCCTCTTCTACCGTGCCCCGGACGCCGAGCGTGTCCTGGTCGGCTACCCAAGGCTCGTGCCCCAGGACACCACCAAGTGTCTGAAGGCGGCTCCCGGCCAGACGGAACTGCCGTTCGCCGACATTCCCCAGGACGCCTTGCCGGTCCTGGACAAGATCCAGAAGCGGCTCGACGACGTCATGAAGAAGGCCGCCAAGGACGAGTTCGCCGACTTCGTGGACCTCTACGACCACACCGGCGGCAACACGGCCTGCGACGGGATCAACCGGGGCATTGGCGGCCTGCTGGAGGAATCCCAGCTCGACCTCTTCGGCACCAAAATCCCGTGGTACGCCCACCCCAACGAAGAGGGCCGCGACCTCCAGGCCCAGCGCGTAACCGCCAAGGTCCAGGAGGTCCTCAACCGCTGACGCAGGCCCCACCGGCCCGCCGGACCACACCCCGGCGCAGGCCGTCCGCTCCCCCACAGAGCCCCAGGTCCGCCTCGCGGCCTGGGGCCCCGCCGCACGGGCAGCACTGGAACTTCCGCTCCGGCGAGGAAACCCGGTACAGCGTCTCCGAAGCGGCCTGGAAATTGCCGAGCGGGGTCGGACGCCCGTCCCGGGATAAGCATCTGGATCATGTCTCGTATGCGCCGCGCTGCTGCAGCCGCAGGGTACGGGCGAGGCTGACCAGGGTAACCAGCGCGCTGTTGGACAAGCACCCCAGGGCAGCCAGGCCGACGGTGATCTCTGAGGCGCGCTGCGCGCACTCGGCGGCGGCGGTGGCGAAAGGGACTTGGTGGGCGCCGACGAAGAAGTTCTGCATCCAGGGCCCGGGAAATCGTGCCCCCGCCCACCGTTGTGTTTTCAGCGGTCCTGCAAGAGGGCCGCTGGCCTCCGGGCCCGGCATGACTGTGTCCCCCTGTCGAACGAATGACCTGGGAGTGGTGTGGTCCGGCCACCGTCCGGTCCGGCGCAATGCGGGCAGCTCACGGACGGCAGGTCTGCATAACGTGGATGCGCGAGTACGACACCGACGGCCAGACCAGCCGCAGCAAAGATGATGCAGCACGATGCTCGACACCAGCGACGTCGGCGTGTTCCTCGGTCTGCACGTCGGCAAAACGGCTCACCCCGGCCAGCAAGAGAGTCTTCGACAAGCCGCTGCCCAACAGCGAACTGAGGTAGGCCCGCCCATCAGCGGATAGCCTCGGTGACACCGACCCGGCCTGCCGACACCGGGGCCGTCCGAGGGCCAGGGCATCCCGCCTGCGTACACCGCCGGGGTCCACTACCGGGGGCCCACCGCCGGTTCGCCTCCGTCTCCACTGTGACGCGCGGCCGTGGCGCTCCGGCCTGGCCGTGACGGCAGCCGGCCGCTGCGTGCCCTGGACGGTGCAGCCGAGTACGCCTTCCCCACCGAGGACGAGATCAGCTACCCCAAGCAGGTCCGCGACGAAGTCAAAACCGTCGCCAACCAGATCGTCGAACTCGCCGGCCTGGGCATCGATCCGTCTGAGATCGGCGAACCTCTCGGGCAGCGCCCGCCGCCACACCCGGCCCTGCGGCGGCTGGTTCGAGACCCAGGCGATGCCCCGCGCCCGGCTGCTGGCCGTCGTCCTGGTCGTCCCCCCGCCGCATCTGCTCTGACACGTCGGCGCACTCGCCCGGTGCCGCCCGAGGCCGGGCCGGATCGCAGGCGGGCAGGGCCACCGGCCGCTGAGAGCCGTAGCCCGGGCCTGCCTGGGCCGCGCGAAGTGTGGGGCTGCGGCGCACCGGCCGCCGACGCTGCTTCAGCGCCGGCTGTCGGACGAGGTGTGCCGCACCTCACCCCCCCCACTGCGCCCGCCGGCGGAACATAGCGCCAGGGTGTGGCGTTGGGAAGGTTGTGGCTGCGGAGGGGACAGTGTCCCCGGGCCTCACCTGTAGCCCATGGGGAAGATCGTCCGGCTGAAGCCCCATGGAGCCGCTCGCCGCGAGGCGACCGCCCTCCGCCCGCCACACCCCAAGCGGCCCTGGCTGGTCTCCCCCGTCCAGCCAGGGCTCTTTTGTGTCCGGCAGCGGGCGCCAGTCGCTCCGTGAGCGAGCCGCGCACCGGCTACCGGCAAGAGAGGCTCGGGTGCGCGGGCCGCACTGGACCACGCCCGTCTGTATGCGGACTCACGCGTGTGTCTGGTCCAAGGCGAAGTTGACGATCTGCCGAGTGCGGTGTCGGCGGCAACTCGTACAGGCACCCGTCGTCCTCGCGCAGCACCCGGCCCCGGTCGCCCACGAACGAAGGCCGGCGCTGCGACGTCGCGGGCGGCCTGCCGGCGGTGCTCGGAAGGCGCCTGCCTGCGGGGTGTGCAAGCACCTGTCCGCCCAAGCGATCCGTTGGGAGGGTGCGGCCGGGGCGTGGCGCCGGGAGGGCGTGGGCCCGGCCGCACCCGATGCGGTGCGCGCGGGTCAGATCCGGCGCAGCCGGACCGTCTCGCCGCAGCGCTTGCCGAGCCAGATCTTCCTGTCGACTCCCGAGCCGGCCAGGCGCGGGTTGTCGTAGGTGCTGGAGCCGGGGCCGCCGGGGTTGACGGTGACGGTGACCCGTTCCACGCACCAGTCGTCGTCGTTGTCCTTGCCGGCGAAGCGGAGGTAGACGGGGTAGCGGTCGAGGTCGTCGGTGTCCAGGCGGGGCAGGCGGGGATCGTTGCGGTCGGGATCCAGGACGTTGGTTCCGTCGCCGAAGACGTAGGTGTAATTGTCGCCGGGTTCGAAGTCGTCGCGGGAGGCGTCCACGTGGAACTCCCGTCCGGCGATGCCGAGGTAAACGAAGCCGTCAGTGCCGGCTTCCGAGTCGGTCGCCGTGTACAGCTGGACGCTGAGCTTGGTGATGTCAGGCATTGGTTCCTCCATGCGCAGTTGTGACCCGTCCGGACGCACGCCCACCGGCCCCGACATTCGGCGCCCAGCAGGCAGCCGGACGCGCAGAGGGGCGTCAACGGGCAGGTGAAACGGGTCTGTTGGGCAGCGCGACCATTCGACCGCGCTCACATAAAGTGTCTGATCACATACAGAAAGTATTCAAGGTCTCGCGGGCCGCCCGCCGATGCATCGGCGGTACAAACACCCAGCGGAAGCAGAGGAGAGCCCCGGCCCCCACGCCCCGAGCACAACAACCGCCCACGCGGACACCGATCATCTGATAGCAGAAGACCTGAAAAGCACAACCGCCCCGCAGCCCCTCCCACCCGCCCCGGAAGCCGCCTGCCCAGGACGGCGGGCACGACCGCACCAGGGCGCCTTCCGGTGGGCTGCGGGCAGCACGCCCGACTCGAACCGATTCCGGGCTCCGGCCGCTGCCGCGCAAACAGCGGGCGAGGTTGCCGGTCAGCCCAGCGAGGCGGTCGCTGCACGCAGTTCGTCGAGGGCCGCCAGGGCGTACCCGGCCAGCTCATCCTTGCCGTCACGGTCGCCCTTCGACCATTGGGCGTTTCCCCGCTTGAAGGCGAGGACGCCCAGCTCACACCTTCAGCAGCCCCGACAGCCTCGCGAAGTCGGTCGCGAAGGAAGGTGCCGCCCTCGCAGCCCTCGGCGAAGCACTCGTCGGCAGCGACCGTCCCTTCGTCACTGTCTCGGGTACGCCCGCCGTGCCGGGCCGCGCATCCGTCAAAAGCGACCCACTGCCCACCAACGGACCGGTCGGAGGTCGCGGCCGTGCGGTCACGTCGGTCCTGGGCTGTCCTCGCGCGGGGTCCGCAGCAGCGCCGTACGTCTGCCACGCACGGTGCACAACCAGGGCTCCGGCGCTTTCGCCGGCCTGTTGATCAACATCGCACGCCAGACCGGCGTGTCCGGTTACCCGGGCAACGGCACACAGCGCTGGCCGGCCGTGCACGCTCTCGACGCGGCAGTCCTCTTCCGGCTCGCCCTGGAACAGGCGGAAGCAGGTACCTCCTGGCACGCCGTGGCCGACGGGGGCGACAAGGTACGCGATATCACCACAGTCATCGGCCGACGGCTGGGCCTGCCGGTCGAGTCGGTACCGGCGCAGGCCTTCGGCCCCCTCGGCCAGATCTTCGCAAGCGACCAGCCCTCGTCCAGCGCGTACACCCGGCAGGCGCTCAACTGGGAGCCCAAACACCCCCGCCTGCTGCAGGACCTGGAGAACATCCAGCCCTGACCGGCGACCCGGACGTTCAATCAAATCCCCCGCCTCGGCAATGCCCGCTCCTGTCTGATGCGAGGGGGCCCAGGCGGTGAGCGAGTGCCCCCGCCGGGATGGCGGTCCCGCAGCGCAGTGGCTGCGCCCCGCCGGAGTCGCGTCGCCGACGCGAGGTTGCTCCGGCCTGCGCCCTTTGGAGCGTGACCGGCAGCCGAGGCGGTCTACCGCCCCGCCCCTACCTCCACCCGAAACCGTCATGCCCGCGCGTCGCCACCGCCAAGTTTCCTGCCCGCATCGAAACCCGGCGCTGTGACAAGGGACTTGAGCTCGTAAACATCTGCCCAGCACACGACGGCCCCGGCTGTTACGGCCCTGGCGCTTGATGTCGGTCCCTGCGCATGTCCGCAGCTCCCGCCCGGCCCTGCGGGAGTGTGGACCCGCACGCCGATGTTCTTGGCCGGGCACCGACGCGGTCCTGCCGCCCGGGCCAGCCGGCCGATCGGCAGCAGTCCCCTTGTTCGGGTGGTGAACGTGCCGCCTTACGGTCAGCCGTCGCGTCGAACAGGCGAGACGGACCGGGGTGACAGCGTTGTCCAAATCGTCTGGTTTAGCCGCAGGTCCATTGCTTCGCCGAGTTTCTCACGCGGACGATCACAAGGCCGCTGCCGTGCGCTCCCCCTTGTGTGCACGCCGACGAAAGGACACCGCCATGCCCGCTGCCCTGCACCGCACCACGAGAACCCCCGCCGCCCGGCTGACCGCCGCGGCCGCCATGCTGGGCAGTTGCCTGGCGCTCGCCCTGCCCGCGACGGGCGCCGGCGCACAGCCCGCCGCCCCCCCCTCTCGTCCCGGGCGGTCCCGTCCCCGGCGGCGGTGCAGGCGGCGGAGCGGCCGCCGTTCTACGACCCGCCGGCCACCCTGCCCACGCACAACGGTGATGTGATCCGCTCGGAACGGGCCGCCTTCTACCTGGACCCGCTCAGGCTGGTCAGGGCAGGCGCGAGCGTCGAGCGGATCATATACCGCACCACCGACCGCACCGGGAAACCGATCGCGGTCACCGGCACCGTCCTCACCCCGCACAAGGCCCACTCCGGACCGCGGCCGCTCGTCGCCTTCGCCCCCGGCACTCAGGGACTGGCGGACAAGTGCGCTCCGTCCCGGCAGATGGACGAGGGCACCGAGTACGAAGCACTGCCCATCAAGCACCTCCTCGACCAGGGCTGGGCCGTGGTCGTCCCCGACTACCAGGGGCTGGGCACCCCCGGGGTCCACACTTACATGGTCCGCGAGGCCCAGGGGCGCGCCGTCCTGGACGCCCTGCGGGCGGCCCGGCGACTGCACGGAGCAGACGTGTCCGCATCCGGTCCTCTCGTGCTCTACGGGTACTCTCAAGGCGGCGGCGCCAGCGCCGCAGCCGCCGAACTCGCCCCCGTCTACGCGCCGGAACTGGACCTCAAGGGCGCCGTCGTCGGCGCTCCCCCCGCCGACCTCGATGCAGTCGCCGCGAGCCTCGACGGATCCGCCTACGGCGCGTTCTTCAACTACTCCCTGTCCGGGCTCGGCGCCGCATACGGCATCAACATCGACGCCTACCTCAACGCCTACGGCAAGCGAGTGACGGCAGATCTGCGGGACCACCAGTGCACCACCCAGGCCATCGCCAAGTACCCCTTCCTGCGCTCCCGTTTTCTGACCGCCAATGGCCGGCCGCTCACCGAACGCCTGAAGTCCGCGCCCTGGAAGGAGATCGTGGCCGAGCAGCGGCTCGGCACGCGAAGGCCGGGCGTGCCCGTCCTGTTGTCCCACAGCCGCCTCGACGACGTCATCCCCCACACCGTTGGCGCCCGCCTCGCCGCCGACTGGTGCCGGCTGGGCGCAACGGTGAAGTTCACCACCAACTACGTGCCCGGCCACATCGCCGCCACCGCCGCCACCAGCATCGAAGCCACCCCCTGGCTCAAAGACCGCTTCACCGGCGAAGACGCCCCCACCACCTGCTGACCCCCGCGCCACCACGCGCCCGCCGGCACCGGGACCGTGGAGGGCGCCTCACACGGCGCGCCGCTGGCCTCCAGTCGGGCGCGAGCAGGGCGGCTTCATCCAGCACGAGCAGGGCCGGTTCATTCAACGCGAGTACGCCCGGTGGTGTCCGGCGCGGTGCCGGCACTCGTGCAGCGCAGGTCGCGGCACGCACCGGCCAGCCCATTCGGAGCCGCGAACCGCTCAGGTGGAGGTGGTGGCGCGGCGGTTGCCCCGTGCGTCGCACGGCAGCTCGGCCGCCGCGTTGTGCTTGAGGAAGTCGCGTTCGGCCTGCCGGCCCGTCTCGGTGATCGCACTCGGGGCTACCGAGGTGATCCCGCCGAAGGGCCGGTCCACGTCCCGGAT
>NZ_JBEYWV010000043.1:0-85436 GCF_040644575.1 Streptomyces sp. NPDC046939
GACGCGGCCGAGGTCGGTACGGATCGCGTCGAGGTCGTCGCCGCGGCCGACGAAGGAGGTGAGGCGGGCGCGGAGGTTACCCCGGGCCTGCCGCCCGGCCGCTACGACGGCATGATCGGCGGGCGCGGTCGCGACCCGCCCGGGCCATCGGTGCCGTCGGTGCCGTTCGACGGCTTCTCGTCGTGCCGGACGACCTCGCCCTGGATCACCGTGCCCGTGCCACCGGCCGGACCGCCACGGCTCTGCTGGAAGGCGGCTCCGAACGCGCCCCGGGTGGCCTCGGTCATCTTCCGCTCGATGGTCCGCTCCGTGTAGCGGCTCAGGGCCGTACGGACCGGCGGCACGAGCAGCAGCAGGCCGAGGGCGTCCGAGACGAGTCCGGGGATCATCAGGAACAGACCGGCGGCCATCAGCATCCCGTTGCCCTGCGAGCGCTGCTCGCCCTCCTCCACCGCGCCCGGCCGCTGTCCGCGCTGGAGCGTCTCGCTGAGGTTCTGGAAGGCACGGCGCCCGGCCGCCTTGATCACGGCGGCGCCGAGGGCGAAGCCGCCGACCAGGAGCAGGAACAGCGTGAAGCCGCCGACGGCGTCCGCCACCACCGTCAGCAGCCAGATCTCCAGGACCACCCACGCGACGACGGCGAGCGGCAGGAAGGTGCGGACCCGGGAGCGCCGGGCGCCGGTGGACTGGTTGCGGGGCGGGGTGCCTGTGGTCATGTCCCCAGTGTGCCTGGGGACCCGTCCGACTGGCGTAAGCAGAGGTCGGCGACGGTCCGCGGGGCTCAGGACCGGCCTGAGGCTCCTGCGGCGCCCGAGGGGCCCTCGGAGGCGCGGCCGAGCATCTTGCCCACGCGTGCGCCCACACCCCACGTGGTGACCCGCCACAGGGCCTCCACGACGATGTCCTTGCTCATCTTGGAGTCGCCCAGCTCGCGCTCGACGAAGGTGATGGGCACCTCGACCACGTGGTACCCGGCCTGCACGGCGCGGCGCGCGAGGTCGACCTGGAAGCAGTAGCCCTGGGAGGCGACGTCGCCGAGGCCGAGCCCTTCGAGGGTCTCGCGGCGGAAGGCGCGGAAGCCGCCGGTGACGTCCCGGATCGGGACGTCGAGCAGGAGCCGGGAGTAGGTGGAGCCGCCGCGGGAGAGGTACTCGCGGGACTTCGGCCAGTTGACGACGCGCCCGCCCGGCACCCAGCGCGAGCCGAGCACCAGGTCCGCGCTCTTGAGCGCGGTGAGCAGCCGGGGCAGCTCCTCGGGCTGGTGGGAGCCGTCGGCGTCCATCTCGACGAGGACGCCGTACTCCCGCTCCATGCCCCACGCGAATCCGGCGAGGTAGGCGGCGCCGAGCCCCTCCTTGCCGGAGCGGTGCAGGACGTGCACGTGGTCGTCGGACGCGGCCAGTTCGTCGGCGAGCTTGCCCGTGCCGTCGGGGCTGTTGTCGTCGGCGACCAACACGTGGGCGGCGGGCACCGCGGCCCGGACCCGCCCCACGATGGACTTGATGTTCTCCGCCTCGTCATAGGTCGGAATGATCACCAAGGCCGTACCGAGAGGGCCGAACTCGCGCCCACCGCCGTCGCTCACAGATTCCCCTTAGAAATGCAGAACTTTCGTGCACACCTCGCTGCACAAGAGGACCTACCTTAGCGAGCGCCGCAGGTCGGGCCGACACTGCGGATCGGGGCCGGGCGTCCTTCGGGCCGACCTGGGGCCCGCTGGCTGCGGGTCGACCGAGAGCCGTTGTCTACTGAACGCCCGGGCCCCACCCGGGTCGCACCTCGCCGACCGGCCGGAACGTTCCAGCGCCCCGTGGCGCGGGCGCCGGACTGCGTTCTACGACCGCGTGTTGTGCCCGGTCGTGCGAAAGGTGGTGGACCCGGCCGAACCTACCCGCCCCCTGCCGCGGTCTGTCAACACCCGTCCCACCTGCACCTGTCCGCGAAGACGGCTGGTCAGGGCCGAGGACACGCAGGTCTGCGGGGACGGCGGACGCCCGGGACGGACCACGCGCCGCCCCGGTATCTCACTCGTCCGGCCCTACGTAGACCGGCTGTCCGAAGACCACCGTCCGCAGACAGACGGGGAGTTGGGCGCCCGGCGAGAGATCCGGCAGGCCCGGGGTGCCGGAGCGCGGGTCCGTGGACCAGCGGGCCACCCGGTCGTCCGGGGCCTGCACGACCAGTTCGTCGGTGCGCCAGACGGCGTAGTCCGCGGGGGCGCCCGGCACGAGGATCCCGGCGTCGTCGCGGCCGACGGCGCGCCATCCCCCGCGCGTGTGGGCGGTGAAGGCGGCCCGTACCGAGACCCGGTGCTCGGGCGTGCGGTGGAAGGCGGCGGCGCGGACGGTGCCCCACGGGTCGAGCGGGGTGACCGGGCTGTCGGAGCCGAGGGCGAGCGGGACCCCGGCGCGCAGCAGGGCCGCGAAGGGGTTGAGGGTGCGGGCCCGTTCGGCGCCGAGGCGGTCGGCGTACATGCCGTCCTCGCCGCCCCACAGCGCGTCGAAGGCGGGCTGCACGGACGCGGTGAGGCCGAACTCGGCGAAGGCCGCCACCGACTCCGGGGTCAGCATCTCGGCGTGCTCGACGCGGTGCCGGGCGGCGCGCACGCGCGCGAGGCCGACCTTCTCGGCGGCGGCGCGCATTCCGTCGACGACGGCGGTGAGGGCGGCGTCGCCGATCGCGTGGAAGCCGGCCTGGAGACCCGCCTCGGTGCAGGCGACGACGTGCGCGGCGACGTCGGCGGCGCTCAGGTAGGCGGTGCCGGTGTGGCCGGCGTCGGCGTAGGGCGCGTGCAGGCAGGCGGTGTGCGAGCCGAGGGCGCCGTCCACGAAGAGGTCGCCGGCCGCGCCGAGGGCGCCGAGGGCGCGGGCCCGCTCGATGTCGCGGTCGGCCCAGTACCCGGCGACGCGCGGCCCCGGCTCGGAGCGGGCGAGGTCGAGCAGCCCGGTGAAGTCGTCCTCGGAGGAGATCTCGGGTCCCGCGCACTCGTGGAGGGAGCCGATGCCGAGGGACGCGGCGTGCCGCAGGGCCGCGCGCTGCGCCTCGGTGCGCTGCTGCGGCCCGACGGCGCCGAGGGCGGCGGCGCGCACCGCGTGGTGGGCGTCGCGCGTCAGGGGCCCGTCGGCGGCGAACCCGGCCCGGTCCCTGACGCCGGGCACCAGGTCGAGCAGGGCGGTGGTCACGACCGCGGAGTGCACGTCGATGCGGGAGAGGTAGAGGGGCCGTCCGCCGGTGGCCTCGTCGAGCTCGGCGCGCGAGGGCGGGCGGGTGTCGGGCCAGCGGGCGGCGTCCCAGCCGTGGCCGAGGAGGACCCGGTCGGTGGGGCGGGCCGCGGCGTGGTCCCGTACGAGGGTGAGGGCCTCCTCGCGGGTGCGGGCGGCCGTGAGGTCCAGGCCGGTGAGGGCGAGGCCGGTCGAGGTGGTGTGGACGTGGGCGTCGGTGAACGCCGGGGTGACCAGGGCGCCGTCGAGGTCGACGACCTCGTCCACGCCGTCCGCGAACGCGTCCGCCGCGCCTTCCGAACCGACCCAGGCGACGTGTCCGGCCTCCACCACCATCGCGGTGGCGAAGGGGTCGGCGGGGCTGTGGACCTCGCCGCGCCGGAGGAGAACGGTACGGGTGCTGGAGGGCGTGCTCATGGGGGACAGTCTCCCGCGCGGGGCGCTACGCGCGCGTGCCGGGGTCCTTTTTGTCGGTCCTCGGCCCGCCCGCGCCCTCAGATGCGCGGGGGCCGTGCCTCGTAGGGTGTCGACAGGACGACCGTCGTGCGCGTGGAGACTCCGGCGAGGGAGCGCACGCGCGCGAGCAGGTTCTCCAGTTCGTGCGGGGTCTCCACGCGGACCTTGAGGATGTAGTTCTCGTCCCCGGCCACGCTGTGGCACGCCTCGATCTCGGGGACGCCCGCGAGCCGGTCGGCGATGTCGTCGGGGGCGCTCGGGTCGAACGGCTTCACCGAGATGAACGCGGTGAGCGGCAGGCCCACCGCCTCGGGGTCGACGACCGCGGCGTACCCGCGGATCACGCCGCGCTGCTCCAGGCGGCGCACCCGCTGGTGCACGGCCGACGTGGACAGGCCCGTGGCCTTGCCCAGGTCGGTGTAGCTCATCCGCCCGTCCTTGACGAGCAGTTGCACGATCTGTCGGTCGAGCTCCTCCATGCGGCAGAACCTACAGGCACGTGATCGCCCCGGACACCTCGGAGCCGCGCGTTCGGCCCTGTGCGGCCCCCGCGCCTACCGCGCCCCGGGCACACGCAACCGGCATGTGACGAAGACCACACACTTACACCCGTGTCCTCACACGGGAAGCGATTACCGCGAGGGCGGGGAGGGAAGTGCTTGCTGTGGTCGTGGCCGCGGTTCCTGGTCGGCCCACCCGAGGGGGAGATTCCCATGCAGAACGTGAAGCGTCCCGGACGCCCCGCCACCCGTCAGCGCAAGCGCGCGGTCGCCGAGCCCCAGCCGGAGGGCGTCGAACCCGACGTCTTCGACGACGAGGCCCTCGACGCCGAGGCCGACCCCTACGACACGTTCGAGATGTACCGGGTGCTGTGCCCGGACTGCGCGCAGCCCATCGCGCTCCTCGCCGACGAGGACGTCCTTCCGGAGCACGCGCTGTGCGCCTCGCCCTGGAACCCGTTCGGGCTCACCGTCTGCGCGGGCACCGGGCGCCCGGCCGCCGAGGCGCGCCCCGCCGACGAGCTGATCGGTGCTCAGGAGCAGGACACCGCCCTGCTGTTGACGCTGCCTCAGGGGCTCGACTGGCGCATGCAGCCGTTCTCGCACGTGGGCGGGCCCGGCTCGCGGCCGCTGCGCGTGCCGTTCCAGCCGCAGCGCCGCGCCGCGGCCTGACCCGCGTCTTTCGCCCCACCTGGACTTCGCCCGTACGCGCCCCGCGCCATGGCCCGCACGCCGCCGTGGTGCGGGAGGGGTGTCGCGGGGCCGGTGAGCCCGCGAACGGACTCCCGAATGCCGCCACCGGTGACTCGCGCCAGTGGCCGCGCGTTGTCCTGGCATGACCCCGACGCAGACCCCCGCCCCCGCGCCCACCGGGCGGCGCGGGCGCGGCCTCTCGCCCGTCCCTGTCCCCGTCTTCGCAGAATCGGTTCGTCAGGCGCCGCACCAGGCGCCCCAGGACCCGCCCCTCTACCGCGCCCTCCTCGCCACCTGGGCCGAGTGCGGGAAGACGCTGCCGGGCCGGTACGACCCGGAGTGGGTGCGGCTCATCACCCCCACCGTGCGGACCGGGCAGTTCAGCGCCTCGCAGCCGTACTGACCGCCGCCGTCCGGCCGGCGCAGGGTGTGCCGCGTATGCCCAAGTACGCGCACGACCGCGGCAGTTGACGTGGCAACGGAATTGGTTCGGACCATTGACCGCACTGGTCTAGTCCTCCTACTGTCGGTGTCCCCTCCCCCCCACGAGGAGACACCATGCGCAGACCGCACCTCCCCCACACCCGCGTCAAGGCGCTCGCCGCCGCCGCCTGCTCCGCCGTGCTCGGCGCGGGCCTGCTCGCCTCCGCGGGCAGCGCGGCCGCCCAGGCGGAGACGCCCACGCAGACGAAGGCCGCCGGCTCCAAGGTCGTCGGATACTTCACCGAGTGGGGCGTCTACGACCGCAACTACCACGTCAAGAACATCGAGACGTCCGGCTCCGCCGCCAAGCTCACGCACATCAACTACTCCTTCGGCAACGTCCAGGGAGGCAAGTGCACGATGGGCGACGCCTACGCGGCGACCGACAAGGCGTACACCGCCGACCAGTCCGTGGACGGCGTCGCCGACACCTGGGACCAGCCGCTGCGCGGCAACTTCAACCAGCTCCTCAAGCTGAAGAAGAAGCACCCGAACCTCAAGGTCCTGTGGTCCTTCGGCGGCTGGACCTGGTCCGGCGGGTTCACGGAGGCCGCGAAGAACCCGGCCGCGTTCGCCCAGTCCTGCTACGACCTCGTCGAGAACTCCAAGTGGGCCGCTGTCTTCGACGGCATCGACATCGACTGGGAGTACCCCAACGCCTGCGGCCTGACCTGCGACACCAGCGGGCGTGACGCCTACAAGAAGCTGATGGCGGCGCTGCGCGCGAAGTTCGGCGCGAACTACCTGCTGACCTCCGCCATCCCCGCCGACGCCTCCGCGGGCGGCAAGCTGGACGCCACCGACTACGCGGGCGCCGCCCAGTACGTCGACTGGTACAACCCGATGACGTACGACTACTTCGGCGCCTGGGACGCCAAGGGGCCGACCGCCCCGCACTCGCCGCTGAAGGCGTACACGGGCATACCGAAGGCCGGCTACAACACCGACGCCACCATCACCAAGCTGAAGGCCGCGGGCGTGCCCGCCTCGAAGCTGCTGCTCGGCATCGGCTTCTACGGGCGCGGCTGGACCGGCGTCACCCAGTCCGCCCCGGGCGGCACGGCGACCGGCCCGGCGGCGGGCAAGTACGAGCAGGGCATCGACGACTACAAGGAGCTGAAGACCAAGTGCCCCGCCACGGGCACGGTCGGCGGCACCGCGTATGCGCACTGCGGGACCAACTGGTGGAGCTACGACACCCCGCAGACCATCGCGGGGAAGATGACCTACAAGAACCAGCAGGGCCTCGGCGGCACGTTCCTGTGGGAGCTGTCCGGCGACACCGCGAACGGTGAGCTGATCAAGGCCGTCAGCTAGACACCGCGCCCGAACCGCACGCGTGAGGGGCGGGGCCCGGTCTTCCGGGTCCCGCCCCTCACGGTCTTCGTGGCAGCGGTCACATCAGGCCGGCCTGTGTGACGAACATCGCGAGCACGACCACCAAGGTCCACCCCATGAGGTGCTCGAGGATCTGCGGGCCGTCCTCCCGGGGGCCACCGGTGCGCGTGCGGGCGGCGGCGGAAACCTGGCTGGCCGCGGAGGCGGCTACGGAGTCTGCGGTCATGGGGGTCTCACTCACTCGGTGCAGGGGCGGTGCGCCTACCACTTTGCCACCGGAATGTCGCTCCGCGGCCGAGACCTTGGTCACGCGTGCGCGGGGCCCGTTCCCGCCCCGCACAACCGGTCCGCGGTGTCGCGCGTCCCACACTTCGACGCGTACCCGTCGACATCGACCGGAAGGTTCTCGATGCGCACGTACCGGACACCCCGCACACCTGGCCGCAGAGCCCGTCTCACCGTCGCCGCCGCGCTCACCCTGAGCGCGGCGCTCACCGCCCCGGCCGCCGTCTCGCAGGCCGCCGCCGATCAGCCCACGCCGGGCGCCCCCGGCCTCGGCGACCCGCTGTTCCCGCTCGACGGGAACGGCGGCTACCGCGTCCGCCACTACACGCTCGACTTCGACTGGCGAGCGCCTCTGACCCCGTTCCCCGCGTCGACGACGATCACGGCCACGGCGGAGCAGGCGCTGTCCCGCTTCGACCTCGACTTCGCGGGCAACGAGCTGCGCTCGGTCACCGTGAACGGGCGCCCCGCGCAGACCCGGCGGGACGGCGACGAACTGGTGATCACCCCCAAGTCGCCGCTGCGCAAGGGCGGTTCGTTCACCGTGAAGGTCGACTACACCGCCGATCCGACACAGATCCGCCACCGCGACGACGCGATCGAGAACTACGGCTGGATACCCACGCCCGACGGCACGGTCCTCTACCCGCAGCCCAACGGCGCCAAGATGATCTTCCCCAGCGACGACCACCCGAGCCGGCGCGCCCCCCTCACCTTCCGCGTCACCACACCGGCCGGTCTGACGGCCGCCGCCAACGGCAAACTCGTCGACCGGTCCGTACGCCCCGACGGCCGGGTCCGCTGGACCTACGACTCCGAACAGCCGGTCGCGGCCCAACTGGTGCAACTGGCCATCGGAAGGTTCCAGCTCATCGACAGCGAGGGCCCCGAGGGCCTGCCGCTGCGTGACGTCGTGCCCGACGCGCTGGTCGCGCCGACGCAGCAGTACCGCGACCTGACACCCGCGCACCTCGACTGGCTCCGCGAGCGCCTCGGCCCCTACCCCTTCGACCGGTACGGCGTCCTGGTCGGCGACACGGACCTGGGCGTGGCCCTGGAGACCCAGACGCTGTCACTGCTGCCCAAGGCGGACCTGCTCGGCACCCGGGTCGACGCCGAGCGCGACCTGGTGCACGAGCTGACCCACCAGTGGTTCGGGGACAGCGTCGCCCTCGCCACCTGGTCGGACCTGTGGCTCAGCGAGGGCCACGCCCGCTTCTACGAGCGGGAGTACTCCGAGGAGCACGGCGGCGACAGCTTCGAGGCCGCCATGAGGACGGCCTACGAGAACCACGACCAGTGGCGCCACGACTACGGGGCGCCCGCCGAGCCGACCGAGCCGAACCTGTTCAAGCGCATGCGCTACGACGGCTCGGCGCTCGTCCTCTACGCGCTGCGCGAGGAGGTCGGCGCCGGCACGTTCCAGCGGATCGAACGGGCCTGGCTCACGACCTACCGGGGCAGGGCGGCGTCCACGGCCGACTTCACCGCCCTGGCCTCGAAGGTCGCCGGGCGCGACCTGTCCGGCTTCCTGCACCCGTGGCTGTACGGCCCCAAGACCCCGCCGATGCCAGGACACCCGGACTGGGTGGTCACGCCCGTGGTCACGCCATGATCCCCGGAGGTCAGCGCACCCCCACCGCCGCCAGCGCCTTGCGCTGCTTCGGGGTCGGGTGGGCCGGGAAGTACAGGTAGCAGACGCCGCCCGTGCCGGAGACCACCTTGCCGGAGGCGTTGTAGCGCTTCGTGCGCAGCCAGATCGTCTCCCACTCGGCCCGCTTGTAGACGCGCCGCACCGCCGGGTCGCTCGGCGACGCCGGGTCGTTGGCGATCACGTCGCCCTCGGCGGTGAACCCGATGACCGTCATGAGGTGCCCGGAGGTGCCGTAGCCCGCGCCCGTCAGCTCCTCCTTGAGGAACGACTGGGACGTTATGGCCGGGATGCCGGCCGCGATCAACGTCTCCAGGTCCGTCAGGGAGGAGAGGCGGGTGACGACGCCCTGGAGGTCCCTGTACGTGGCCGCGTACGCCGCGTTGAACGGCCAGTTGCCGCAGCCCGCGTACTGGTAGTCATACGTATGACGGGCGGCGTGGCAGACCTGCGGGTCGGCGTAGGACGGGTCGACCCAGGCCAGCTGGGCCGGGGTGGGCTTGCGGCCCCAGTACTCGATGATCATCTGCGAGGAGGTGGGGCTGCACCACGCCTCGCCGCCGTTGTCGTACTGCGGGTACTGGCCGGCGTGGATCTCCTGCGAGTAGCGGGGGACGACCAGCTCCTTGGCGAGCCCCGGCTTCGAGGCCGGGACGGTGAAGCGGTCCGGGATGTCCGAGCCCATCGCGCCGAGCCGCCATACGGTCGGCGCGGCCTTGGAACCGGGGGTGCGCAGCAGGGTGAGGCGCAGGCTGTAGGAGACGAGCCGCAGGCCCGAGGCCGCGTCGTCGATGGAGAAGGTGTCCGTCCAGATGCTCGACTTGCCGTCGCTCTGGTCGTCGACGGAGGTGCGGCGGATGTCGGCCTTCTCGTCGTCCCCGGCCGTCCAGCGGCCCATCACGTACCAGGGCGTCTTCGTCCCGTCGGTGTACGTGCCCCGGAGCTCGACCTGGATCCAGGTGCCGGACGGGGTGTGCGCGTTCCAGGAGGCGATGACCTCGGTGGCGGGGACGCTCAGCCGGTGGACCGGCGAGGTCCAGGTGGCGTACTCCCAGTCGGCGGTCCTGTTCAGGTGCGGATCGGTGTAGGTGAGCGTGCCGGTGGCCTTGGCGAGCGTCACGCCGGGGCGGTCGCCCGCGACGGCGCGGGTGCCGTTGCCGGCGCCCGCGCGCCAGTCGGCGTACGTCGTCCAGGCGTGGTTGTCCACGAGGCGTCCGGGCGCCTTCGCGCGGGCGCCGGAGCCCGGCGCGGCGTGCGCGGCCGCGGCCGTCGTGACAGCAAGCACGGCACCCGCGGCCGCGGCAAGCACGGTTCTGCGGGCCGGACGGGAGTCCTGTTCGGATCGGGTCATCGGGTGGTCCCCCAGTCGACGGGTCGGGCGGGTCGGACGGTCGTGCGGGTCTTGCGGACGGCACGGGGTGGACGGTTGTGCGGGGCGTGCTGGCGGTGCGGGTGGGACGGGCCGTGCGAGTCGTGCGGGTCAGACGGTCGTGCGGGTCTTGCGGACGGCACGGTGCGGACGGTTGTGCGGGGCGTGCTGGCGGTGCGGGTGGGACGGGCCGTGCGAGTCGTGCAGGTCATGCGGGCGGTGCGGGGCGTGCGGGTCAGATGGGCCGTGCGGGCCGCCGGTCGTGCGGGTCATGCGGGTCGGACGGTCGTGCGGACGGCACGGGGTGGACGGTTGTGCGGGGCGTGCAGGTCGTACGGGCGGTGCGGGTCGGACGGTCGTGCGGGTCAGCCAGGTCGGACAGGCTGTGCGGACGGTGCGGGTCATGCGGGTCGTGCGGGCGGTGTGGGTCGTGCGGGTCGGACAGACAGTGCGGGCGAGCCAGGTGTGGTCCCGTGCGGGCCTGTGGGACAGTGCGCCAACTATGGCCGTAGTGACGTGATTTCCACCAGCGTTCCGGGGCCTGTCGCCCGTACCAATATTGGTCTCCACCACTGGAATGACCTGCGGAGGCGCGCGCGAAACCCGGGCCGGACGCCACGTAGCCTGGCGGTGTGACCTTTCAGCCCGTGCCCCTCGCCCCGTACGCCGAGCGCCTGCGCGCGCTGCCGCCCTCGTGCGGCCCCGTGCGTCTCGTCGGCATCGACGGGCACGCGGGCTCGGGGAAGTCGACCTTCGCGACGCGGCTCGCCGAGGCGCTCGGCGGGGCGCCGGTGCTGCGCCTGGACGACCTGGCGAGCCACGACGCCCTCTTCGCCTGGACGGACCGACTGCGCGAACAGGTACTCGTCCCGCTCTCCCGGGGCGACGCCGCGCACTACGAGACCTACGACTGGCACGCCCGCCGCTTCGACGCCGTGCGCGTCCTCGCACCCGCCGACGTGGTCCTCGTCGAGGGCGTGGGCGCGGGCCGGCGCGCTCTGCGGCCCTCCCTGGCGCGGCTGCTGTGGATGGACATGCCGCCGGAGACGGCGTGGGCGCGGGGGCGGGCCCGGGACGGCGCGGCGCAGGAGAGCTTCTGGGACGGCTGGATACCGGCGGAGCGCGAGCATTTCACTCGTGACCCGTCCCGCCCCTTCGCCGGGGAATTGGTACGGGAGTGTCCTGTGGGGTACGCGATGCGCGTGGGGCCGGGCGGGGCCCTGCGAAACCACGCTGCCGTCACACAGGGTGAGGAACCGCCAGCGGTGAGCTGACGGCCTTGATACGGCCTTCCGCCACTTTCCCCGAGTGCCTCAACTCTGCTTGACCCAGGGGCCGTACAGGACTTACGTTTCCAATGAGCGGCCCCTCCGGGCCGCCGGCAGACGCGAAGCCCCCGGTTGTTCCCCCGTGATCGGGGGCTTCGTTCTGCCCGCAATGTCCTGCTCGATCCGCGCCGGGACGCTCGCCGCTCACCCTGGGTCACCATCCTCCACCGCGCTCACCTGCGCGAAATCCCGCGCTCACCGCCCGCTCCGCGCCGATCCGACGCCGCCGCGCCCTACGGCCGACCACGCCCCCGCAGGTACGATGCCTTCGGTGCGGCCTACGGACGGCTCGCTGTCCGCATCGTGACAACTCCCGTCCATGACAGAGCGGTTCATCGGGGGCACGGCTTGTGGGGGACGTGATGGACTTCGGCACCGGCGCGCCGACGGGCCCGGCCGACCTCGCCTGGCTGCGGGGCGTCGACGCGTACACGATGGGCGCGTATCCGCAGGCGGAGGAGGAGTTCCGGACCGCCGTGCGGCTCGATCCTGGGATGGCCGACGGCTGGCTCGGACTGCACGCGCTGCGGATCGACACGACGACGGCGCTGCTGCGGATGTTCCGCCACCGCGACCGGTTCGGGGAACAGCGCACGCGACACCGCCGCACCCTCAACTCCTGGTACTGGCTCGGCTGGTGGGTCCAGCCGGTCCTCGAACGCCCGCGCGACCTGCTGCTCGCGCACGCCTCGCACTGGCTCGACGGACGCCACGTCCCGGAGCTGGACCGGGCCCTCGCCACCCTGCCGCCGGCCGACACGGACCCGCAGGTGCGCTTCCTGCACGCCTGCCGGGCCTACCTGGTCAAGGACTGGGAGCAGTTGGTCCGGCACACGGACTCGCTGATCGACGACCCGATGCTCGGCATCGAGGCCGGGCTCTTCGGCGGCATGGCCCGGGTCCGCATGGAGATGTACGGGCAGGCGGAGCCGCTGCTCTCCTCGGCCCTGATGCGCTGTCGCAGTGAGCAGCCGCAGCGCAAGGAGCTACGGTACTGGCTGGCGCGGGCGCACGAGGGCACAGGGCGTTCGGCCGCCGCGATGCCGTTGTACCGGGCCGTGCACCGCGTCGACCCGGCGTTCATGGACACCTCGGCGCGGCTCGCGGCGATCGCCGAGGGGGACGGGTACGGGGACTTCGGGGACGGACCCGATCTCGCCCCGCTCCCCCTGACCGGGTATCAGGACAGCGCCGAGGGCGGGGAGTCGGCCGAGCCGCTGTACGCGGGCGACGGCCGGGACCTCAAGGTGACCGAGTCCGGCCTGCCGACCCCGAGCGCGGTCGGCGCGGACGAACCCGACATGGTGCGGGAGAAGGCGGTCGTCCCGGTCCCGGCGCCGCTGCCGGCCGGGCCCGCCGACCCGGTGCTCCTGGAGGAGGCGCTCTCCGAGCTGGAGCTGATGGTCGGCCTGGAACCGGTGAAGCGCCAGGTCAAAGCGCTCTCCGCGCAGTTGAACATGGCGCGTCTGCGCGCCGGGCAGGGCCTGCCGGTCCAGCCGCCGAAGCGTCACTTCGTCTTCTCGGGCCCCTCCGGCACCGGCAAGACGACGGTGGCCCGCATCCTCGGCCGGGTCTTCTACGCGCTCGGCCTGCTCGGCGGCGACCACCTCGTGGAGGCCCAGCGCTCGGACCTGGTCGGCGAGTACCTCGGCCAGACCGCCGTCAAGGCCAACGAGCTGATCGACTCCGCGCTCGGCGGCGTCCTCTTCGTCGACGAGGCGTACGCGCTGTCCAACTCCGGCTACGGCAAGGGCGACGCGTACGGCGACGAGGCGCTGCAAGTGCTGCTCAAGCGGGCCGAGGACAACCGGGACCATCTCGTGGTCATCCTCGCCGGATATCCGGAGGGCATGGACCGGCTGCTCGCCGCCAACCCCGGCCTGTCCTCGCGCTTCACCTCCCGCGTTGACTTCCCCTCGTACCGGCCGATGGAGCTGACCTCCATCGGCGAGGTCCTCGCGGCGGAGAACGGGGACGTGTGGGACGAGGAGGCGCTGGAGGAGCTGCGCTCCATCGCCACGCACGTGGTCGAGCAGGGGTGGATCGACGAGCTGGGCAACGGCCGGTTCCTGCGGACCCTGTACGAGAAGTCGTGCGCCTACCGCGATCTGCGGCTCACCGGATATCTGACCGAGCCGTCCCGCGACGACCTCGCCACGCTGCGGCTGCCCGATCTCATGCAGGCGTACGGGGAGGTGCTCTCCGGGCGGGGGCCGCAGGACCCCACAGGGCTGTAGGGCCTGCGGCGTTCTCCCCGTCTAGGTCAGCGCCTCCTGCCTCGTCCGGGCCTGCGGGACCTCCGCCTCCTCGCGGTGCGCGGGGTCGCGGACCTCGCCGACGAGCAGCTCAAGGACGTCCTCCAGGGCGACCAGGCCGAGGACCCGGCCCGAGGCGTCGGCGACCTGGGCCAGGTGCGTCGCCGCCCGGCGCATCACCGTCAGCGCGTCGTCCAGGGGCAGTTCGGCGCGGAGCGTCGTCATGGGCCGCCAGAGCTGCTGCGGGACCGCGCGGTCCGTGCCGGGGCCCTCGATCAGGTCGAGGACGTCCTTGATGTGCAGGTAGCCCATGAAGGCGCCGCCCTCCGCACAGATCGGGAAGCGGGAGTACCCGGTGCGCGCGGTGAGGGCGATGATCTCGGCCGGGGTGACCGAGGGGCCGACCGTGACCAGCTCCGCCCGGTTCAACAGGACGTCGGTGACCGGGCGCGAGCCCAGCTCCAGGGCGTCCTCCAGACGCTCCTGCTCCTCCGGGTCGAGCAGACCCGCCTGCCCGGAGTCCTCCACCAGGCGGTTGAGCTGCTCGCTGGTGAAGACCGCTTCGACCTCGTCCTTCGGCTCGACCCTGAACAGCTTCAGGACGACGCGGGCGCAGGCGCCGAGCGCGATCGTGACCGGCTTGCAGAGCCGGGCGAAGGCGACCAGGCCCGGGCTGAACCACAGCGCGGTCTTCTCGGGCGCCGCCATCGCCAGGTTCTTCGGCACCATCTCGCCGATGACCAGGTGCAGGAAGACGACCGCCGCCAGGGCGATCACATAGCCCAGCGGGTGGACCATGCCGTGCGGGACGTGGACCGCCTCGAAGACCGGCTCCAGGAGGTGCGCCACCGTCGGCTCCGCCACCGCGCCGAGCGTCAGCGAGCAGACGGTGATGCCGAACTGGGCCGCCGCCATCATCTGCGGCAGGTGCTCAAGCCCGTACAGGACCTGGCGGGCGCGCTTGCCCGGCAGCGGTTCGATCTGGCTGCGGCGGACCGAGACCAGGGCGAACTCGGCGCCGACGAAGAAGCCGTTGGCGAGGACGAGCAGGGCCGCGAAGAGGAGTTGCAGGGCGCTCATCGGGCCGCCTCCAGGACAGCGGTGGGTGCGTCCGCGAGCTTGACGATGCGGACGCGCTCGGCGCGGTAGTGGTCGACCTGGCGCACGGCGAGGCGCCAGCCGGGCAGCTCGGCCTTGTCGCCGGGGGCCGGGATGCGGCCCAGGAGGTCGGCGACGAGGCCGGCCACCGTCTCGTACGGGCCCTCGGGGGCGTCGAGGCCGATGCGGCGCAGGATGTCGACGCGGCAACTGCCGTCGGCGTCCCAGGCGGGCCTGCCGTCCTCGGGCGGGGCCGCCGCCAGTTCGGGCAGGTCGAGCCGGTCGTGCTCGTCGCGGACCTCGCCGACGAGTTCCTCCACGATGTCCTCCAGGGTGACGACCCCGGCCGTGCCGCCGTACTCGTCGACGACGACGGCGATCGGCTGCTCGCTGCGCAGGCGTGCGAGGAGCGGCTGCACCGGCAGGGTCTCCGGGACCATGAGCGGGGTCTGCGCGATGCGCACGACGGGCGTGCGCAGGCGCTCGTGCGCGGTCATCGCCAGGGCGTCCTTGAGGTGGACCATGCCGATGACCTCGTCGATCCGCTCCCGGTAGACGGGGAAGCGGGACAGGCCCGTGGCGCGGGTCAGGTTGACCACGTCCTCGGCGGTCGCCGATGCCTGGAGCGCGCTGACCTTCACGCGGGGCGTCATGACGTGCTGCGCGGTCAGCTCGCCGAGCGAGAGCGTCCGCACGAACAGGTCGGCGGTGTCCTGTTCCAGGGCGCCCGCCTGCGCCGAGTGCCGGGCGAGCGAGACCAGCTCGCCCGGGGTGCGGGCGGAGGCCAGCTCGTCGGCCGGTTCGACGCCGAGGGCGCGGACGAGGCGGTTGGCGACCGTGTTCAGCAGGGCGATCACCGGGCGGAAGAGGCGGGCGAAGGCGTGCTGGGGGCCTGCCACGAAGCGGGCCACCTGGAGCGGCTTCGAGACCGCCCAGTTCTTCGGGACCAGTTCGCCGATCACCATCTGGGCGGCGGACGCGAGCAGCATGCCGACGACGACCGAGACGCCGCTCGCGGCGGACTCGGGCAGGCCGACGGCCTCGCAGGGGCCGCGCAGCAGCTCCGCGAGGGCCGGTTCGGCGAGCATGCCGACGACCAGGGAGGTGATGGTGATGCCGAGCTGGGTGCCGGAGAGCTGGAAGGACAGCTCCTTGAGGGCTTCGACGACGGTGCGGGCGCGCTTGTCGCCGGCGTCCGCCGCCTCCTTGGCGTCCTGGCGCTCGACGGTGACGAGCCCGAACTCGGCCGCCACGAAGAATCCGTTGGCGAGGATCAGGAGGAAGGCTGCCGCGAGGAGCAGCAACGGGATGGTCATGCCGCCGCCTCCGCAGACGTACGCGCGAGGGGCGCGCTATGTCGGGAGGGGGCGGCGCAGGTACTGCCGGACGATCCGTCCATCGCTGGAGGGAGTCACTCCTTGGTTAGCAGGGGCCCCCGCCCGCCCGTCCGGGCGCGTCAGGGGCGGGGCGGCACATGGCACACGCCCCGCCCAACAGATTAATCAAGGTTGGGGCGAAGGTGTCAGGGGCCGGGGCCCTGACTCAGCCCTGATGTGTCGTGCGCGACTCCGCCAGGGCGCGGAGCGCTTTCGCGTCGCGGATGGCGCTCTGTCTGGCCAGGGCCGGCTGGATGCCCATCGCGGCGAGGCTCGTGCCGTCGGTGAGGTCGAGGAAGACCCAGGGGTCGCCGGGGCGCAGGTTGACCCGGACGATCTCCGCCCAGGCGAGGCGGCGGCCACGCGCGATGTTGACGACCGTGACGCCGTCCTCGTCGGCGACGACCTTGGGCCGCGCGAGCAGCGCGAGCACGCCCCAGAACAGGGCGGCGGTGAAGATGAAGCTGAGCTTCTCCCCCGCGCTCATCGTGTCGATGAGCAAGGCGATCGCGCTGATCACCACGAAACAGGCGGCGCCCAGCGCGTGCAGGATGACGCGCGTGTGGCCGGGCCGGAAGGTGACGGGCAGGGCGGGAGGGGCGACGGGGTCGGACATGGTCGGCGTCCTCAGAGGCGGCAGGCGTGGATGGCCGTGGTGAGGATGGCCCGCGCGCCGAGGGCGTACAGGTCGTCCATGATGCGCTGCGCGTCCTTGGCGGGGACCATGGCGCGCACGGCGACCCAGCCCTCGTTGTGCAGCGGGGAGACAGTCGGCGACTCCAGGCCCGGGGTGAGGGCGACGGCCTTCTCCAGGTGCTCGGCGCGGCAGTCGTAGTCCATCATCACGTACGTGCGGGCGACGAGGACGCCTTGGAGGCGGCGGAGGAACTGCTGCACCTTCGGCTCGTCGGCGCTGTCGCCCTTGCGGCGGATGACGCACGCCTCGGACTTCATGATCGGCTCGCCGAAGACCTCCAGGCCCGCGTTGCGCAGGGAGGTGCCGGTCTCGACGACGTCGGCGATGGCGTCGGCGACGCCGAGCTCGATGGCGGTCTCCACGGCGCCGTCGAGGTGGACGACGGAGGCGTCGACGCCGTGCTCGGCGAGGTACTTGCCGACGATGCCCTCGTAGGAGGTGGCGATCGTCTTGCCCGCGAGGTCGGCGAGGTCCTTGACCGCGCCGGGCCGGGAGGCGAAGCGGAAGGTGGAGCGGGCGAAGCCGAGGGGGAGGATCGCCTCGGCGTTGGCCCCGGAGTCGATCAGGAGGTCCTGGCCGGTGAGCCCGATGTCGAGCTTGCCGGAGGCCACGTAGATCGCGATGTCCTTGGGGCGCAGGTAGAAGAACTCGACCTCGTTGTCCGGGTCGACCGTGACGAGTTCCTTGGACTCCTTGCGCTGGCGGTAGCCGGCCTCATGGAGCATCGCCGACGCAGGTCCGGACAGTGAACCCTTGTTGGGGACGGCGATGCGCAGCATGAGGACGGATTCCTTCGCGTAAGGGGGAGAGAGGTGAACGGACTCGGGGGCCGGCTCAGAGATGGGCGTACACGTCGTCGAGGGAGATGCCGCGGGCGACCATCATCACCTGGACGTGGTACAGAAGCTGCGAGATCTCCTCGGCGGCGGCTTCCTTGCCCTCGTGCTCGGCCGCCATCCAGACCTCGGCGGCCTCCTCGACGACCTTCTTGCCGATGGCATGGACGCCCTTGCCGACCAGCTCTGCGGTGCGGGAAGTGGCGGGGTCGCCGGTGGCGGCCTTCTGCTGGAGCTCGGCGAAGAGCTCCTCGAACGTCTTATTGGACATGGTGGCCCCTACTTTACGCGGCTCTCCCCCGCCCCTAACGCCAGGGTTCGGAGACGGTACGCAGCGTGGTGGCGGTGGCGACGGCCGCGGTGACCGCTTCGTGCCCCTTGTCCTCGCGGGAGCCCTCGATGCCCGCGCGGTCGAGCGCCTGCTCCTCGGTGTCGCAGGTGAGGACGCCGAAGCCGATGGGGACGCCGGTGTCGACGGAGACCTGGGTGAGGCCCTGGGTGACGCCCTGGCACACGTACTCGAAGTGCGGGGTGCCACCGCGGATGACGACGCCGAGCGCGACGATCGCGTCGTAGCCCCGGCCCGCGAGGACCTTGGCGACGACCGGCAGCTCGAAGCTGCCGGGGACGCGCAGGACGGTGGGCTCGCTGATGCCCAGCTCGGTGAGGGCGCGCAGGGCGCCGTCGACGAGCCCGTCCATGACCTTCTCGTGCCACTGGGCGGCGATGACGGCCACGCGCAGGTCGCCGCAGTTCTTCACGCTCAGTTCGGGGGCACCCTTGCCGCTCACGCGCTTCTCCTCGTACGTAGATGGTTCAGGGGTTGCGGGATACAGATCACTGGTTGGTGCAGGCGGACGTCGTCGGGGCGTCCAGCCAGGGCAGGTCGTGGCCCATCCGGTCCCGCTTGGTGCGCAGGTAGCGGAGGTTGTGCTCGCCCGCGCTGATCGGCATGGGCTCGCGGGCGGTGACGACGAGGCCGTGCCGGGTGAGGGCGTCGGTCTTGTCGGGGTTGTTGGTCATCAGGCGCAGGGTGCGCACGCCGAGGTCGTCGAGGATCTGGGCGCCGGCCGCGTAGTCGCGGGCGTCGGCGGGCAGGCCCAGCTCCAGGTTGGCGTCGAGGGTGTCG
Source organism: Streptomyces sp. NPDC046939 (assembly GCF_040644575.1). Lineage (NCBI taxonomy): Bacteria > Bacillati > Actinomycetota > Actinomycetes > Kitasatosporales > Streptomycetaceae > Streptomyces > Streptomyces sp. NPDC046939. The sequence goes on from NZ_JBEYWV010000043.1 coordinate 18,716, forward strand.
CGGCCGCGCTCCTGGAGCTCGTAGGCGCGCAGCTTGGAGAGCAGGCCGATGCCGCGGCCCTCGTGACCGCGCAGGTAGACGACGACGCCGCGGCCGTTCTCCACGATGCGGCGCATCGATTCCTCCAGCTGGGGGCCGCAGTCGCAGCGCAGGGAGTGGAAGACGTCGCCGGTGAGGCATTCGGAGTGGATGCGGACCAGGACATCCTCGCCCGTACCCATGTCGCCGTGGACGAGGGCGACGTGCTCGACGCCGTCGACCGTGGAGCGGTAGCCGTACGCCGTGAACTCGCCGAAGGCGGTGGGCAGGTGGACGGTCGCCTCGCGCTTGACGGTGGGCTCGGCGGAGCGGCGGTAGGCGATGAGGTCCTCGATGGAGATGATCGTCAGGCCGTGCTTGCGGGCGAACGGGATCAGCTCGGGCAGGCGCAGCATCACGCCGTCCTCGCCCGCGATCTCCACGATGGCGCCGGCCGGGCGCAGGCCCGCGAGGCGGGCGAGGTCGACGGCGGCCTCGGTGTGGCCGTTGCGTGCGAGGACGCCGCCGGTGCGGGCGCGCAGCGGGAAGATGTGGCCGGGCCGGACGAGGTCGCCGGGCTCGGCCGTGCCGCTCGCGAGGAGCTGGAGCGTGGTGGCGCGGTCGGCGGCGGAGATGCCGGTGGTGACGCCGTGGGCGCCGGAGGCGTCGACGGAGACGGTGAACGCGGTCTTCATCGACTCGGTGTTGTCGCCGACCATCTGCGGCAGGTCGAGCCGGTCGAGTTCGGCGCCCTCCATGGGGGCGCAGATCAGGCCGCGGCACTCGCTCATCATGAAGGCGACGATCTCGGGCGTGATCTTCTCGGCGGCGACGACGAGGTCGCCCTCGTTCTCCCGGTCCTCGTCGTCGACGACCACGACGGGGCGGCCCGCCGCGATGTCGCGGATCGCCTGCTCGACCGGGTCGAGGGTGAGGTCGGTGTCGGTGATCTCGTACAGGTGGGCTGCGGTGCTCATGCGTGGGCTCCTTCGAGCGCGGGGGCCTTGGCCGCGGCGGCGCGGGACCGCAGCCACCAGTCGCGCATGCCCCACAGGACGAGCGCGCCGTAGATGACGTAGACGAAGCCGGAGAAGGCGAAGCCGTTGGCGAAGTTCAGCGGGACGCCGACGACGTCGACGAGGAGCCAGGCGAACCAGAACTCGACCATGCCGCGCGCCTGGGCGTACATGGCGACGACGGTCCCGACGAAGATGTACGCGTCCGGCCACGGGTCCCACGACAGCGTCGGGAACGCGGTGAACAGTCCGCCGACGGCGAGGGTGCCGAGCGCGGCGGCGGCGACGAGGGCGCCGCGCTCGCGCCAGGTGGCGAACCGTACGGCGATGGAGCCGTCCTGCGCCTGGCCCGTGCCGCGGTTCCACTGCCACCAGCCGAACAGGGCGACGACGATGACGACGAGCTGCTTGCCCGCGCTGCCCGAGAGGTGGGCGGTGGCGAACGCGGTGAGCAGGATCGCGCCGGAGACCAGCTGGGCGGGCCAGGTCCATATGGAGCGGCGCCAGCCGAGCGCGAGGGCGATCAGACCGATGGTGTTGCCGATCATGTCCGACCAGAGAATGTGCTGGTCGAAGAGGGTGAACGCTTCGGTGTTGAGCCAGTTCACTTGGTGCCCCCCTGGGCGCTGTCCCGGTCGCTTCGCTGATCGCTGCCCTGGTAACCGAGCATCCGCTCGACGTATTTCGCGAGGACGTCGACCTCGAGGTTGACCGGGTCGCCGGGCTGCTTGATGCCGAGCGTGGTCAGGTCGAGGGTGGTGGGGATGAGGCTGAGGGTGAAGTAGTCGGCGCCCGCCTCGACGACGGTCAGGCTCACGCCGTCGACGGTGATGGAGCCCTTCTCGACGACGTACCGGGCCAGCTCGGCGGGGAGCGAGACCTTGACGATCTCCCAGTGCGTGGAGGGCAGCCGCTCGATGATCGTGCCGGTGCCGTCGACGTGGCCCTGCACGATGTGCCCGCCGAAGCGGCCGTCCGCGACCATCGGGCGTTCGAGGTTGACGCGGGAGCCGGTCGTGAGCGCGCCGAGGCTGGAGCGCTTGAGGGTCTCGGCCATGACGTCGGCGGTGAAGGAGTCCCCGTCGTGCTCGACGACGGTGAGGCAGACCCCGTTGACCGCGATGGAGTCGCCGTGCTTGGCGCCTTGCGTGACGACGGGGCCGCGGACGCGGAAGCGACACGCGTCGTCGAGCATCTCGACGGCGGTGATCTCGCCCAGCTCTTCGACGATTCCGGTGAACACTTCCCGGGTCCTCCCTCATAGGGCATGGACTCCGGGGCACTGTCGTGCGACGACGACAGAACGTACGGACTGCGACACCGGTCACCGGGGACGACGCCGAGAGACCGGACCGGCCACGACGTGTGGACGGCACCCGGAACAGACGGCGACGCGCACCCTGGGGTGCCCGCCCGCCGCGCACTGCCTCCCATCCGGACTTTAACCGTCGGTCCAGGAATTTCACCTGGTCAACCGGTCACTGGACGTGACCGGGTCGCGGACTGTAACCGCCGGTTCGGACTTTCACCGACCCCGGAGTGCGCTGCTTCTGGTACATGGCCAGTGTGCCACGTCCGATCGATGCGGATGCATGCGAATACTGTGGGCTGGCTCACAGGGCCGCCGGTCGCGGTGGGCCCGTCTGACAGGCTGACCACGTGACGACCAGCTCAGCCGCCGGCCCGGCGGAAGGCCCCGACCGCACCGCCGAGTTCGAGCGGCACCGCCCGCGGATGTTCTCGCTCGCCTACCGGATGCTCGGCTCCGCCGAGGAGGCGCAGGACGTGGTGCAGGACGCCTACCTGCGGTTCGCCGGTACCGAGCCGGGTTCGGTCGAGCATCTCGGCGGCTGGCTCGCCAAGGTCGTCACCAACCTCTGCCTGAACCGGCTGACGTCGGCACGGGCACGGCGCGAGAGGTACGCGGGGCCCTGGCTGCCCGAGCCGGTCCTCACCTCCGACGGCGCGCTCGGGCCCCTGGAATCGGCCGAGCAGCGCGAGTCGGTCTCCGCCGCGCTTCTGCTCCTCCTCGAGCGGCTGACGCCGACCGAGCGGGCGGTGTACGTGCTGCGGGAGGCGTTCGCGTACGGCTACCGGGAGATCGCCTCGGTGCTCGGTCTCGGGGAGGCGAACTGCCGCCAGTTGTACCGGCGGGCCACGGCGCGGATCGGGGAGCCCGGGGCGCGGTTCGCACCGTCGGAGCGGGTGCGGCGGGAGCTGGCGGAGGCGTTCGTCGGGGCGGCGCGCGAGGGCGACCTGGCCGCGCTGGAGAAGCTCCTCGCCGCCGACGTGGTCTGGTGGGGCGACGGCGGGGGCAAGGTCAGCGCGGCGCGCAGGCCGGTCGAGGGCCGCGAGAAGGTGCTGCGGTTCCTGGTGGGCGTCGCGGAGCGGTACCTCGTCGGCGCGGAGCTGTCGGTCGCCGAGGTCAACGGGGGCCCGGGGCTGGTCGTCACGGTCGGGGGCAGGCTGTTCGCGGTCGTCACCTTCGAGGTGCGGGGCGGGCTCGTGGTGGCCGCGCAGACGGTGCTCAACCCCGACAAGCTGGAGTTCATGGGCGCCCAGCTGGCCGCGGCACGGGAGGGCTGAGGAGCGCCGTCCGGGGGTTGTCACATTCCCGGGCGTCCGCCGGTTCTCCCTTGCTGACGGGTGCTCCACGAGGGAGCGCTCCGGGGTACGAAGGAGCTGATGCGGCCGTGACCACGATTCTGGTGACCGGGGGGACCGGGACGCTGGGCCGGCTCGTCGCCGAGCGGCTGCGCGGGGACGGGCACGAGGTACGGGTCCTGAGCAGGAAGGCCGAGCCGTACGCGGTGGACCTGCGCGAGGGCGGCCCCGCGCTCGACCGGGCCGTCGACGGGGCCGATGTCATCGTGCACTGCGCGTCGTCGCCGCGCGGGGGCGACGAGGAGGCGGCGCGGAACCTGATCGCGGCCGCCCGCCGGGCGGGGGTCCCGCACCTGGTCTACATCTCGATCGTCGGTGTGGACCGGGTGCCGTTCGGCTACTACAAGGCGAAGCTCGCGGTGGAGCGGCTGATCGAGGAGTCCGGGCTCGGCTGGACCGTGCTGCGCACGACCCAGTTCCACGAGTTCGTCCACGACATCCTGCGCACCTTCGCGAAGTCACCGGTGATGCCGCTCCCGGCCGGCCTCGACGACCAGCCGATCGAGGTCTCGGAGGTCGCCGGCCGGCTGGCGGAGCTCGCCGTCGGGCCCCCGGCGGGCCGCGTCCCCGTCATGGGCGGACCCGAGGTCCGTACGTTCAGGGACCTGGCCCGCGCCTACCTGCGGGCGGAGGGCAGGCGGCGGGCGGTGGTCAGCGTCCCGCTGGCGGGGAAGACGTACCGGGCGTTCCGGGCGGGCGGGCATCTGGCGCCGGAGCAGGCGGTGGGGAAGGGGACGTTCGAGGAGTTCCTGGCGCGGCGCTGAGCGCCTGGCCGTCGGCCCCGAAGACGGCCTCCTGCGCCGATTCGCGGGCCATCAGGAGCGCCCCGCGCAGCACCGCGCCGCCGCCGAGCGCCCCCGGCCGCACCTCCGTGGCCAGCGGTGACATCCGCGTGAGGCGGGTGGCGACGCGGTGGGCCAGGGCCTCGCCGCCCGCCCGGCCCACCTCGCCGGCCAGGACCAGGAAGCCGGGGTCGAGCACGGCGACGACGGCGGCGGCGCCGAGGACGACGCGGTCGGCGAGTGCGTCGAGGAAGGCGTCCGCGCCGGAGGCGACCGCTTCGCGGACCACCTCGGCCGCGCGCTCCACCGGCTCGCCGGGGGCCGCGAGGCCGTGGGCGGCGGCCAGGCCGAGGATGGCGGCCGAGCCGGCCAGGGAGTGGTAGCCGCCGTCGCAGCCGGTCGCGGAGGGCAGTCCGGTGGTGCCGGGGACGGGCAGGAAGCCGACCTCGCCGGTGCCGCCGGAGGCGCCGCGGCGCAGCTTGCCGTCGAGGACGACCGCCGCGCCGATGCCGAGCCCGAGCCAGAGCAGCACGAAGGTGTCCTGCGCGCGGGCGGCGCCGTCGAGCTGTTCGGCGAGGGCCGCGAGGTTCGTCTCGTTCTCCACCAGGATCCGGGCGGGGAGGCGCTCCTGGAGGACGGTGACGAGGCGGCGGTGCCATTCGGGGAGCCCGGAGGAGTCGCGGAGTTCGCCGGTCGCCGGGTCGATGAGACCGGGGGCGCCCACGCCGACCGTGTGCAGATGGTCGATGCCCGCCTCCTTCGCCGTGTGTTCGAGGAGGGCGACGGCGCGCTCGACGGCGGCGCCGGTCCGCTCCCCCGCCTCGACCGGCAGGGACGCCCGCGCGAGCACCGTGCCGAGCAGGTCGGCGACGACGAGGCGGACGCTCTCGGTGCGCACGTCGAGCGCCGCGAGGTGGGCACGGTCGGCGACGATCCCGTAGAGGCGCGCGTTGGGGCCGCGCCGCTGGGCGCCCGCCTCCCCCACCACCGTGACGAGCCCGGACGCGGTGAGCCGCTCGACGAGGTCGGCGACGGAGGGCCGGGAGAGCCCCGTGCGGTCCTTCAACTGCCCGGCGGTGAGCGGGCCTTCGTCCTGGAGGAAGCGCAGCGCGAGCCGGTCGTTGATGGCGCGTGCGGTCCTCGGAGATGCGGGCATGGCGGGATCCTACGCGGAAACAGGGTAACTATCAGGCAGGGTTCCTGATAGTTTACGGCGGCGACCTCGGACGCGGACGGGACGCGTGCGGGGACTGAGACCGGGAGGGGCCCGCCGGATGAGTGAAGTGACGTACGCGCTGCGGAACGTGAAGCGGGCGCGCTACGCCGTCGCGACCGTGTTCTGCGTGCACGGCGCGGTGACCGGGTCCTTCGCGACCCGGGTGCCGTGGATCCAGGACCACGCGGGCGTCAGCGCGGGCCAGCTCGGCCTCGCGCTCGCCTTCCCCGCCATCGGCGCGTCCGTGGCGATGCCGCTCGCGGGCAGCGTGACCCACCGGTTCGGCGCGCGGACGGCGCTGCGCGGCCTGCTCGCCCTGTGGACGTTGTCCCTGGTCCTGCCCTCGCTCGCCCCGAACCTGCTCACCCTCTGCGCGGTCCTCTTCGTCTACGGCGCGACGGCGGGCATGTCGGACGTGGCGATGAACGCGCTCGGCGTCGAGATAGAGACCCGCCTCGACAAATCGATCATGTCGGGGCTGCACGGCATGTGGAGCGTCGGCGCGCTCATCGGCTCGGCGGGCGGCACCCTCGCCGCGCACCTGGGCGCCGACGCCCGCCTGCACCACCTGCTCGCCGCCGCCGTCCTGACCGCCGTGGGCTTCACCGCCTGCCAGTGGGTGCTCGACCTGCGCCCGGCCGAGGGCGAGGAGGCGCCCCCGCGGTTCGCGCTGCCGCCCAGGTCCGCGCTGCTCATCGGCGCCGTCGGGTTCTGCGCCGTCTTCGCCGAGGGCGCGAGCCTCGACTGGTCGGCGGTCTATCTGCGGGACGTCCTCGACACCTCGGCCGGGCTCGCCGCCGCCTGCACCACGGCGTTCACGCTCACCATGGCGCTGGCCCGGATCGCGGGCGACGCCGTCGTGGACCGCTTCGGCGCGGTGCGCACCGTACGGGTGAGCGGTGTCATGGCCACGGCCGGCGCGCTGCTCGTGGTCCTGGCCCCGAACCCGCCGGTCGCGATGGCCGGGTTCGGTCTGCTCGGGCTCGGCATCGCGGTCGTCGTCCCGCTCGCCTTCGCGGCGGCCGGGCGCAGCGGGCCCAACCCGAGCCAGGCCATCGCGGGCGTCGCCACGATCACGTACACCTCGGGCCTGATCGCCCCGTCGGCCATCGGTACGGTCGCCGACATGACGAGCCTCGTGGTGTCGTTCGGCCTGGTCACGGCGTTGACGTGCGGGCTGATGGCGTTCGCCGGGGTGCTGCGCGGGGCGGACCGCACGACGGCGGCCCAGAAGGACGCGTCGGTGGCGCGGACGAACTGAGACCGGTGGCGGCGGGCTCGGCTCGGCGCGAGGCTCGTACGTACGTGCCCTTACCATGAGGCGATCGTTTCGAGCCAGAGAAAGCAGAACGCACATGGACCTCGGCGTCCGCTGGAAACTGCACGGCGGCGACGGCCGGACCCCGGCCCCCGGCGCCGTCGTCCGCCCCGACGAGCGGCTGACGTGGCCGCGCACGATCGGGCTCGGCGCGCAGCACGTGGTCGCCATGTTCGGCGCCAGCTTCGTGGCCCCCGTGCTCATGGGGCTCGATCCGAACCTCGCCATCATGATGTCCGGCGTCGCGACGGTGATCTTCCTGCTCGCGACGCGCGGCCGCGTCCCCAGCTACCTGGGCTGTTCGCTCTCCTTCGTCGGGGTCGCGGCCGTGATCCGGGCGCAAGGAGGCAGCAGCGCCACCGTGACGGGCGCGGTCCTCGTCGTCGGCGCCGTGCTCTTCCTCGTCGGCCTCGCGGTGCAGCGGTTCGGGGCGCGGATCATCCACGCGGCGATGCCGCCGGTCGTCACCGGCGCGGTCGTCATGCTGATCGGCTTCAACCTGGCGCCGGTGACGGCGTCCACGTACTGGCCCGCCGACCAGTGGACGGCGCTGTTGGTGATGCTGTTCACCGGTCTGGCCGTGGTGTGCCTGCGCGGTTTCTGGTCCCGCATCGCGATCTTCCTCGGGCTGATCTTCGGCTATGTGATCTCGTGGCTCCTCGACCGGATCTTCGGCAAGATCCACTCGGTGAACGGCGGCGCCGAGGCCGTCGACCACTGGCGTCTGGACTTCTCCGCCGTCGGCAAGGCGGACTGGATCGGGCTGCCCACCTTCCACGGACCGTCGTTCGAGTGGTCCGCGATCCTCGTCGCGCTGCCCGTGGTCATCGCGCTCATCGCGGAGAACGCCGGACACGTCAAGGCCGTCGGCGAGATGACCGGCGAGAACCTGGACGACAAGCTCGGCACCGCGATCTCCGCCGACGGTGTCGGCTCGATGCTCTCCACCGCCGTCGGCGGCCCGCCCAACACGACGTACTCCGAGAACATCGGCGTCATGGCCGCGACCCGCGTCTACTCGACGGCCGCCTACTGGGCCGCGGCCGGGTTCGCGCTCCTCTTCGGCCTGTGCCCGAAGTTCGGCGCGATCGTCGCGGCGATCCCCGGCGGCGTCCTCGGCGGCATCACCGTCATCCTCTACGGCATGATCGGCCTGCTCGGCGCGCAGATCTGGATCAACGCCAAGGTGGACCTGCGCAACCCGCTGAACCTGGTCCCCGCCGCCGCGGGCATCATCATCGGCGTCGGCAACGTCTCCCTGAAGTTCAGCGACACCTTCTCCCTCAGCGGCATCGCGCTCGGCACGATCGTCGTCATCACCGGCTACCACGCGCTGCGCGCCCTGGCGCCCGCGCACCTGAAGACGCAGGAGCCACTGCTCGACGCGGGTACGTCGACGTACGACGAGGAGGCGCGGCGGTAGGTCCCGGTTCGCTCGTTCTGGGGAAGCCGTGAGCGGGCCCGCGCCCGCGACGTGCCCCGGCTGCGACTCTTCGCTCATGGCGCAGTCGCAGCAGTACGAGCCGCTCGCAGCGGCGCAGGGGGTCGACGCGGTGATCGCGCGGATGCGCGCGCTCGCCGCCGGCCTGCCGCCCCGGGACGGCGTGGCGGTCTTCAACCGGGTCTACCTCGCCGTCACGGAGGCGGTCGACCGGGCCATCGACAGCGGCCCGGCGGGCGGCTTCCCGGACCGCGCCGCCGCGGTCACCCTCGACGTCCGCTTCGCGGAGCGCTACCTGACGGCCGTCGACGGGGCCTCCCCCGGACCGGCGCTCGGACCGGCGTGCTGGCGGCCGCTGCTGCAGTTCCGCCGCCACCCCGGCGTCCACCCGCTCCAGTTCGCGCTCGCGGGCATCAACGCGCACATCGGGCACGACCTGGCCCTCGCCGTCGTGGACTCCTGCCATGCCCTCGGCTGTGCGCCGGCCGCCCTGGAGGACGAGTTCGAGCGCGTCGGCGACCTTCTCATCACCCTGGAGGAGCGGATCCGCGAGGAGCTGATGCCGGGCCCCGACCTCCTCCAGGTCGCCGATCCGCTCACCCATCTGCTCGGCTCGTGGAGCCTGGAGCGGGCGCGCGACGCCGCGTGGGGCGCGGCCCGCGCGCTGTGGGCGCTGCGCGGGCTGCCGGGCGTGGCGGCCGAGTTCGCCCGCTCCCTGGACACGTCGGCCGGGCTGGTGGGCCGCATGCTGCTCACCCCGCTGCCCGGCTGAGAACCGTTCCCCGTACACGAGTACCCGGAACTCCCGGGCGGCGCCCGCGCGTTAAGCCTTGCGACATCCGGTGCGCATGCGACGAAGGAGCACGGTATGGCGACCCGCCTCGGCCTCGGCCTCCCGCAGATGCGACAGTACGACGTCGGCCGCGACATTCCCGACGTGGCCCGCGCCGCAGAGGACATCGGCTACGACAGCCTCTGGGTCTTCGAGCGGATCCTGTTCCCCGAACCCGCCCGGCAGGGGCTCTACGGCATCCCGGGGCTCCCCTGGCCCGACCGGTACCGCTCGGTCGCCGACCCGCTGGTCTCCCTCACGCTCGCGGCGGCGGTCACCTCGCGGGCGCGGCTCGGGACAAGCGTCCTCGTGGCGCCGCTGCACGTGCCGTTCCAGCTGGCCCGCGCCCTCGCCTCGCTGGACGCGGCGAGCGGCGGCCGGGTCGTCGCCGGGCTCGGCACCGGCTGGTCCCGCGACGAGTACGCGGCGGCCGGTGTCGCCCCCTTCGAGCGGCGCGGCAAGGTCCTGGACGAGCTGATCGCGGTGTGCCGGGCGGTGTGGGGCCCGGACCCGGTCGCGTACGAGGGCGAGCTGACGACGATCGCACCGTCCGTGGTCGGGCCGAAGCCCGCGGGCCCGCTGCCGATCCTGCTGCCCGCGAACAGCGCGAGGGCCGCGCGGCGCCTGGTCGACCGCGCGGACGGCTGGATGCCCGCGGCGACCGGTGCCGAGGCCCTGAAGCGGCAGTGGGCCGAGCTGCGCGCGCTCGCCGAGGAGCGGGGCCGCACGGCGCCGCTCCAGAGCGTGCTGCGGGCGAACACGCTCTACACGCGCGAGCCGTGCACGGCCGACGACCGGCGCCCGTTCCAGGGCAGCGTCGACCAGATCGTCGAGGACCTGGTCGCGCACGACGAGGTCGGCCTGGAGGAGATCCTCATCGACCTCCAGGGCGACTGCCGCGACGCCCGGGAGCTGACGGACGTCGCGGCGGAGGTCTACGAGAAGGCCAGGTCGGCCGGGGTCTGACCCCTCTGGAGGGTCAGTCCTCAGGCAGCTCGACGGGTGCGATGTCGTCGTACACGTCGCCGGGGCCGGGGTTCGTCGGGTCCGTGGCGCCGCCCAGGTGGTGCATGACGCCCCAGACGGCGTTGAGCGCGGTCTGCACGGCGCCCTCGGCCCAGCCGGCCGTCCAGGAGATGTCGTCGCCGGCGAGGAAGATGCCGCGCCGGTCCTCGGGGAGGCGGTCCTGCATGAAGTGGGTGAACAGGCGGCGCTGGTAGCGGTAGTGGCCGGGCAGGTTCGCCTTGAACGCGCCCATGAAGTAGGGCTCGTTCTCCCAGGACACGGTGACCGGGTTGCCGATGATGTGCTTGCGGATGTCGACGTCCGGATAGATCTCGCCGAGCGACTTGAGCATGACCTCCATGCGCTCGTTCGCGGAGAGCGGCAGCCACTTCAGGCTGTCGTCGCACCACGTGTAGGAGAGGCAGATGACGGCGGGCTTGTCCGGCCCGTCGTCCAGGAGGTAGGTGCCGCGCGTCATGCGGTCGGTGAGCGTCATCGACATGGTGTCGCGCCCGGTCGCCGGGTTCTTGTCCAGCCAGAACGGCCGGTCGACCGGCACGAACAGCTTGCTGGACTCCATGTAGTGGGTGCGCTCGATCGCCGTCCAGTGGTCGATCGGGAAGAGCGCGTCGTCGCAGGCCACCTTGGAGAGCAGCATCCAGGACTGCGCAGTGAAGATCGCGGCGCGGTAGGTGCGGATGTCGCCGTCGGCGTCGGTGACGGTGATGTGGTTCCCGGCGGTGCGGGCGAGCCGGGTCACGGCGGGCCGGGGCGTCCCCGCCTCGTGGAGCGACGCGAGGGAGGTGCCGAGGGGCCAGTGCACGATCTTCCGCGGCTCGCGCTCCCACAGCCGCAGCGGGAGCTGCTGGGAGCCGCCGACGATGCCGCGGTGGTGGTCGTCGGCCTCGGTGTAGACGACGCGCAGGATCTCCAGGATGGAGTTGGGGAAGTCGGTGTCCCAGCCGCCGGTGCCGAAGCCGACCTGGCCGAAGATCTCGCGGTGACGGAAGGACTTGAACGCCTCGGAGTCGCAGAGGAACCCGTAGAAGGTCTGGTTGTCGAGCTTCTCGACGAGCCGCGACCAGATCTCGCGGATGCGCGGCACGTCCCGCTCGCGCATCGCCCGGTTCATGTCGGAGAAGTCGGCGCCCTCCTCCAGGCAGGCGGCCCACGCGGCGGCGACGTCGCGGTAGACCTGCGGCAGGTCGTCGATCGTCTCGGCGTAGTGGCTCTCGCCCTTGAGGTCGACGACGGTCGAAGGGGTCGCCGGGGAGAGCGGGTTCGGGAACGGCCGCGTCTTGAGGTCCACCAGGTCGATGTAGTGCTGGAGCGCGGTCGAGGACGGCGGGAAGCGCATCGCGCCCATCTCGGCGCTGAGCCCGGCCGCGTCCGGCGGCGTCCCGTCGAAGCCGACCGTGCGCAGCCTGCCGCCGATCCTGTCCGCCTCGTAGACGACGGGCTTGAGGCCCATCTTCATCAGCTCGTACGCGGCGACGATGCCGGACAGGCCGCCGCCGATGACGGCGACCTCGGTGCCGTGCTCGGTCGCCGGTATCTGCCCGAGCCCCGCGGGGTGCGCGAGGAAGTCGTCGTAGGCGTACGGGAAGTCGGGGCCGAACATGGTGATCGGCGGCTGCTGCGCCTCGGTGTGCTGGACGGCGGTCGGCACCGTGGACGTCATGGGCTACGGGCTCCTTGCGGATACGCCGGTACGCGGGGGTACGCGGCTACGGGGTTCGCGGCGGCGACGACGGCATGGCTGTGCTCGGATACGTACGGCCGTGGTGTGAGGGGGCCACCGGGCTCACCGGGGCCGCTATGACGGTACGTTTCGCGCGCTGGGTGGGACAAGACGCGTCTGTTGCGTCTGCCGAGGTGATCCGTTGCGTACGAGAGCGCCTGTACGGCGATTCGTTGCGCGGGCTCAGACGGGCGAGCCGGAGGTGAAGCGGCGCATCAGCGGGGAGAGCACGAGCACGGACTTGGTCCGCTCGACGAAGGGCTCCCCCGCGATCCGTTCCAGGACGCGCTCGAAGTGGCGCATGTCGGAGGCGAACACCTGGACGAGGGCGTCCGCCTCCCCGGTGACGGTGGAGGCGGCGGCGACCTCGGGGTAGCGCTCCAGGCCCCGCCGGATCGCGTCCGGCGAGGTGTTGCTGCGGCAGTAGATCTCGATGAAGCCCTCGGTCTCCCAGCCGAGCGCGGCCGGGTCGACGCGCACGGTGAAGCCGGTGATCGCGCCGGTGGCCCGCAGCCGGTCCACGCGCCGCTTCACGGCGGGCGCGGACAGGCCGACGATCTGGCCGATGTCGGCGTAGGAGCGGCGGGCGTCCTCGGCGAGGGCGTGCACGATGCGTTCGTCGAGATCGTTCAGCAAGGCAGGAGGTTCACTTCTGGGGCTCTGAGGGGGCGGCGGAGGGCTGTGCGGGGGCGGCGAGACGGGAGCGGCGCATCCCGTAGCAGAAGTAGAACACGAGGCCGACGGCCATCCAGACACCGAAGACGATCCAGGTGATCGTGGACAAGCTGCCCATCATCCAGACGCAGAGCGCGAAGCCGACGGCCGGGAAGAGCGGCGACAGCGGCACCCGGAAGGTGCGCTCCATGTCGGGGCGGGTCCGGCGCAGCACGATCACGGCGACGTTGACCAGGGCGAAGGCGAAGAGCGTGCCGATGCTGGTGGCGTCGGCGAGCTGGCCGAGCGGGACGGCGGCGGCGAGGACGCCGCAGAACAGGGAGACGAGGACGGTGTTGGCGCGCGGCGCCCCGCTCCTGGCGTGGACCTTGGAGAACACCTTGGGCACGAGCCCGTCGCGGCTCATGGCGAACAGGACGCGGGTCTGCCCGTAGAGCACGGTCAGGACGACGGAGGCGATGGCAATGACGGCGCCCGCGGCGAGCAGCGTCGCCCAGAACGACTGGCCCGTGACGTCCTTCATGATCCCGGCGAGCGCGGCCTCGGAGTCGCTGAACTTCTTCCAGGGCCGGGCCCCGACGGCGACCGCGGCGACGAGGACGTACAGCGCGGTGACGATGACGAGGGAGAGCATGATCGCGCGCGGCAGGTCGCGCTGCGGGTTCTTCGCCTCCTCGCCGGCGGTGGAGGCGGCGTCGAAGCCGATGTAGGAGAAGAAGAGGGTGGCTCCGGCGGCGCTGACGCCCGCCATGCCGAGCGGCATGAAGTGCTCGTAGTTGCCGGACTGGAAGCCCTTGAGGCCGATGGCGCAGAAAAGCAGCAGCGACACGATCTTGACGACGACCATGATCGTGTTTGCGCGCGCGGACTCCCTGGCGCCGCCGAGCAGGAACACCATGGCGAGCAGGACGACGATGAGCGCGGGCAGGTTGAAGATGCCGCCGTCGCCGGGCGGTGCGGAGAGGACGTCGGGGATGGTGACGCCGATCGTGCCGTCGAGCAGCTCGTTCAGGTACTCGCCCCAGCCGACCGCGACGGCGGCGACGGAGACCCCGTACTCCAGGACCAGGCACCAGCCGCACACCCAGGCGATCAGCTCGCCCATCGTTGCGTATGCGTACGAGTAGGAGGAGCCCGCGACCGGGATGGAGCCGGCCAGCTCGGCGTAGGACAGGGCCGAGAAGAGGGCGGTGAGGCCCGCGATCACGAACGAGAGCGTGACGGCGGGGCCCGCCTTCGGGACGGCCTCGCCGAGGACGACGAAGATGCCGGTGCCGAGCGTGGCACCGATGCTGATCATGGTGAGCTGCCACAGCCCGAGCGAGCGCCGCAGCTGACCGCCCTCGCCCTGGCCACCCTCCTCGACCAGCCGCTCCACCGGCTTGCGGCGCATCAGACGGGCGCCGAGGCCCGCGCTCGCGGACTCGTCGTGGGGGTTGCGCGGGGGTGCGCCGTGATCGAGCACGGACTGGCTCCTTCATCGCTGCCGGTAGGGGGTAGGGCCGGGCGAGGAGGCGTCTGATCGGTCACACCGCGAACGGGGGAGCGCCGAGCAGCGCGTTCCCGCCGTGCCGCGTACAGCGGATGACTCTAGAGGACGTGACTTCCCGGCTGTAATGCAGCAACCTTGCGCGCGGCCGGACGATCGTTGCGCGAATCCCGGTCGTGCGCATGTTCGTTGCGGCGTCCGTTTCGTCTGTTGCGTGCTTGGTGTGGCCGGGCTCACATCGGTTCAGGGGGCATGAACCTTCGGTTCATGGGTACGCGGACGGGCCGTCCCGTGCGTCGGCCGAGAAGCCGGTCGCCACGGGGCGGCGGCGCGTCACCACCCTGGGGGACGCGGTGAAGATTCGGTGTGTGCATCATGGTCGAGGTGCATGGGCCATACAGAGACAAGACGAAGAGAACGGTGTGAAGAGGGGCTTGTGAGTACCAGCGATACCGACGACATCCGCAAGGTGCTGCTCGAGGCGCTGCGTGATCAGGAGGGGCAGATCGCCGACCGCTGGACGACGCTCCAGCTCGAGCAGGCGGCTCTCGGCGCGGACCTGCCGGAGAGCGCGCTGCGCGAGGAGGCGCACCTGCTCATCGACGCCCTGACCGAGGCCCTGGCGAGCGACGTCCCCGTCGAGCGGCTCGTGACCTCGCACCACGACCTGCGGACGACGGTGACGCAGCTCTCCCTGCGCCGGGTCCGCGCCGGCGCCACCCCCACCGACACCGCGCTCGCCGTCCTCTCCCTCAAGGAGGCGCTCCTCGCCGCGGTGCAGCACACCACCCGCGACACGAGCGAGCTGTTCTCGGCGGCGGTCCTCGTCAACCGCATGCTCGACGCCGCGGGCGCCCTCTCCTTCGAGACCTACGTCGAGGGGCGCGAGGAGATCATCCAGCGGCAGAGCCGGCAGCTCATGGAGCTGTCCACGCCCGTCGTGCGCCTGTGGCGGCACGTGCTCGCCGTGCCGCTGATCGGCACGCTCGACACGGCCCGGACCCAGATCGTCATGGAGTCGCTGCTCCAGGCGATCCAGGACGACGAGGCGAAGATCGCCATCATCGACATCACCGGTGTGCTGACCGTCGACACGGCGGTCGCCCAGCACCTCATGCACACCGTCAACGCGGTCCGCCTGATGGGCGCGGACTGCGTCATCAGCGGGATCCGGCCGCCCATCGCCCAGACCATCGCCCAGTTGGGAATCGACCTGTCCACCATCATGACCCGCGCGACGCTGGCGGACGCGCTCGCCGACGCGATGAAGATGACCGAGCAGCCCGCCGTCGGCTTCTCCGTGACCGAGTCGGCCGCCACGTGACGACACCGCCGACGCCCGGCACGACGGGCGTTCCGATCCTGCGGCTCGCGGACGTCCTGGTGACAGGGCTGCTCAACGAGCTGGACGACCGCTCCGCGATCGCCTTCACCGAGGAGCTGACCGAGCGGATCGTCGCCGACCGCGCCCGCGGTGTCCTCATCGACATCTCGCGGCTCGAACTCATCGACTCGTTCGTGGCCCGCACCCTGATGGAGCTCACGCACATGGCCCGGCTCCTGGGCGCGCGGGTCATCGTCGCGGGCATGCGCCCCGCCGTCGCGATCACCCTGGTCGAGCTGGGCATCCGGCTGACCGGCGTCGAGACGGCGCTCAACGCCGAGCAGGCGCTCGCCGCGCTCGGCTGGCAGCGGACCCCGGAGGGCCCAGGCCGTGACCATGTCCGATGAGCTCGCCGCCCGCGCGGTGCACCACGGCCCCGCGGCCCAGGTGACCGTCCGCCGCAGCTACGAAGTGCGGTCCGAGGACGACCTGCTGACGGTGCGTCACGCCGTGCGCGCGGCGACGGTCGAGTGCGGCTTCGGCCTGGTCGACCAGACCCGCGTGGTGACGGCGGCGAGCGAACTGGCCCGCAACGCCTACATCCACGGCGGGGGCGGCACCCTCACCGTCGAACTGCTCAAGCGGGGCGGCGCCGACGGCATCCGCCTCGTCATACGGGACGAGGGGCCCGGCATCCCGGACCTCGGCGCCGCCATGACCGACGGCTGGACCTCCGGCAACGGCCTCGGCCACGGCCTCGGCGGGGCCCGGCGGCTCATGGACGAGTTCCACGTGGAGAGCCGTCCCGGCGCCGGGACCACCGTCACCGTCGTGCGCTGGACGGTGCGGTGACGGCCTTCGCCGACGTCGCCGTGACCGCCCACGTCGTCGTCGACCACCCCAGCGCCGTGCACCACGCGGCGTCCCTCGCCAAGGACGCCGCGCGGGCGGCCGGGCTCGACGCCACCACCGTCGAGCGGGCCGCCGTGCTCACCACCGAGCTCGCCGAGAACCTCCTGCGGCACGCCGTGGAGGGCGCCGTCTACGTGCAGCGCCGTCCCGCCGACAGCGGGGCGGGCGGCATCGACGTCACCGCCGTCGACCGGGGCCCCGGCATGGCCAGCCCCGACCGCGCCATGGTCGACGGCTACAGCACCATCGGCACCCTCGGCTCCGGCATGGGCGCGGCCCAGCGGCTCGCCGACGAGCTGACCCTGCGCACCCTGCCGGGCCTCGGCACCCTGATCTGCGCCCGCTTCCACGCGCCCGGCGCGGCCCCGGCAGCGGCCGACCTCGGCCTGGTCTGCCTGCCGCTGCGCGGCGAGAAGCTGTGCGGGGACAGCGCGGCTGTGGTCGACGACCCCGGCGGCCGCACCGCGGTCGTCGTCGACGGCCTCGGGCACGGCGCCGAGGCGGCCGGGGCGAGCGCCGAGGCCGTCCGGGTCTTCCGCGAGAACCCGGACCGTCCGCTGCCCGAGCTGCTCACGACGATGGACCGCGCCCTGCGCGGCACCCGCGGCGCCGCCGTCTCCCTGGTGCGTCTGCGGCCCGGCACGGTCGAGCACTGCGGGGTCGGCAACGTACGCCTGCTCCTGGTCGGCCACGCCGGCATCGCCGCCCGCGACACCGGGCAGCCTGGTGTCGTGGGCTGGAACATGCCGAGGCCGCGGACCCGTACGCTGCCGATGGCCGAGGACAGCGCGGCGGTCCTGCACAGCGACGGCATCGCGCCGCGCTGGGCGGACTCCGCGCCCCCGTTCCTGCTGGGGCTGCCGCCCCGGCTGCTGGCCGCCGCCCTCGGGCACGGCCACCGCTCGGCGCGGGACGACGCGACCGCCCTGGTCTCCGGGGCGGCAAGGAGGAACACATGACGGACCGGGCAGCCGTGCCTGCTCAGCGCTCGACCCACCGCTCGGCGGCCGATCTGCGGGCCGCCGTGCGGGCGCTGGCGGTGACGTTCCGGCTCTCGGCCGAGCTCCGCACCCGGCTCACCCTCTCGGTGGCCCGCGTCGCGGAGACCGAACTGCGCGCGGGCCGGCCCGTGACCCTGGAGAGCGCCTACGAGCACTCCGCGCACCGGCAGTCCCTGACCGTGCGGCTGCACGCCCCGGCCGCGCCCTGGGCCGCGTCGGTGGAGACGCTGCCGCTGCCCGCCGCGCGCGAGGCGGACGCCACGGTGTGGCAGGTGCCGCTGCCGGGCCAGCGCCGTCCCCCGGCCCTGGAGGCCCTGGAGTGCGCCGATCCCTCCCCCACCGCCCTCCTGGAGGAGGAGCTGCGGGTGGCGGTGGCCCGCGCCGACGCCCTGGAGGCCGACCGGCGCCGCCTCACCCACGAGCTGGACGAGACGAACAGCGGCGTCCTCGCCCTCTACGTCCAGCTGGAGGAGCGCGACGAGCAACTGCGCCGCGCCCACGGCCAGATGCTGCGTGAACTGGAGGACGCGCTGCGCCCCGGCCCGATGAAGGTCGACGGGCTCGAACTGGCCATCCACTACGCGCCCGCGGGCACCGACGCGCCGACCGGCGGCGACCTGTACGACTGGTTCCAGCTGCCCGACGGCACCGTGCACATCACGGTCGTCGACGCGCTCGGCCACGGCCTCACCAGTACCAGCAGCGCCCTGAACGTGACGCACGCCGTGCGCACGCTCGCCCTGGAGGGCCACCCGCTCGAGACGATCATCGCGCGGACCGACGAGATCCTGCTGCCCTACGACCGTGAGCTGATGGCGACGGTCCTGCTCGCCCGCATCGACCCGGCCACCGGCCACGTCGACCTCGCCAACGGCAGCCACCCGCCGCCGCTCCTCGTCTCCGACGACGGCACGGCCCGCTTCCTGGAGGTGCGCGGGCGCGGCGTCGGCTACCCGATGGCCGGCAGCGACCGCCTCTGGCACGAGCGGCTCGCCCCCGGCGACCTGCTCGTCCTCTACACGGACGGCCTCACCGAGAGCCGCCGCGACCCCTACGAGGGCGAGCGCAGACTCGTCGAGGCGGCCGTCCGCCACCGCCACCGCCCCACCGAGGACATCCCCGGCGCCCTCGCCGAGGACATGCACACCGTGATCCTGCACCCGGACGACACACTCGCCCTGACCGTACGGAGGAGCCGATGAGCCACGCGGCATCCGAGTCCATACCCGACGGCCCCGGCACGGCGCAGGGCCGCACCGTCACGGACGGTCCCGACGGCCCCGTCATGGCCCTCACCGGCGACCTCGACTACGAGACGGCGCCCGACCTGCTCGCGGCGGTGACCGCGCTCGCGACCGAGCCCGGCACCACCGTCACCCTCGATCTGTCGGGGGTGCGGTTCTTCGACTCCGGCGGCATCAACGTGCTGCTGCGGGCCCGCAGCAGGCTCCTGGAGCGCGACGCCGTGCTGGCGATCAGCAGGCTCTCCCCGGCGGTCGAACGGATCTTCCTGATCACGGGGCTCGACACCGTCCTGCCCCCCACCGGGGGCGGCGACCATGAAGATCCGGCGGCGGGGTAGCTGTCAGCTATGGAGATCGTGGTGGACGGCCCCTTGACGGGGACCCAGGCCCGGGGCGCCACAGCCCGGTTCCTCGCCGAGCACTGCCCGTGGGCCGACGCCGACGCGGTCCTGCTCGTCGTCTCGGAGCTGGTCACCAACGCGTCGCGGCACACCGCCACCCCGGCGCGCCTGCGCCTGCGGGTGGACGAGGGCGGCCTCGCGGTGACGGTGGAGGACGGCGACCCGCGCCCGCCCGTGCCGCGCACCCCCGACCTGGGCGGCGGCGGCGGATTCGGCTGGCACATGGTGGAGCGGCTCGCCGAACGGCTCGCGGTGCTCCCGGCGCCGGGCGGCAAACGCATCGAGGCGGCGTGGGCGGCGCCGTCGCTCTGACCGGCACCGCCCCCACCGCCCCGGAGATCAGCTCCAGCTCGCGTGCAGCGGCTTGCCCTCGGCGTAACCGGCGGCGGACTGGATCCCGACGACCGCCCGCTCCGCGAACTCCTCCAGCGAGTTGGCGCCCGCGTAGGTGCAGGACGAGCGGACGCCCGCGATGATCGAGTCGATCAGGTCCTCGACGCCCGGACGCTGCGGGTCCAGGAACATCCGGGAGGTGGAGATGCCCTCCTCGAACAACGCCTTGCGGGCACGGTCGTAGGCCGACTCCTCCGAGGTCCGGTTCTTCACGGCGCGCGCGGACGCCATGCCGAAGGACTCCTTGTAGGCGCGGCCCTGCGCGTCGTGCTGGAGGTCGCCCGGGGACTCGTAGGTCCCGGCGAACCAGGAGCCGATCATGACGTTGGAGGCGCCCGCGGCGAGCGCCATGGCGACGTCGCGCGGGTGGCGGACACCGCCGTCGGCCCACACGTGCTTGCCGTACTTCTTCGCCTCGGCGGCGCACTCCAGGACGGCGGAGAACTGCGGGCGGCCGACGCCGGTCATCATGCGGGTGGTGCACATGGCGCCGGGGCCGACCCCGACCTTGATGATGTCGGCGCCCGCCTCGATGAGGTCCCTGACGCCCTCGGCGGCGACGATGTTGCCCGCCACGATCGGCACCTGCGGGTCGAGCGCGCGCACCGTCCTGATCGCGCTGATCATCGACTCCTGGTGGCCGTGGGCGGTGTCGATGACGAGGGTGTCCACGCCCGCGTCGAGAAGCTGCTTGGCCTTGCCCGCCACGTCGCCGTTGATGCCGACGGCGGCGGCGATCCGCAGCTTGCCGTTCGCGTCCGTGGCCGGGGTGTAGAGGGTGGCGCGCAGGGCGCCGGTGCGGGTGAGGATGCCGGCGAGCTTGCCGTCCTTGTCGACCGCGGGGGCGTAGCGGCGGTTGGCGCCGTCCAGCTTGTTGAAGGCGTCGCGCGGGTCGATGTCCGCGTCGAGCAGCAGCAGGTCACGGGACATGACCTCGGAGAGCTGCGTGAAGCGGTCGACGCCGGTCAGGTCCTCGTCGGTGACGACACCGACGGGGCGCAGCTCGTCGTCGACGACGACGCCCGCGTTGTGCGCGCGCTTGGGAAGGAGCGCGAGGGCGTCGGCGACCGTCTGGCCCGGCGCGAGGATGATCGGGGTGTCGAGGACGAGGTGGCGCGTCTTGACCCAGGAGATGACCTCGGTGACGACCTCGATCGGGATGTCCTGCGGAATGACGACGAGTCCGCCGCGGCGGGCGAGCGTCTCGGCCATGCGGCGCCCGGCGATCGCGGTCATGTTGGCGACGACCAGCGGGATCGTGGTGCCCGTGCCGTCCGGCGAGGAGAGGTCCACGGCCTGGCGGGAGCCGACGGCGCTCCGGCTCGGCACCATGAAGACGTCGTCGTACGTCAGGTCGTACGCGGGCTTGATGTCATTGAGGAAACGCACGTGCGGACATCCCAGTCGGTAGAAGGGGTCCCCGGGAGGAACCCTCCGGGGCACAAAGCACGTACTTCATTTTCCCACGCGCGCGGTGAAGCCGTCTCCGGGCCGAACCTCCCAAGGTCGCAGGCCGGGCTCGGACGATCGTCCAAGGGCGGCGGTCAGGCGAGGCGCAGCTCGACGGCGGGCGCCTCGGCGAACACGGCGCGGGCCGTCGCCCAGTCCTCGGGGCAGCGCGCGGCGAAGCCCTGCCAGCCGGTCACCACGAGGACGAGCCGCCGCCCGGCGCCCGGCAGGACGCCGGGGTCGCGGAGGCAGTCGGCGAGCGCGTCCCAGTTCCGCCCGAACCAGTCCGGCAGGGCGAGCACGGCCGCGCAGCGCTCCATGAACGCGGCCTTGTCCCCGGCCCCGTCGAGGTCGAGGCCGAGGACGAGGGGGTCAGTCATCCGGGTCCGTGCGCTGGAGCGCGGGGCGCGGCCCGGGCCCCGCCGCGAGCAGGAAGTCGGCCGCGGCGGTGTCGGTGACCAGGCTGGTCACGAGGCCCGAGCGGAGCACGGCGTCGATGGCGGCGGCCTTGCGCTGGCCGCCCGCGATGGCGACGACCTCCGGTATCCGGCGCAGCCGGTCCGCCTCGACGGTGATGCACCGCTCCCCCAGGTCCCGGCCGACCCGGCGGCCCTGGGCGTCGAAGAGGTGCGCGGACATCTCGGCGGCGACACCGAGCGAAGCGTAGTGGGCGCGCTCCTCGTCGCTGAGCATGTCGTGCACGGTGGAGATGCCGGGCTCCCAGGAGCCGATCGACACACAGGCCACGGTGACCTTGTCGAAGTACTCGAAGGCGCGGGCGATCCCGGTCTGGTTGCGCAGCGCGGCGGCGGTGGCGGCGTCGGGGAGCAGCATGGGCGCGTAGATCGGGTGCGCGTCGCCGCCGGAGACCTGCGCGGCGCGGCGCACGGCCTCGACCGAGCCGCGCTCGGCGGTCCCGGCGTCGTACACGCCGGTGAGCTGCACGACGGTGCAGGGCGGGAGGCGGTCGAGGGCGGCGGCCATGTGGATGGTGGAGCGGCCCCAGGCGAGCCCGAGGACATCGCCCTCGGTCACCAGTTCGCCGAGGAGATCGGCGGCGACCTCGCCGAGGTTCTCCGGGTCGGGCGACTCCTCGGCCTCGGCGGGCGACTCGACGACGACCGCGTGCCGCAGGCCGTAGCGGGCGCGCAGCGCGTCGGAGCGCTCGGCGTCCAGCTCGGCCGGGACCCGGATCTCGATGCGTACGAGATCTCGCTCCAGGGCCGTCTCCAGGACCCGGGCCACCTTGAAGCGGCTGACGCCGAACTCCTCGGCGATCTGGATCTTGGACTTGCCCTCTAGGTAGAAGCGACGGGCCATGGCCGCCGCCTGCACCAGCTCCGCGGGCCCCATCCGCAGGGCTGACCGACCTGCCGATGATGCGGACACGGCGATCTCCTCACTGCTCTTCTGCTCTTCTGCACGACTCACTGCGTTCACAACCTGGATACGCGGCTCATCCTTGCAGATCCTTCGGGCTTGATCAGCCCTGATGACGGGCGTTCACGTATCCGTGGCTCAGTGGTCGCATGCCCACGGCGCGGAGGCCATCGCGCTCTGCGCCTGGGTGCGCAATGCACGTACCGCTTCGGCCGGGTCGTCGGCGCCGTACACGGCCGAGCCCGCGACGAAGACGTCCGCGCCCGCCTCGGCGCACCGCTCGATCGTCTTGGCGGAGACGCCGCCGTCGACCTGGAGCCACAGTTCGAGGCCGTGCTTGGCGATGAGCTGCCGCGTCCTGCGGATCTTGGGCAGCATGATGTCGAGGAACGCCTGGCCCCCGAAGCCCGGCTCGACCGTCATGATCAGCAGCATGTCGAGCTCGGGGAGCAGGTCCTCGAACGGCTCGATCGGCGTCGCGGGCTTGAGCGCCATGGAGGCGCGGGCGCCCTTGGCGCGGATCTCGCGCGCGAGCCGGACCGGGGCGCCGGCCGCCTCGGCGTGGAAGGTGACGGAACCGGCACCCGCTTCGACGTACTGGGGAGCCCACTGATCGGGGTTCTCGATCATCAGATGGCAGTCCAGCGGGGTGTCCGTAGCCCGCGCCAGCGACTCTACGACCGGCACCCCGAGCGTGAGGTTGGGGACGAAGTGGTTGTCCATGACATCGACATGGAGCCAGTCGGCGCCTTCGACGGCCTTTGCCTCGTCGGCGAGGCGCGCGAAGTCCGCGGACAGGATGCTGGGGTTGATCTGAGCCATGCCCCCAGCCTGCCATGGACCGGGCCCGGCATCCGCCTCGGTCCGGACCACCGCGCGGAACCGATGCCGAGCCGTGCCCTGTCGTGCCATCGTGGGCCGTCCAGGAAGGGCGGACAGGGATCACCGCGCACGACGCAGCGGGGGGCGCGCCATGGCGGACGTACGGACCGATGCCCGGACCACGGAGCCCGCACCGCGGCGCGGCGTCGCCCATCTGGTGTGCGGGCGGCGCAGCAAGTGGCTGGTGGTGCTCCTGTGGCTGGTCGTCCTGGTCGGGGTGGCGCCGCTGGCGCAGAAGCTCACCGACGCGCAGGACAACGACGCCCAGTCCTGGCTGCCGGGCTCGGCCGAGTCGACACAAGTGCTCGACCTCTCCAAGGACTTCCGCCCGGAGACCATCCCCGCCATCGTCGTCTACGCGCGCGAGGGCGGCCTGACCGTGGCGGACCGGGCCCGCATCGCGGCCGACGCCCGGCAGATCCGGGGGCTCGACGACCACGGCCTGCGCGGCGCGCAGACCGTCGGGCCGGTCTTCGACAAGCCGGTACGGCCGTCCGCGGCGCAGATCGCCGTGCCCATCACCATGGACGCGAAGGGCTGGCAGCGGATCGCGCCCGCCGTCGACTCCGTACGGGACCAGACCGGCAAGTCGGTGGGCGGCCTCACGATCCACATCACGGGCCCCGGCGGCACGTCGGCGGACTTCTCCAAGGCGTTCGAGGGCATCGACTCGACGCTGCTCCTGTCCGCGCTCGGCATCGTCGTCGTGATCCTCCTGTTCACCTATCGCAGCCCGTCGCTGCTGCTGGTGCCGGTGGTGAGCGTGGTGGCGGCCCTGTTCACGGCGCAGGCGCTCATCTATCTGCTCGCCAAGCACGCGGGCCTCACCGTGAACGGGCAGAGCGCGGGCATCCTCACCGTCCTCGTCTTCGGCGCGGGGACGGACTACGCCCTGCTCCTGGTCGCCCGGTACCGGGAGGAACTGCGCCGCCACGAGGACCGGCACGAGGCGATGGCGCTCGCCCTGCACCGGGCGGGCCCGGCGGTCCTCGCCTCCGGCGCGACGGTCGTGTGCAGCATGCTGGTGCTGCTCACCGCCGACATGAACTCCACGCGCGGCCTCGGCCCGGTCGCCGCGATCGGCGTCGCCGTCGCCCTGCTCGCCATGCTGACGCTGTTCCCCGCCCTGCTCGTGGTGTTCGGGCGCTGGCTGTTCTGGCCCGTCGTCCCGCACCTGGGCTCCCCGGAGCCCACCGAGCGCGGTGTCTGGTCACGGATCGGCCGCCGCATCGCGCACCGGCCGCGCCTGGTGTGGTCCGCGACGGCGATCACCCTGGCCGTCCTCTCGCTCGGCCTGCTGCAACTGCGAGCGGAGGGCATCAGCAACGCCGACTCCTTCACGGACAAGCCGGACTCGATCGCGGGCCAGGAGGTCTCCGCGAAGTACTTCCCCGCGGGCACCGGCGATCCGCTCGTCGTCATCGCCAACAGTGAGCGGAGCGGGCGCGTGCGGCTCGCGGTCGCGCGTACGGAAGGGGTCGTCGCGCGCAGCATCAACGTCCCGCCGAACACCGCGCCCGAGCACGACGGCCGGGTCCTGTTCGAGGCCACGACCAGGGCGCCGTCCGACAGCCAGGCGGCCCGGGACACCGTGCAGCGGGTGCGGGACGCGGTGCACGCCGTGCCGGACGCGGACGCCAAGGTGGGCGGCGGCTCGGCGACCCTGCTCGACATGGACCGCGCCACCGCCCACGACAACAAGCTCGTGATCCCGCTGGTCCTGGTGGTCGTCCTGCTGATCCTCGGGCTGCTGCTGCGCGCCGTGGTCGCGCCGCTGCTGCTGATCGGGACGGTCGTCCTGTCGTTCGCCGCGGCCCTCGGCGTCAGCGCGCTCGCCTTCCGCCACCTGTTCGACTACGCGGGCGAGTCGACGGACTTCCCGCTCTTCGTCTTCGTCTTCCTGGTGGCGCTCGGCATCGACTACAACATCTTCCTGACCACCCGCATCCGCGAGGAGGCCGCCCGCCAGGGCACCCGGCCGGGCGTCGTCACGGGCCTGTCCGCGACCGGCGCGGTGATCACCTCGGCGGGCCTGGTCCTCGCCGGCACGTTCGCCGCCCTGGGCACGCTGCCGATGGTGGCCTTCGCCGAGATCGGCTTCGCGGTCGCGCTCGGCGTCCTCCTCGACACCTTCATCGTCCGCTCGGTCCTGGTGACGGCACTCTTCCTGGACGTGGGGTCACGGGTGTGGTGGCCTAGCGCCCTCGCGGGGTCGTCGGGCGGGGCGCCGGGCGGTGTGTCGGGCGGGGCGCCGCACGGTGGGTCGGGCGGGGCGCCGGGTGGTGTGTCGGGCGGGGCGCCGGACGGCCCGCCGGGAGCGGCACCGGGCGGTGCGCCGGGGGCAACGCCGGGCGATGCGCCGGGACCAGCACCGGGCGGTACGTCAGGAGCGACGCCAGGCGATGCGTAGGGGCAACGCCAGGCGGTGCGCCGGGACCGACACCGGGCGGTGCGTAGGGGCAACGCCAGGCGATGCGCCGGGACCGACACCGGGCAGCGCGCCAGGAGCGACACCAGGGAGCGCGCCAGGACCGACACCGGGCGGTGAGCCAGGGGCAACGCCAGGCAACGCGCCAGGACCGACACCGGGCAGCGCGCCACGAGCGACGCCAGGCAACGCGCCAGGACCGACACCGGGCAGCGCGCCAGGAGCAACGCCAGGCAACGCGCCAGGACCGACACCGGGCAGCGCGCCAGGAGCAACGCCAGGCGATGCGCCGCGAGCGACACCGGGCAGCGCGCCAGGCGGTACGCTAGGCGGATCCTCAGGCGGTGCGGCGGATCAGTGCTAGGTACATCGCGTCGGTGCCGTGCAGGTGCGGCCACAGCTGGACGTCGGGGCCGTCCCCGACAGCCGGGACGCCGTCGAGCAGTGGCCGGGCGTCAATCAGTTCGGCCCCGCCGGTCGCCTTCAGCACGTCGTCGACGACGGCCCGCGTCTCCGCCAGGTGCGGCGAGCAGGTCGCGTAGCCGACGACACCGCCGACGCGTACGGAGTCGAGCGCCATGCGGAGCAGGGAGCGCTGGAGCGGCGCGAACCCCTCCAGGTCCTGCGGACGGCGCCGCCAGCGCGCCTCGGGCCGCCGCCGCAGGGCGCCGAGCCCCGTGCAGGGCACGTCCACGAGGACCCGGTCGAACGTGCCGGGCCCCCACGGCGGGCGCGTCCCGTCGGCGGCGATCACCTGGTACGGCCCCCGGTTCCCGCGCAGCGCCTTCGCGACGAGGCCCGCGCGGTGCGGCTGCTTCTCGGCGGCGAGCAGCATCGCCCCACGCTCGGCGGCGAGCCCGGCCAGCATCGCGGCCTTGCCGCCGGGGCCCGCGCAGCCGTCGAGCCACTTCTCGTCCCGGCCCTCGAGGGGCGCGTTCGCGAGTGCGAGGGCGACGAGCTGACTGCCCTCGTCCTGCACCCCGGCCCGGCCGGAGCGCACGACGTCGAGCGCGCCCGGCTCCCCGCCCTCCGTCAACCGCACGGCGTACGGGGACCAGCGGCCCGGAAGCGCGGACTCCTCACCCACGTCAGCGAGGACGGCGTCCGCCGTGATGCGCCCGGGGCGCGCGACCAGCGTCACCTCGGGCCGCTCGTTGTCCGCCTCAAGAAGGTCCTCGATCCCGGCCCGCCCGCCGCCGAGCGAGTCCCACAGCGCGGAGACGATCCATCGCGGGTGCGAATGCACCACGGAGAGGTGTTCCTCGGGGTCCTCGTCATAGGGCGGCGCGACTTTCTCCAGCCACGTGTCGAGATCGTGCTGCGAGACCTTGCGCAGCACGGCGTTGACGAACTTGGCCCGCCCGTCGCCGAGCACCACCCGCGCCAGCTCCACGGAGGCGGAGACCGCCGCGTGCGTCGGGATGCGCGTGCCGAGCAACTGGTGCACGCCCATGTTCAGCACGTCGAGCACCGGCGGATCGACCTCGCGCAGCGGCCGGTCGATGCAGGCCGCCACGATCGCGTCGTACGTGCCCTGGCGGCGCAGCGTCCCGTACACCAGCTCGGTGGCGAGCGCCGCGTCCCGGCCGTCGAACTTCCCCGGCCCCTCCTTCTCGCGGGCCTTGCGCAGCAGCGGCGGCAGCACGAGGTTCGCGTAGGCGTCCCGCTCGTCGACCGCGCGCAGCGCCTCGAACGCGAGGATGCGCACGGGGTCCTTCTGGGGGCGGCGATGCGGCTTGCCCGGCTTACGTGGCCTGCGGCTGGACGGGGTCGGCTGGTCGCTCAAAGGTGCTCCGCTGGTGGGGTCGTACGAGAAGTACGCAGAGGTCGTACGGGCGTACGGGATGGACGTACGCCGAGGTGAACCCTCCCAGCGTACGTCCACGCCGCCGACGTGCGGGACGCGGCTCAGCCGAGCTGCTCGCCGGAGGCGATGCGCACCCCGCGCGCCCAGTCGGCGGCGGCCATCGGCTTCTTGCCCTGCGCCTGCACCCAGAGCAGCTCGACGGCGTGCGAGCCGGTGCCCACGTACAGGTTCTTCTTGCCGACGCCCAGTTCGCCGGGGGCCAGGTCGGTGCGGTCGGGGGCGAGCACGGCCGTGCGCACCTTCAGGCGCTCGCCCCGGAACTCGGTCCAGGCGCCGGGCGAGGGCGTGCAGCCGCGCACCACGCGGTCGACGCGGAGCGCGGGCGCGGACCAGTCGATCCTGGCGTCCTCGACGGTGATCTTCGGGGCGAGGGAGACGCCGTCGGCGGGCTGCGGCACGGCCTTGAGCGAGCCGTCCTCGATGCCGTCCATCGTCGCGACGAGCAGCCCGGAGCCCGCGAAGGCGAGACGGGTCAGCAGGTCGCCGCTGGTGTCGGTGGGCCTGACCCGCTCGGTCACCGTGCCGTACACGGGCCCGGAGTCGAGGCCCTCCTCGATGAGGAAGGTGGAGGCGCCGGTGATCTCGTCGCCCGCCATGACCGCGTGCTGCACGGGCGCCGCGCCGCGCCAGGCGGGCAACAGGGAGAAGTGCAGGTTCACCCAGCCGTGGGCGGGCACGTCGAGGGCGACCCTCGGCAGGAGCGCGCCGTAGGCGACGACCGGGCAGCAGTCCGGGCCGATCTCGCGCAGGCGGGCGAGGAAGTCCTCGTCGCGCGGCCGGTTCGGCTTGAGCACCTCGATGCCGGCCTCCTCGGCCCGCTCCGCGACGGGGCTCGCGACGAGGCGGCGGCCGCGGCCCGCGGGCGCGTCGGGGCGGGTCACGACGGCGGCGACCTCGTGCCGATCGGAGGCGATCAGTGCGTCCAGAGCGGGAACGGCGACCTCGGGGGTGCCGGCGAAGACGAGCTTCATCGGTGGCTAACGGCCTCTCGGGGCAGGGTCACGGGCAGCGCACCAGTCTATGGGGCGCGCGCCGGAACACGCGCCCCGCACGGGAACGGATACACCGCAACAGCGTGACCCCTCACTGAATGGCGCGTTGGTCAAGAAAGAGTTGACCAGACCAGGGGTCGTGCTCACTCAGCTCCCTCCGCCGGCAGCGGAGGCTGGTGCTTGCTGCGTGCGCGGCCCGACCGTTCTCATCGCCGGTTCGAGAGGCTTGTACATGGCCGACCACGCAACCCACGACGCCCAGGCACGGGCCAGCCTGCACCTGCTGGTGCGGGACATCGAGCGGGTCCGACGGCAGGTGGACGCACTGCGCACCCTCACCGCGCAGCTCGGCAACGTCTACCGGCCCCGCCGCTCCGGCCCCGCCGCGGGCTTCGTCGTCTACGGGCGGGCCCCCGCACCGACCGTCCGCCTCGCGCAAGAGTTGCGGGACAGTGTCGAGACCCTGGTGACCGCCGCCGTGGACTTCGACCGTTCGCTGGGTTTCTCGTGGGACGCCGTGGGCTCGGCCCTCGGCGTCACCAAGCAGGCGGTGCACCGCAGGTACGGGGCGCGCAGGGCGGTCGCCCAGGCGGCGGCCGACGCCGAGCGCGCCGGCGACACGACGACGGCCCAGCGCCCCGCGCTGCCGCTGCCCACGGGCACCCTCCCCTCGGTACCGGCCGCCCGCGCCATGCCGACCCAGCCGACCGCGAGCAGCCAGGGCCTGCGCGACGAGGCCCGGCCAAGCGCCTTCCCCGGCCCACGCAACGGTTGAAACCGTGCGCTCTTTGCTGCCTCCTCGCCCATGGGCGGGGAGGCAGCGGCGTACGGGGGGCAGGACCCCGACAGCGACCTCCCGCCCCCCTTGGGTCATCCGATGTCCGGTGGATCCACCCGCACCCGTACCGGTTCCGTCCCGCCCCGGGCCATGCGTGCCGCCTGGGCCTGTTTCAGGGCGTGGGCCAGGGCGGCGCCGCTGCCCGGGGGGACGCGTACCAGGAAGCGTTCGCCCGGGTCCTCCTGCGGTGCCGGCCCCGTACGGCGGGCGCGGGGCAGCGGGACCGGGCCGAGAACCTCCGCGTCCGGGGGCAGTTCGACCGCGCCGAGGAAGTCGCGCAGCGCCTCCGGCGCCCCGGTCACCGAGGCCATCCGGGAGACGGGCGGGAAGCCCAGCTCGGCCCGGTCCGCCAGTTCGCGCACCGCGTGCCCCGCCGGGTCCCAGCGGACCAGCGCCTGCACGGGCCGCAGCGTCGGCTCGGCCATGATGACGACGGTGCCGCCCGCCTCCTGGGGCCGCACGAGCGCGGCGGCGGCGATCCAGCGGCGCAGCGCGTCCTCCCCCGCCCGCAGGTCGGGCCGCCCGAGCATGGCCCACCCGTCGAGAAGCAGCGCGGCCGCGTAACCGCCCTCGGCGACGGGTTCGGCGCCGGGTGTGCTCACGACCAGCGCGGGCGCCGCCGACACCGTGTCGAGCACCTGCTCACGCCCTGAGGTGCGCACCGGCACCGCGGGAAAGGCCCGGCCCAGCTCCTCCGCCGTCCGCCGCGCCCCGACGACCTGCGCCCGCAGCCGGGTCCCGCCGCACTCCGCGCAGTGCCAGTGCGCCTCCTCGCGACCGCACCAGCCGCAGGCCAGGACGCCGGTCGCCGCCCGCGCCTCCAACGGCCCCGCGCAGTGCCGGCACCGGGCGGGCGTACGGCACTCCTGGCAGGCGAGGCGCGGCACGTATCCGCGCCGGGGCACCTGTACGAGGACCGGCCCGTCCCGCAGCGCGGCCCGCGCCACGTCCCAGGCGAGGCTCGGCAACCGGGCGGCCCGCGCCGCCTCGTCCCGCGCGACATCCAGGTCCCCGACGGTCCGTACGAGGGGCGCGACCTGCCGCACCGCTTCCCTGGGCGCGGCCACGGCCCCGGCCCACCCACTGCGCACCAGTTGCGCGGCCTCGACGGTGCAGCTCCAACTCCCCAGCAGGAAGCCGCACTTGTCCCGCGTCGCCCGCAACTCGAGAACCTCCCGCACATGCGGGAACGGCGCCCGGTCGTCACTGTGGTGCGCGTCCCCGTCGTCCCACACGACCACGAGCCCCAGGTTCCGTACGGGGGCGAACATGGCGGCCCGCGTCCCCACCACCGCCCGCACGGCGCCCCGCCGCACGGCGAGCCACTCGGAATAGCGCCGCTGGTGCCCGGCGTCGGCGGTGAGCAGGGCGTGCTGCCCCTCCCCCAGCGCCTCGCGCAACGCGGCGTCGACCCGTGCCGCAAGACGTACGGTCGGGACGACGACGAGCGCCCCGCGCCCGGAGGCGAGCGTCGCCTGCACGGCGCGGGCGATCTCCCCGGCCCACTCGGGCCCGGGCAGCGCGGTCCACACGGCGCGCGGGGCACCCCCGGCGGCCAGGGACGCGAGCAGATTGGGCCCCCGCTCGTACCGCTGCCACGAACCCGGTTCGGGCGCGGGCGGCGCGGGTGGCGGCGCCGGGAACTCCCGCGCCTCGGCCTTGCCGTGCCGGGGCGGCACCGCGAGCTGCAGCACGTCGGCGAGGCTCCCGGCGTACCGATCGGCGACGGCCCGCGTGAGCCCCAACAGCTCGGGGTCGAGCACGGGTTCGGGCGAGAGGACCTGGGCGAGCGCGGCGAGCGGCCCCTGGTACTCGGCCTCGGCGACCCGCTCGATGAGGAACCCGTCGATGAGGCCGCCGCCCTCGCGCCGCCCGTCCCGCACGTTCTTCGACCCGGCCCCGAACCGCACCCGCACCCGCACCCCGGGCTGCGCGGCGGCGTCCAGCTCCTCCGGCACCGCGTACTCGAAGTACCGGTCGAGGTGGAGCACCCCTTTGTCGACGAGCACCCGCGCGACGGGCAGCTCCTTGGCGAGCGCGGCCCCCCGCCACGTACGCGGCTTCGCCTTCGGCACCTTCGCCCGCCGCACACTCTCCCGAATGAGCGCAAGCTGCTCCGGCGGCTCGGGGGTGTCGTTCTCGCTGCTCACAGTCGTATTCCTACCAGAGAGCACCGACAGCGCCGGGCCCGGGAAAAGCGCCGGGGCCCGACCCTCCCGAAGGAGAACCGGACCCCGAGAGCCAGGTGAGCGGGGCTCAGACGCCCGCGGCCTTCCGCAGCGCGTCCACCCGGTCCGTCTTCTCCCACGTGAAGTCGGGCAGCGGGCGGCCGAAGTGGCCGTAGGCGGCCGTCTGGGAGTAGATCGGGCGGAGCAGGTCGAGGTCGCGGATGATCGCGGCCGGGCGGAGGTCGAAGACCTCGGAGATCGCCGTCTCGATCTTGTCCGTGTCGACCGTGTTCGTGCCGAACGTCTCCACGAAGAGGCCGACCGGCTCGGCCTTGCCGATCGCGTACGCGACCTGGACCTCGCAGCGCGCGGCGAGACCCGCGGCGACGACGTTCTTGGCGACCCAGCGCATCGCGTACGCGGCCGAGCGGTCGACCTTGGACGGGTCCTTGCCGGAGAAGGCGCCGCCGCCGTGGCGGGCGTAGCCCCCGTACGTGTCGATGATGATCTTGCGGCCGGTGAGGCCCGCGTCGCCCATCGGGCCGCCGATCTCGAAGCGGCCGGTCGGGTTGACCAGGAGGCGGTAGCCCTCGGTCTCCAGCTTGATGCCGTCGTCGACGAGCGCCTTCAGCTCCGGCTCCACGACGAACTCGCGGATGTCGGGGGCGAGCAGCGAGTCGAGGTCGATGTCGCTCGCGTGCTGCGAGGAGACCACGACGGTGTCGAGGCGGACCGCCTTGTCGCCGTCGTACTCGATGGTGACCTGGGTCTTGCCGTCGGGGCGCAGGTAGGGGATCGTCCCGTTCTTGCGGACCTCGGACAGGCGGCGCGAAAGCCGGTGCGCCAGGTGGATCGGGAGCGGCATCAGGTCCGGCGTCTCGTCGCACGCGTAGCCGAACATCAGGCCCTGGTCGCCGGCGCCCTGCTTGTCGAGCTCGTCCTCATCGCCCTCGACACGCTTCTCGTACGCCGTGTCGACACCCTGCGCGATGTCGGGCGACTGCGAGCCGATGGAGACCGAGACGCCACAGGACGCGCCGTCGAAGCCCTTCTTCGAGGAGTCGTAGCCGATCTCGAGGATCTTGTCGCGCACGAGCTGCGCGATCGGCGCGTACGCCTTGGTCGTGACCTCGCCGGCCACGTGCACCAGGCCGGTGGTGATCAGCGTCTCGACGGCGACGCGGGACGTGGGGTCCTCGCGCAGCAGCGCGTCGAGAATGGTGTCGCTGATCTGGTCAGCGATCTTGTCGGGGTGACCCTCGGTCACGGACTCCGAGGTGAACAGGCGACGGGACACAACGCTCCCTGTGGTTGCAGCGGCTGCTGGCTGATCATTGTTGGACTGCCGGGAGCTGCGCCCGGCGGTGTCCGCGTTCAGTTTATCGGTCGCGCTCGGCCGCCGGACCACACATCTCGCCCCTTGGGAGGGCTGTGACCTGCGACACGGCATTCTGCGCCACGATGAACCGTCTCCGGAAGACTACTGGGCGCCGCGAATTACCGGGTTTTCAGACACGCCGGACGACTTCGTCCCAGATCCGGTCCGCGAGCGCCTCCTTCGGACCGTACGGGATCGGCGTCTCGGTGCCGTCGGCGCCCAGGATGACGGCCTCGTTCTCCTCGGCGCCGAAGGTCTTGCGCTCCCCGACCTCGTTGACGACGAGCAGGTCACAGCCCTTGCGGGCGAGTTTGGCGCGGCCGTTGGCGAGGACGTCGTCGGTCTCGGCGGCGAACCCGACGACGATCTGGCCCGTACGGGCGCGCGTGCGGGACACCTCGGCGAGGATGTCGGGGTTGCGGACGAGCGCGATCGGGGCGGGCTCCTCGCCGTCCTTCTTCTTGATCTTGCCGGTGGCGTACGTCTCGGGGCGGAAGTCGGCGACCGCCGCCGCCATGACGACCGCGTCGGCGTCCGCCGCCGCCTTCAGGACCGCCTCGCGCAACTGCACGGCCGTGCCCACGTGGACGACGTCGACGCCCGCCGGGTCCGGCAGCGTCGCGTTCGCGGAGAGAAGAGTCACGCGGGCGCCGCGCGCGGCGGCGGTGCGGGCCAGCGCGTAGCCCTGCTTGCCCGAGGAGCGGTTGCCGAGGAAGCGGACCGGGTCGAGGGGTTCGCGGGTACCGCCCGCACTGACCACGACGTGCTTGCCCGCGAGATCGGAGACGGCGGCTTCGGCGCCGCGCGCCAGGACCCGGCGCGCGTACTCGAAGATCTCCACCGGGTCCGGGAAGCGGCCCTTGCCGGTGTCGACGCCGGTCAGCCGGCCGACGGCGGGCTCGATGACGAGGGCGCCGCGGCGGCGCAGCGTCGCCACGTTCTCCTGCGTCGCCGGGTGCTCCCACATCTCGGTGTGCATGGCGGGCGCGAAGACGACCGGACAGCGGGCGGTGAGGAGCGTGTTGGTGAGCAGGTCGTCGGCGAGGCCGTGGGCGGCCTTGGCGAGCATGTCGGCGGTGGCCGGGGCGACGATCACCAGGTCCGCGTGCTGCCCGATCCGCACGTGCGGCACCTCGTGGACGGACTCCCAGACCTCGGTGGAGACCGGGTTGCCGGAGAGCGCGGACCAGGTGGCGGCGCCGACGAAGTGCAGCGCGGAGTCGGTGGGGACGACACGTACGTCGTGGCCGGACTCGGTCAGGCGGCGCAGCAGCTCGCACGCCTTGTAGGCGGCGATCCCGCCGCTGACCCCGAGCACGACCTTGGGCTTGGACGACACCGGCTCTCCCCTGGCTTCGGAAAAACGTACGACTCCATGACACACCACAGGCCCGACAGACGGGCTGTCGGGCCTGTGGGAAAGCTGACGGAGCTACTGCGCCGGGCCCTCGATCGCCTCGGACGTCAGCAGACCCGCGTTGATCTCGCGAAGGGCGATCGAGAGCGGCTTCTCGTGGACGTGCGTGTCCACCAGCGGGCCGACGTACTCGAGGAGACCCTCACCGAGCTGCGAATAGTACGCGTTGATCTGACGCGCGCGCTTGGCGGCGTAGATGACCAGGCTGTACTTCGAGTCGGTGGCTTCGAGCAGCTCATCAATCGGCGGGTTGATGATGCCCTCGGGCGCGGTGATGGAAGAGGACACTCTCTGCCTTCCGATGGGGGCCGGAACCGGGGTCCCGGCTGGGGTAAAGATCAAAGAACCTTCATCAAGGCTAGCAGCTCACGCGCCACGTCCTCGACGGAGGTGTTGACAAGGGTCGTGTCGAACTCCGCCTCGGCGGCCAGCTCCACCTTCGCGGCCGCGAGCCTGCGCTCGATGACCTCCGGCGCCTCGGTGCCGCGCCCGGTGAGCCGGCGGACCAGTTCGTCCCAGCTCGGCGGGGCGAGGAAGACCAGCTGCGCCTCCGGCATCGACTCCCTGACCAGGCGAGCACCCTGGAGGTCGATCTCGAGCAGCACCGGCTCCCCCGCCTCCAGGCGGTCGAGCACGGCGCCGCGCGGAGTGCCGTAGCGGTTCCCCGCGAACTCGGCCCACTCGAGGAGCTCGCCGTTGGCGATCAGCTTGTCCATCTCCTCGTCGGTGACGAAGAAGTACTGGACGCCGTGCTGCTCGCCGGGGCGCGGCTTGCGGGTCGTCGCCGACACCGAGAGCCAGACCTCGGGGTGTTCCTTGCGCATATGGGCGACGACCGTGCTCTTGCCGACCCCCGAGGGGCCGGAGAGCACGGTCAGCCGCGGACGTTCACTCATGCAGCGATTATTCCAGTTGTTCCGGAGTGCCCCGGACCAGCCCGGGGGCCGGCCCATGGCCTCAGGCTCCGGTGCTGCCGAACTCGCGCTCCAGGGAGGCGATCTGGTTGGAACCGAGACCGCGCACCCGGCGGGATTCGGAGATCCCGAGACGCTCCATGATCTGCTTGGCGCGGACCTTGCCCACGCCCGGCAGGGACTCCAGGAGGGCGGAGACCTTCATCTTGCCGATGACGTCGTTCTCCTGGCCCTGCTTGATGACCTCGTGGAGGGAGGCGCCGGAGTGCTTGAGTCGATTCTTCACCTCGGCCCGCTCCCGGCGAGCCGCGGCGGCCTTTTCGAGCGCGGCTGCGCGCTGTTCAGGGGTAAGGGGCGGAAGAGCCACGCCTACGTCACCTCGGATGTCGAAACTGTCGGATACGGACCGGTGAGGAACCTAGTCGCCCCACACCTCTCGACGGAGACTAGCGGCCTCGGCCGTCTGAGTCAGCGAGAACAGACGAAAAGTCCTGGTCAGCCTCTATGGAGCCGCGCATTTCCGACAAAACAACCCGCAAATCGGTCAGGATTCGGACGCGGGCCGGAAAGTCGGCACGCAGTGCCACCCCGGGGCACCTGCCTCAGGCGCCCTCGACCGCCTCACGCACCTCGTCCGCGAACCGCACGGCCGCGTCCCGCAGCGCCGCGACCGAGGGTCCGGCCTTGAGGACGCCCCGGCTGACGTTGGGTACGACGTTGCGCACGGCGGCGCCGAAGACCGTCGGGAGATCGGCGGCGGTGGCACCCTGGGCCCCGATGCCGGGCGCGAGGAGCGGGCCGTTGATGCCGAGCTCGTAGGAGGACAGGTCGCCGAGGGTCGCGCCGACGACCGCGCCGAAGGAGCCGAGCGGGCTCTCCCCCGCGTTCTCCTCGGCGAGGTGGGCGAGCATCGTCGCGCCGACGTTGCGCCCGTCGGCCCGCACCGCGTGCTGCACCTCGCCGCCCTCCGGGTTGGAGGTGAGCGCCAGGACGAAGAGGCCCGCGCCCGACTCGCGCGCGAGGTCCACGGCGGGCTTCAGGGAGCCGTAGCCGAGGTACGGGGAGACGGTCAGGGCGTCGGAGAACAGCGGGGAGTCCTTGTGGAGGAAGGTCTCCGCGTACGCGGCCATGGTGGAGCCGATGTCGCCGCGCTTGGCGTCCATGACGACGAGGGTGCCCGCCGCGCGCAGGTCGGCGACGGCGCGCTCCAGGACGGCGATGCCGCGCGAGCCGAACCGCTCGAAGAACGCGCTCTGGGGCTTCACGACAGCCACGGTGTCGGCCAGGGCCTCGACCGACGTCCGCGTGAAGGTCTCCAGGCCCGCGATGTCGTCGCTCAGGCCCCAGGAGGAGAGCAGGGCGGCGTGCGGGTCGATGCCGACGCAGAGCGGGCCGCGCTCGTCCATGACGCGGCGCAGGCGGGCGCCGAAGGGTTCGTTGGCGCTCATGCGGCCTCGGCCTTCTTCTTCACATCGGCGCCCACCGCGTCGGCGAGCGTGGCGTACGGGGAGTTGTTCAGGCGCGCGGCGAGGCCCTTGTGGATCGCGCGGGCGTAGAACGGGCCCTCGTAGATGAAGGCCGAGTAGCCCTGGACCAGGGTGGCGCCGGCGAGGATGCGCTGCCAGGCGTCCTCGGCGTTCTCGATGCCGCCGACGCCGACCAGGGTGAGGCGGTCGCCCACGCGCGCGTAGAGGCGCCTGAGGACCTCCAGGGAGCGCTCCTTGAGCGGCGCCCCGGACAGACCGCCGGTCTCGTCCACGACGGCGCCCTTGGTGCGCAGGCCCTCGCGGGAGATCGTGGTGTTGGTGGCGATGATGCCGTCCAGGCCGAGTTCGACGGCGAGGTCGGCGACCGCGTCGATGTCCTCGTCGGCCAGGTCGGGCGCGATCTTCACCAGGAGCGGGACGCGGCGCGTGCGCACGGTGCGGTCGGCGGCGTCGCGCACGGCGGTGAGCAGCGGGCGCAGCGCCTCCGTGGCCTGAAGGTTGCGCAGGCCGGGGGTGTTGGGCGAGGAGACGTTGACGACGAGGTAGTCGGCGAAGGCGGCCAGGCGCTCGGTCGACTTCACGTAGTCCGACGCGGCGTCGGCCTCGGCGACGACCTTGGTCTTGCCGATGTTGACGCCGACCGTCGTCTTGAAGA
The DNA here is from genome assembly GCF_040644575.1 of Streptomyces sp. NPDC046939. Lineage (NCBI taxonomy): Bacteria > Bacillati > Actinomycetota > Actinomycetes > Kitasatosporales > Streptomycetaceae > Streptomyces > Streptomyces sp. NPDC046939. Next base: position 56,043 of record NZ_JBEYWV010000043.1, read on the forward strand.
CCGGGTTGCGGGACGCCAGGCGGGCGGCGACGGCGAGCGAGCCCTCGTTGTTGAAGCCCATGCGGTTGATGAGCGCGCGGTCCTGGACGAGCCGGAAGAGGCGCTTCTTCGGGTTGCCGGGCTGCGGCTCGCCCGTGACGGTGCCGATCTCGACGTGGTCGAAGCCGAGCATCGCCATGCCGTCGATCGCGACGGCGTTCTTGTCGAACCCGGCGGCCAGGCCGAAGGGGCCGTGCATGCGCAAGCCCAGGGCCTCGGTGCGCAGCTCCTTGTAGTGCGGCGCGAGGGCGGCGGCGATGTAGGTGCGCAGGACGGGGACGCGGGCGGCGCCCCGGATCCAGCGGAAGGCGGCGTAGTGGGCCTTCTCGGGGTCCATGCGCTTGAAGACGAGGTGGAAGAACAGCTTGTACATGACGGGGTCCTCAGGAGTCGGGCGGCTGCCTCATGAAGAGCGGGCCTCATGAAGAGGGGGACACCGTTTCCGGTGTCCCCCTCCAAGGGCCGCTAGTCGCGGGCCGCGGTCAGGTGTTCCGCGTGTTCCTGCAAGGAGCGGACGCCGACGTCGCCGTGGGTGAGGGCGTCGATGCCCTGGACGGCGGCGGCGAGCGCCTGGACCGTCGTCAGGCAGGGCACGGAGCGGGCGACGGCCGCCGTGCGGATCTCGTAGCCGTCGAGTCGGCCACCGGTGCCGTACGGGGTGTTGACGATGAGGTCGACGTCGCCGGAGTGGATCAGCTGGACGATCGTCTTCTCGCCGTTCGGGCCCTCGCCCTCGGACTGCTTGCGCACGACCGTGGCGTTGATGCCGTTGCGCTTGAGGACCTCTGCGGTGCCGGAGGTGGCCAGCAGCTCGAAGCCGTGGGCGACCAGCTCGCGCGCCGGGAAGACCATCGAGCGCTTGTCGCGGTTGGCGACCGAGATGAACGCGCGGCCCTTCGTCGGCAGCGGCCCGTACGCGCCCGCCTGCGACTTGGCGTACGCCGTGCCGAAGACGGAGTCGATGCCCATGACCTCGCCGGTGGAGCGCATCTCCGGGCCGAGGACCGTGTCGACGCCGCGGCCCTGGATGTCGCGGAAGCGCGACCAGGGCATGACGGCCTCCTTGACGGAGATCGGCGCGTCGAGCGGCAGCGTGCCGCCGTCGCCGTGCTTGGGCAGCAGGCCCTCCGCGCGCAGCTCGGCGATGGTGGCGCCGAGCGAGATGCGGGCGGCGGCCTTCGCGAGCGGCACCGCGGTCGCCTTCGAGGTGAAGGGGACGGTTCGCGAGGCGCGCGGGTTGGCTTCGAGGACGTAGAGGATGTCCCCGGCGAGCGCGAACTGGATGTTGATCAGGCCGCGGACGCCGACGCCCTTGGCGATGCCCTCGGTGGAGGCGCGCAGGCGCTTGATGTCGAAGCCGCCGAGGGTGATCGGGGGCAGGGCGCACGCCGAGTCGCCGGAGTGGATGCCGGCCTCCTCGATGTGCTCCATGACGCCGCCGAGGTAGAGCTCCTCGCCGTCGTAGAGGGCGTCGACGTCGATCTCGATGGCGTCGTCGAGGAAGCGGTCCACGAGCACGGGGCGGCTCGGGCTGATCTCCGTCGACTCCTCGATGTAGGAGGAGAGCCGGGTCTCGTCGTAGACGATCTCCATGCCGCGGCCGCCGAGCACGTAGGACGGGCGGACGAGGACGGGGTAGCCGATCTCGTCGGCGATCGCCTTCGCTTCCGCGAACGTGGTGGCGGTGCCATGCTTGGGCGCGGGCAGACCGGCCTCCGCGAGGACGCGGCCGAAGGCGCCGCGGTCCTCGGCGGCGTGGATCGCCTCGGGCGAGGTGCCGACGACGGGGACGCCGTTGTCCTTGAGCGCCTGGGCGAGACCGAGCGGGGTCTGGCCGCCGAGCTGGACGACGACGCCCGCGATCGGCCCGGCAAGCGACTCCGCGTGGACGATCTCCAGGACGTCTTCGAGCGTCAGCGGCTCGAAGTACAGGCGGTCGGAGGTGTCGTAGTCCGTGGAGACGGTCTCCGGGTTGCAGTTGACCATCACGGTCTCGTAGCCCGCGTCGCTGAGCGCGAAGGAGGCGTGGACGCAGGAGTAGTCGAATTCGATGCCCTGGCCGATGCGGTTCGGGCCCGAGCCCAGGATGATCACCGCGGGCTTCTCGCGGGGCGCGACCTCGGACTCCTCGTCGTAGGAGGAGTAGAAGTACGGCGTCTTCGCGGCGAACTCGGCGGCGCAGGTGTCGACCGTCTTGTAGACCGGGCGGACACCGAGCGCGTGCCGGACCTCGCGGACGACGTCCTCGCGCAGCCCGCGGATCTCCGCGATCTGCTGGTCGGAGAAGCCGTGGCGCTTGGCCTCCGCGAGCAGGTCGGCGTCCAGGCGCTCGGCGGCCGCCAGCTCGTCCGCGACCTCCTTGATGAGGAAGAGCTGGTCCACGAACCACGGGTCGATCTTCGTGTAGTCGAAGACCTCCTCGGGCGTGGCACCGGCCCGGATCGCCTGCATGACGGTGTTGATCCGGCCGTCGGTCGGGCGCACGGAGGCTTCGAGCAGCTCCTTCTTGTCACCGACCGGGCCGACGAAGGTGAACTGGCTGCCCTTCTTCTCCAGGGAGCGCAGCGCCTTCTGGAACGCCTCGGTGAAGTTGCGGCCGATCGCCATGGCCTCACCGACCGACTTCATGGTCGTGGTGAGGGTGGAGTCGGCGCTCGGGAACTTCTCGAAGGCGAAGCGCGGGGCCTTCACGACCACGTAGTCGAGCGTCGGCTCGAAGGAGGCCGGGGTCTTCTCGGTGATGTCGTTCGGGATCTCGTCGAGCGTGTAGCCGACGGCCAGCTTGGCGGCGATCTTCGCGATCGGGAAGCCGGTGGCCTTCGACGCGAGCGCCGAGGAGCGGGAGACGCGCGGGTTCATCTCGATGACGATGACGCGGCCGTCGGCCGGGTTGATCGCGAACTGGATGTTGCAGCCGCCGGTGTCGACGCCGACCTCGCGGATGATCGCGATGCCGATGTCGCGCAGGCGCTGGTACTCGCGGTCGGTCAGCGTCATCGCGGGCGCGACGGTGATCGAGTCGCCGGTGTGCACGCCCATCGGGTCGAAGTTCTCGATGGAGCAGACGACCACGACGTTGTCGTTCTTGTCGCGCATCAGCTCCAGCTCGTACTCCTTCCAGCCGAGGATGGACTCCTCCAGGAGCACCTCGGTGGTCGGGGAGAGCGTGAGGCCCTGACCTGCGATGCGGCGCAGCTCCTCCTCGTCGTGCGCGAAGCCGGAACCGGCGCCGCCCATCGTGAAGGAGGGGCGGACGACGACGGGGTAGCCGCCGAGGGTGTCGACGCCCTTGAGCACGTCGTCCATGGAGTGGCAGATCACCGAGCGGGCGGACTCGCCGTGCCCGATCTTCTTGCGGACCTCCTCGACGACGCCCTTGAAGAGGTCGCGGTCCTCGCCCTTGTTGATCGCCTCGACGTTGGCGCCGATCAGCTCGACGCCGTACTTGTCGAGGACGCCCTGCTCGTGCATGGAGATCGCGGTGTTGAGCGCGGTCTGGCCGCCGAGGGTCGGCAGGAGCGCGTCGGGGCGCTCCTTCGCGATGATCTTCTCGACGAACTCGGGGGTGATCGGCTCGACGTACGTGGCGTCGGCGATCTCCGGGTCGGTCATGATCGTCGCCGGGTTGGAGTTGACGAGGATGACGCGCAGGCCCTCGGACTTGAGGACGCGGCACGCCTGGGTGCCGGAGTAGTCGAACTCGGCGGCCTGGCCGATGACGATCGGGCCGGAGCCGATGACCAGGACGGACTGGATATCGGAGCGCTTAGGCACGCTGGCCCTCCATCAGGGAAACGAAGCGGTCGAACAGGTAAGCGGCGTCGTGCGGTCCGGCCGCCGCCTCCGGGTGGTACTGGACGGAGAAGGCCGGCTGGTCGAGCAGCTGGAGACCCTCGACGACCTGGTCGTTCAGGCAGACGTGGGAGACCTCGGCGCGGCCGAAGGGCGTCTCGCTGACCTTGTCGAGCGGCGCGTCCACGGCGAAGCCGTGGTTGTGCGCGGTGACCTCGACCTTGCCGGTGGTGCGGTCCTGCACCGGCTGGTTGATGCCACGGTGGCCGTACTTCAGCTTGTACGTGCCGAAGCCGAGGGCGCGGCCGAGGATCTGGTTGCCGAAGCAGATGCCGAACAGCGGCGTCTTGCGCGCGAGGACGGCGCGCATGAGCGTGACCGGGCCCTCGGCGGTGGACGGGTCGCCGGGCCCATTGGAGAAGAAGACGCCGTCCGGGGAGACCGCGTACACCTCCTCCTCGGTGGCGGTGGCGGGCAGGACGTGCACCTCGATGCCGCGCTCGGCCATGCGGTGCGGGGTCATGCCCTTGATGCCGAGGTCGATGGCGGCGACGGTGAACTTCTTCTCACCGACGGCCGGGACGACGTACGCCTCCTTGGTGGCGACCTCCTCGTAGAGGCTCGCGCCCTTCATCTGCGGCTGCGCCTGCACCTTGGCGACAAGGTCGGCGTCGGGCGCGAGGGTCTCGCCGGAGAAGATGCCGGAGCGCATGGAGCCGCGCTCGCGCAGGTGGCGGGTGAGGGCGCGGGTGTCGACGCCGCTGATGCCGACGACGCCCTGGGCGCTCAGCTCGTCGTCCAAGCTGCGCTTGGAGCGCCAGTTGGACGGCACGCGCGCGGGGTCGCGCACGACGTAGCCGGAGACCCAGATGCGGCCCGACTCGTCGTCCTCGTCGTTCCAGCCCGTGTTGCCGATCTGCGGGGCGGTGGCGACCACGATCTGGCGGTCGTACGACGGGTCGGTGAGGGTTTCCTGGTAGCCGGTCATGCCGGTGGAGAAGACGGCCTCGCCGAAGGTCTCCCCCACGGCCCCGTAGGCGCGGCCGCGGAACACCCGGCCGTCCTCCAGGACGAGAACGGCGGGAACCTTGGTCCCCCTTGTGGAGGTGGTCATCGTGCGGTGCCTTCCGTCGTGATGTGCTTGTTGCTCATGTCGTTGATGGCGGTGACCCACTCGGCCTGCTCGGCGGCGTGGTCCGAGCGGAACCCGGAGTCGATCAGCTTGTCGCCGTGGGCCCAGGTGACGATCAGCAGACCGCCCTCCGTGAGCACCTTGCCGGCGATGCCCTTGTCGAGCCGTGCCTCGCGGAGCGCGTCCGCCGGGACGAAGAAGTCGGCCGCTCCGGGGCGTACGACGTCGAGTCCGGCGTCGGTCAGGGTCAGCTCGACGCGGCTGCGGGTGCCCAGGCCGTGCGCGACGATGCGGTCGAGCCACTGCCCGGCGGTGGTGGAGCCGTGGTAGCGGCCGCTCATGGTCAGTCTCGGCTCACCCGGCGTCCCGGGCGACTGGGGCAGGGGCGGTACGTCGCCTTGCAGCGTGCCGCGCCACTTCCAGCCCTGGCGCATCAGCCAGTACACGAGGGCGACGAAGAGGAGCAGGCCGACGATCCAGCCGATGCGGTCGGCCCAGTCGGTCACGTCCGCCGACTTCTGTTCGGCGGCCAGAACCAGGGGGCGGATGGGGTGCAGAGGTGTCACGCGAGCTTCCCGTCGGCGAGGGTGGCCTTGCCCCGCAGCCAGGTGTGGGTGACGCGCCCCGGCAGCTCACGGCCCTCGTAGGGGGTGTTGCGGCTGCGGGAGGCGAAGCCCGCGGGGTCCACGGTTCCACGGTAGTCCGCGTCGACCAGAACGAGGTTGGCGGGCTCACCTGCCGAGACGGGACGCCCGTGGCCCTTCGCCTGTCCGATCTCGGCGGGCTTGAAGGACATGCGGTCCGCGACGCCCGCCCAGTCGAGCAGGCCGGTCTCCACCATCGTCTGCTGCACGACGCTCAGTGCCGTCTCCAGGCCGACCATGCCCATGGCGGCGGCGGCCCACTCGCAGTCCTTGTCCTCGTGCGGGTGCGGGGCGTGGTCGGTGGCGACGATGTCGATCGTGCCGTCCGCGAGCGCCTCGCGCAGCGCCATGACGTCCTTCTCGGTGCGCAGCGGCGGGTTGACCTTGTAGACCGGGTTGTACGAGCGCACCAGCTCGTCGGTGAGGAGCAGGTGGTGCGGGGTGACCTCGGCGGTCACGTCGATGCCCCGGGACTTGGCCCAGCGCACGATCTCCACGGACCCGGCGGTCGAGAGGTGGCAGATGTGGACGCGGGAGCCGACGTGCTCGGCGAGCAGCACGTCGCGGGCGATGATCGACTCCTCGGCGACGGCGGGCCAGCCGCCGAGGCCCAGCTCGGCGGAGACGGTGCCCTCGTTCATCTGGGCGCCCTCGGTGAGCCGGGGCTCCTGCGCGTGCTGGGCGACGACGCCGCCGAACGCCTTCACGTACTCCAGGGCGCGGCGCATGATCACGGCGTCGTGGACGCACTTGCCGTCGTCGGAGAAGACGGTGACCCCGGCGGTGGAGTCGTGCATGGCGCCCAGCTCGGCGAGCTTCTGGCCCTCAAGGCCGACGGTGACGGCGCCGATGGGCTGCACGTCGCAGTAGCCGTGCTCCTGGCCGAGCCGGTGGACCTGCTCGACGACGCCGGCGGTGTCGGCGACGGGGAAGGTGTTGGCCATGGCGAAGACGGCGGTGTAGCCACCGGAGGCGGCGGCCCGGGTGCCGGTGAGGACGGTCTCGGAGTCCTCGCGGCCCGGCTCGCGCAGATGGGTGTGCAGGTCGACGAGGCCCGGCAGGAGGACCTTGCCGCCGGCCTCGACGACCTCGTCGACACCGTCGGCGCTGAGGCCGCTGCCGACCTCGGCGATGACGGTTCCGTCGATCAGTACGTCCTGCGGCTCGCCGCCGAGCACCTTCGCACCGCGGATCAGGGTCTTGCTCATGGTTACTTCTCCTCGGTACGAGAGTGGGTGACGGCGGGCTCGGCGCCGCCGAGCAGCAGATAGAGGACGGCCATCCGGGTGTGGACGCCGTTGGCGACCTGCTCGATGGCGGTGCAGCGGTCGGAGTCCGCGACCTCGGCGGTGATCTCCATGCCGCGCACCATCGGGCCGGGGTGCATGACGATGGCGTGCTCCGGCATCTTCGCCATGCGGTCGCCGTCGAGGCCGTAGCGGCGCGAGTACTCGCGCTCGGTCGGGAAGAACGCGGCGTTCATCCGCTCGCGCTGGACGCGCAGCATCATCACGGCGTCGGACTTGGTGAGCGTGGAGTCGAGGTCGTAACTGATTTCGCAGGGCCAGGTCTCGACGCCGACGGGGAGCAGGGTGGGCGGCGCGACGAGGGTGACCTCGGCGCCGAGGGTGTGCAGCAGGTCGACGTTGGAGCGGGCGACACGGCTGTGCAGGACGTCGCCGACGAGCGTGACGCGCTTGCCGTCGAGGCCCTGGCCGATCCCGGCGTCGGCGCCGACCAGGCGGCGGCGCATCGTGAAGGCGTCCAGGAGCGCCTGGGTGGGGTGCTGGTGGGTGCCGTCACCGGCGTTGATCACCGGGGCGTCGATCCAGCCGGAGTTCGCGAGCCGGTAGGGGGCGCCGGACGCGCCGTGCCGGATGACGACGGCGTCGACGCCCATCGCCTCCAGGGTCTGCGCGGTGTCCTTCAGGGACTCGCCCTTGGAGACGCTGGAGCCCTTGGCGGCGAAGTTGATGACGTCGGCCGAGAGCCGCTTCTCGGCGGCCTCGAAGGAGATCCGGGTCCGGGTCGAGTCCTCGAAGAAGAGGTTGCAGACGGTCCGGCCGCGCAGCGCGGGCAGCTTCTTGATGGGCCGGTCGGCGACGCGGGCCATCTCCTCGGTGGTGTCGAGGATGAGGACGGCGTCGTCGCGGGTGAGGTCGGCGGCCGAGATGAGGTGTCGCATCATCGGGGGTGCTCCGTAGGGAGGTTCAGGAGATTTGGGGCATACGGGCGCGCGAGGGCACACCTTTCGGGCCGTACGAGCGAGCGGACGGCCGAAGGGTGCTACTGCTCGGCCGCCTTGGCGTCCTGCTTGGCACCGAGCAGCACGGCGTCGCGGCCGTCCTCCTCGGCGAGCTGGACCTTGACCGTCTCCCGCAGCGACGTGGGGAGGTTCTTGCCGACGTAGTCGGCGCGGATCGGGAGTTCGCGGTGGCCGCGGTCGACGAGGACCGCGAGCTGCACGGCGCGCGGGCGCCCGATGTCGTTCAGGGCGTCGAGGGCGGCGCGGATGGTGCGGCCGGAGAAGAGCACGTCGTCGACGAGGATCACGAGGCGGCCGTCGATCCCCTCGGCGGGGATGTCGGTGCGGGCGAGCGCGCGCGGCGGGTGCATGCGCAGGTCGTCGCGGTACATCGTGATGTCGAGGGAGCCGACGGGGACGGCGCGGCCGGTGATGTCCCGGAGCTTGTCGGCCAGGCGGCGGGCGAGGAAGACGCCTCGCGTGGGGATGCCCAGGAGAACCACGTCCTCGGCGCCCTTGGCGCGCTCGACGATCTCGTGGGCGATACGGGTCAGCACCCGTGCGATGTCAGGACCTTCGAGGACGGACCGGGCATCGGAATTCTGCGTGTCCATACGAAACGGACCCCCTTCTCCGCCTCACGGGACGGATCTTAAAGGACGTCGTCATTGCGCCAACCAGAGTACCAGCCCCCGAACACCGCTGATCACCACCCTGGAGGGGCGCACGAGGTGCGAGATCGCCCGATTTGGGAGAAGGTCGGTACGGACCATTCGGCTTGACGCGGCCAAGTAACGCTGCGTAACCTCACAGTGAGTTACCAGCCACGCGGCGCAGCCGCACAGTGATGCAGTGTCCGGGGAGCTATATGTCCAGCGAATACGCCAAACAGCTCGGGGCCAAGCTCCGCGCGATCCGTACCCAGCAGGGCCTTTCCCTCCACGGTGTCGAGGAGAAGTCCCAGGGACGCTGGAAGGCGGTCGTGGTCGGGTCGTACGAGCGCGGCGACCGCGCCGTGACCGTGCAGCGCCTTGCCGAGCTGGCGGACTTCTACGGGGTCCCGGTGCAGGAGCTGCTGCCGGGCACGACCCCGGGTGGCGCTGCCGAGCCGCCGCCGAAGCTCGTCCTGGACCTGGAGCGCCTGGCCCACGTGCCGCCGGAGAAGGCGGGGCCGCTGCAGCGGTACGCCGCCACGATCCAGTCGCAGCGCGGTGACTACAACGGCAAGGTGCTGTCGATCCGCCAGGACGACCTGCGCACCCTTGCGGTGATCTACGACCAGTCGCCCTCGGTCCTCACCGAGCAGCTCATCAGCTGGGGCGTCCTCGACGCGGACGCGCGGCGTGCGGTGGCGCACGAAGAGGCCTGATCGGGGCCCTTTTACCGAGGTACCGAAGAAACGTCACACCCCGAGGGGCGGAGCCGGCCGGCTCCGCCCCTCGGGCGTTCTCACCCTTCATAGAGCCGCCCGATGACCTCGGGCAGCAGCCGCTCGCTCAGCCTCGGCGGCAGCGCTTGCAGGACGGCGAGCACCGGCGCCATCCGCTCGGGCAGCCGGCCGCCCGCGCCGACGCCCGCGAGGGTCAGCGCCAGCTCCACCTCCTGCGCGGTGAGCGCGTCCGGGTCGAGCGACGCGGCGGCCTCGACGAGCGCCGGGGCCACCCGCACGGGACCGGTCGCGCGCGCCCGCGCCACCGCCTTCTCCAGATCGTCGAGCAGCAGCCGTACGGTCTCCTCGTCCGCGACGGCGGCGGTCACCGTCAGATGCAGATTGGCCGGGGACGCGCCGAACGCGGGCTGCGGCTGGAGGTACCAGCCGCTCCCCCGGATCTCGTCGGCGACCACGAAGACATCGATGTCCGGGTCGTCGGCGGCGACCGCGAGCAGTGACGCCTCGGGGCGGGCGAGCAGCCGCAGTCCGTCGATCCGGCCGATGCCGTCGGCGAGGGCGAGCGTCGCCCTGCGCACGCGCGCCGACAACGCGGCGTAACCCTCGGTCCCGACGCGCTCGGTCACCGCCCAGGCCGCGGCGAGGGGTCCGGCGGCCTTGGTGCCCTGGAGCGTCGCGTTGACGACGGGGTAGCCGGGCCAGGCGGCGTGCGCGAACCAGCCATGGCGGCGCAGTTCGGCGTCGCGGAAGAGGAGCAGCGAGGCGCCCTTCGCGGTGTAGGCGTACTTGTGGAGGTCGACGGAGAGAGAGGTGACCCCGGGGACGCGCAGGTCGAACGCCGGGACGTCCGGGCCCGGCGCCTCCGGAACCGGAGCCTCCGCCCCCAGCGCCCTCGATGTCGGCGCGTCCGACATCGGCGCCTCCGACACCAGCGCCCCCGAAACCAGCGCTTCCGACGTCGGCGCCTCCCGCGCCAACCGCAGATGACCCAGGTACCAGCCCCCGATACAGGCGTCCACGTGGCAGAGCACCCCGCGCCGGTGCGCCTCGGCCGCCACCTCCGCGACCGGGTCGATGACGCCGTGCGCGTACGAGGGCGCGGAGACGACGACCAGGGCGGTGTGCTCCGTGATCGCTGCCGCCACGTCCGCCGCGCCCACCTTGTACGTGTCCGGGTCGACGGGCACGCGCACGACCCGAAGCCCGAACAGTTCGGCCGCCTTGTGGAACGCGGCGTGCGCCGTCTCCGGGAGGATCAGTTCGGGCTCGCTCACGCCGCGCGTCCGGCGGGCGTGCTGCCGGGCGGTCAGGACAGCGAGGAGGCAGCTCTCGGTGCCGCCGCTGGTGAAGGTGCCCGCGGTGCCGCCGAGGAGGGCGGTGGCGCGGCGCACCAGGTCGTTCTCCAGCGCGACGACGCTGGGGAAGGCCGTCATGTCGAGTCCGTTGACCCCGGCGAAGGCGGCGTGCGCGGCGTTCGCGAGCTCCTCCAGACCGTCGAGCCCGGAGTCGTAGACGTAGGCCATGGTGCGGCCGCCGTGGACGGGCAGGTCGCCCGCGCGCAGTTCGGCGAGGCGTGCGAGGAGCGGATCGGTGGGCGTGAGGGGCGCGCTCGGCTCAGGCATGGCCAGAACCTAATGAGGGCCCGGGGAACGCACCAGGCCCGAAGCAGAACATTGTTCAGGTTCTGCTTCGGGCCTGCGGTGGTACGTGTGCCGCGCGGCGGTTACGCCTGGTCGCGGCGGAGCGAGGGCTTCAGGTCCTTGAAGCGGCCGAGCAGCCCGTTGATGAACGCCGGGGACTCGTCGGTGGAGAACTCCTTGGCCAGCGAGACGGCCTCGTCGAGCACCACGGCGTCCGGGGTCCCGTCGACCCAGACCAGCTCGTAGGCGCCGATCCGCACGATGTTGCGGTCGACGACCGGCATCCGGTCCAGGGTCCACCCGACGGCGTACTGCGCGATCAGCTCGTCGATCCGGGCCGCGTGCTCCGCGTACCCCTCGACCAGCTCCATCGTGTACTCGCTGACGGGCGGCTGCCGCGTATCGGTGCGGGAGTGCCGGATCCAGTCCGCGAGGACCGTCGTGACGGAGTCGCCGCGCTGGTCCGCCTCGAAGAGAATCTGGAAGGCGCGCTTGCGGGCGGTGTTGCGGGCGGCCACGGTTAGCTGTTCACCCGGCCGAGGTAGTCGCTCGTACGGGTGTCGACCTTGATCTTCTCGCCCTGGGTGATGAAGAGCGGGACCTGGATCTGGTGGCCGGTCTCCAGGACGGCGGGCTTGGTGCCACCGGTGGAGCGGTCGCCCTGGACGCCCGGCTCCGTCTCCTTGATGGTGAGCTCGACGGCGGCCGGCAGCTCCACGTAGAGCACCTCGCCCTCGTGCTGCGCGACCGCGGCGTTGAAGCCCTCGATCAGGAAGTTGGCGGCGTCACCGACGGCCTTGCGGTCGACGTGGAGCTGGTCGTAGGTCTCCATGTCCATGAAGACGAAGTAGTCGCCGTCCATGTACGAGAACTGCATGTCGCGCTTGTCGATCGTGGCCGTGTCGACCTTGACGCCGGCGTTGAACGTCTTGTCGACGACCTTGCCGGAGAGCACGTTCTTGAGCTTGGTGCGCACGAAGGCCGGGCCCTTGCCGGGCTTGACGTGCTGGAACTCGACGACGGACCAGAGCTGGCCGCCTTCGAGCTTGAGCACCAGGCCGTTCTTGAGGTCGTTCGTGGAAGCCACGGTTGCTTCAATCTCCTGGACTGACGTGGACGACCCCGGCGCAGGCGCTCAGCGTCAAGCTAGAGCGCGAGCAGCTCCTTGGTCGTGATGGTGAGTAGCTCGGGTCCGCCGTCCGCCTCGGGGCGGACGACGAGCGTGTCATCGATCCGGACACCGCCCCGGCCCGGGAGGTGGACCCCCGGTTCGACGGTGACCGGCACACAAGCGTCCAGTTTACCCATGGCGGCGGGGGCCAGTTGCGGGTCCTCGTCGATTTCGAGCCCCACCCCGTGTCCGGTGAGCTGTGGGAGGGCCGCGCCGTGGCCCGCCGCGTCCAGGACGTGCCGGGCGGCCCGGTCCGCCTCGCGGCACTCGACGCCGGGCAGCAGCGACTCCCGGCCCTGGCGCTGAGCGGCGAAGACGAGGTCGTACAGCTCGATCTGCCAGTCCGCGGGCGAGGTCCCGATGACGAAGGTCCGGCCGACCTCGCAGCGGTAGCCGCGGTAGGTGGCACCCAGGCAGACGGAGAGGAAGTCGCCCTCCTCGACGCGGCGGTCGCTGGGCCGGTGGGCGCCGAGCCCCGAGTTCGGTCCCGTGCCCACGCTCGTGGGGAAGGCGGGGCCGTCGGCGCCGTGGTCGACAAGTCGACGCTCCAGTTCGAGGGCGAGGTGGCGCTCGGTGCGGCCGACGAGGATCGACTCCAGGAGCTCACCGAGCGCCTGGTCGGCGATCTCGGCGGCGATCCGCAGACAGGAGATCTCCTCCTCGTCCTTGACCAGGCGCAACTGCTCGACGGCCTTGTTCAGGTCGGTGAGGAGCAGCCCCGGCGCGACCGAGCCGATCGCGCGGTGCCGGGCCATCGTCAGATGATGCTCCTCGACGGCGAGCGAGTCGGCGCCCTGCGCGAGCGCCAGGTCGGCGGCGGCGACGGCCGGGTCCCCGGCGGGCGCGGTCAGGACCTGCACCCGCAGCTCCTCGTCGGCGCGGCCCTCGGCGAGCTGCCCGCTGGGCCGGCGTCCGCAGAGCAGGACGTCACCGCTGCCGCCGGAGTCCGGGCCGATGAGCAGCACGGCGTCGGGCGGGGCCGCCCCGGTGAGATAGCGGACGTTGGCGGGGCGCGACACCAGCGCGGACGCGCTGCCGCCCGCTGTCGCGCGCTGTCTGAGCCGGTCCCGTCGTGCCGCGTACGCCTCTGCCATGAGGCCAACGTACGAGCGGGGGCGCCGGGCGGCCGGTTCAGCGCGTCCGGACGGGCGGTGCCGCCTGCGCGCGCCGGATCACCACTGGGGCGGGCTCGCGATGGCGCGGGCGAGCACCTCGTCCAGGACCTGTGCCGTACCGGCCACGTCGAGCTGGGAGTTGTCGATGATCGGCAGCCCCGAGCCGTACCAGCCGGCCATCCGGCCGTGGATCGCGGCGACCTCCTCGTCGCTGAGGCGGCGGTTGCCGCTGCGCTGCGCGTTGCGCTCCAGGACGATCTCCAGGCCCGGCAGCAGGACGACGGGGAGCAGCCCGGGTCCGACGTGCCGCTTCCAGCCGCCGAGGCCGACGACGGGGCGGTCGGGGAAGACGGCGTCGTCGAGGATGCAGGAGATCCCGTTCGCCAGGAAGTTACGGGCGGCGAAGCCGCAGGTGCGGCGGGCGAGACGGTACTGCGCCTCGCTGTTGTCGTTCCACCCCGTCTGCGGGTCGGCGAACCCCGAGCGCACCCACTCCCGTACGTCGTCCAGGCTGATGTGGGCCGTGGGGACGCGGCGGCGCTCCGCCCAGTACTTGGCGACGCTCGTCTTGCCCGCGCCCGCGGGGCCGATGAGCAGCACCGCGAGGGTGGTCGCCGCCGGGTCGGCGGGCGCCTGCGAGGGCGGCGGGCTCGGCACGGCGACCGGGGCGCCGGGCGGGAGCTGGACGTGCCCGGTGGTGTCGCGCGGCGGCGGGGCCTGCGGGTGCGGGGCCTGCGCCGCCTGCGGGTGCGGCGGGACCGGCGGGTGCGGGACGCCGGTGAAGCCGGGCGCTCCGGGGTGCTGCTGCGCCTGCTGCGGGGCGTGCCAGGGGCCGGCCGCTCCGTGCCCCGGCCGGTGGGGCGGTGGCAGCGGAGATCCCACTGCGTGCTGCATCCGGTGCCACTCCGTCTCGTACAACCGTCATTGGGGCGCCGGCGATCAGGGCGCTACCGCACGGTACCGTCCCCGGCCGCCGTTGTGTGAACGGCCGGGGCGGTCGCAACGTGCCCTGAACGCGACCAGCGGAATTATTCGGCCACTTCACCGTAGGCGGCGAGGAGGACGGCCGGGTCCGGGCCCTCCAGGACGGTGGGCTTGCCGAGGCCGTCGAGGACGATGAAGCGCAGCAGGTCGCCGCGGGACTTCTTGTCGACCTTCATGTTCTCCAGGAGCTTGGGCCACTGGTCGTAGCGGTAGCTCAGCGGGAGGCCGACGGATTCGAGGACGGTGCGGTGCCGGTCGGCGGTGGCGTCGTCCAGGCGCCCGGCGAGGCGGCCGAGTTCGGCGGCGAAGTGCATGCCGACGGAGACGGCGGCGCCGTGACGCCACTTGTAGCGCTCGTTCTTCTCGATGGCGTGCCCGAGGGTGTGCCCGTAGTTGAGGATCTCGCGCAGGCCCGCCTCCTTGAGGTCGCTGGAGACGACCTCGGCCTTGACCTTGATGGAGCGCTCGATCAGCTCGGCGGTGTGCGGGCCCGCCGGGGTGCGCGCCGCCTGCGGGTCCTCCTCGATGAGTGCGAGGATGCGCTCGTCGGCGATGAATCCGGCCTTGATGATCTCGGCAAGACCGGAGACGTAGTCGTTCACCGGGAGCGAGTCGAGGGCGGCGAGGTCGCAGAGCACGCCGACGGGTGGATGGAAGGCGCCGACGAGGTTCTTGCCCTCGGCCGTGTTGATGCCGGTCTTGCCGCCGACCGCCGCGTCCACCATGGCGAGCACGGTGGTGGGGACGGCGATCCAGCGCACGCCGCGCAGCCAGGTCGCCGCGACGAACCCGGCGAGGTCCGTGGTGGCGCCGCCGCCCACGCCGACGACGACGTCGGAGCGGGTGAAGTTCGACTGCCCGAGCGCCTTCCAGCAGTAGGCGGCGACCTCGGCGGTCTTGGCCTCCTCGGCGTTCGGCACCTGGATGGCGACGGCCTCGTAGCCCTGCTCGGCGAGGTCGGCGCGGAGCGCTTCGCCGGTCTCGGCCAGCGCCTCGGGGTGGATGACGGCGACCCGCTTGGCCCGGTCGCCGATCAGGGAGCCCAGCTCGCCGAGGAGTTGGCGGCCGATCAGGACCTCGTACGGGTCGGTGCCGGCCGTGCCGCCGACCTGGATCCGGGTCACTTCGTCAGTCATGCCTGCTTCAACTCCAGTGCGTCGAGGACGGCCTCGGCGACCTCCTCGGGGTCACGGCCGTCGGTGGCCACGACGACCGCGGCCACCTCGGTGTACAGATGGCGCCGCGCCTCCATCAGCTCGCGCCACTGCTTGCGCGGGTTGACGGCGAGCAGCGGCCGCGCCACGTTCAGGCCGGTCCGCTTGGCCGCCTCCTCGACGTCCATCGAGAGGTAGACGACAGGGTGCCCGGCGAGCAGCGCGCGCGTGCCCTCGTCGAGGATCGCGCCGCCGCCGAGGGCGAGGACGCCGGTGTGCTCGGCGAGCGCGGCCGCGACGGCGGCCTTCTCCAGGGCGCGGAAGTGCGCTTCGCCGTCGTCGACGAAGATGTCGGCGATGGCGCGGCCCTGCGCGGCCACGATGTCGTCGTCGGTGTCCCGGAAGCCGGTGCCGAGCCGCTCGGCGAGCAGTCCGCCCACCGTCGACTTGCCCACGCCCATCGGTCCGACGAGGACGACGGTCGGGCCGCTCACCGGATCTGGAGGTTGTCGAGGTACGACGTCACATTGCGCCGGGTCTCGGTGACGCTGTCGCCGCCGAACTTCTCGGCCACGGCATCCGCGATGACGAGGGCGACCATCGCCTCGGCGACGATCCCGGCCGCGGGCACGGCGGAGACGTCGGAGCGCTGGTGGTGGGCCTGCGCGGCCTCGCCCGTGGCCACGTCGACGGTCTTCAGCGCGCGCGGGACGGTCGCGATCGGCTTCATCGCCGCGCGGACGCGCAGCAGCTCACCGGTGGACAGGCCGCCCTCGGTGCCGCCCGCGCGGCCGGAGACGCGGCGGATGCCCTCGTCCGTCTTCACGATCTCGTCATGCGCCTTGGAGCCCGGCACGCGCGCGAGGTCGAAGCCGTCGCCGATCTCGACGCCCTTGATCGCCTGGATGCCCATCAGCGCGCCGGCGAGGCGGGCGTCGAGCTTGCGGTCCCAGTGCACGTGCGAGCCCAGGCCCACCGGCACGCCGTAGGCGAGGACCTCGACGACGCCGCCCAGGGTGTCGCCGTCCTTGTGGGCCTGGTCGACCTCGGCCACCATCGCCTTGGAGGCGTCGGCGTCCAGGCAGCGCAACGGGTCGGCGTCCAGCCGCTCCACGTCCGCCGGGGTCGGGTACACGCCCTGCGGCGCCTTCACCGAGCACAGCTCCACGACGTGGGAGACGATCTCGATCCCGGCCGTCTCCTTCAGGTACGACCGGGCGATCGCGCCGAGCGCCACCCGGGCGGCGGTCTCCCGCGCCGAGGCCCGCTCCAGGATCGGCCGCGCCTCGTCGAAGCCGTACTTCTGCATGCCCGCGAGGTCCGCGTGGCCGGGCCGGGGCCGGGTCAGCGGCGCGTTGCGCGCCAGGTCCGCGAGGATCGCCGGGTCGACCGGGTCGGCCGCCATGACCTGTTCCCACTTGGGCCACTCGGTGTTGCCGACCATCACCGCGACCGGCGAACCGAGGGTCAGCCCGTGCCGGACGCCGCCCAGGAACGTGACCTCGTCGCGCTCGAACTTCATCCGCGCGCCGCGCCCATAGCCGAGCCGCCGCCTGGCCAGGTGGTCCGCCACCATCTCCGTGGTGATCGGAACGCCGGCGGGAAGCCCCTCCAGCGTCGCGACAAGTGCGGGTCCGTGCGACTCCCCCGCGGTCAGCCAGCGCAACCTGCTCAACGGTGCTCCTCATGCTCGCGCTCTGCGTTACGGCTCTTCGGGCGGGCGCCGAGCGCGGCCCGGTCCGACCGTGTGTTCCCGATCCTCCCATGCCGCGCGGGCGCCTCGTCGCCCTGTCCGCCCTGCGGACCCGCGTCAGCCGAGCGCGCGCAGGCCCGCCTCGCGCATGGCGGCGAGCACGGGCCTGGTCTCGCCCGTGAACTGCTCGAACTGGAAGACGGCCTGGTGCACGAGGAGGTCGAGGCCGCTGAGCACCGCGCCGTCGCGCCGCTGCCAGGCCGCCGCGAGGGGCGTCGGCCAGGGGTCGTAGACCACGTCGAACAGCGTGCCCACGCGCGCGGGCAGCTTCTCCGTCAGATGGTCGGTGCCGCCCTTGGGTGTCGTGGAGATCACGAGCGGCGCCTCGAACGCGTCCGCCGCGTCCGCCCAGTCGGCCGTGCGCACCGAGACGCCGAGCCGCTCGCCCCAGCCGCGCATCTCCTCGGCCCGCCGCTCGCTGCGCACGTAGGCGACGACCTCGCCGGAGCAGATCCGGGCGAGCGCGGCGAGCGCCGAGGAGGCGGTGGCGCCCGCGCCGAGGATCGCGGCCGAGGCCACCTTGTCGACGCCCTGCTCGTGCAGCGCGGCCACGAGGCCGGGGATGTCGGTGTTGTCGCCGGTCCTGCGCCCGTCGGCGTGGAGGACGACGGTGTTCACGGCCTCGACCGACGCCGCGGTGTCGGTGATGCCGTCGAGGAGCGGTATGACGGCCCGCTTGAGCGGCATGGTCAGCGAGAGCCCGGCCCACTCGGGCCCGAGCCCGGCGAAGAACTCCGCGATGCCCGCCTCGTCGACCTCGAAGCGGTCGTACGTCCAGTCGGTGAGGCCCAGCGCCTCGTACGCGGCGGTGTGGAGCCGCGGGGAGAGCGAGTGGGCGATCGGTGAGCCGAGGACGGCCGCCCTGCGCCGGTCAGTCGTGCTGGCTGGCATTGAACTTGTCCCTCAGCCTCTCGAAGTCGGCGTGCGTCTTCGCGAACTCCGTCTTGTCCATGCCGTCGGTGGCGACGAAGTACATCCAGCCGTCGCTCGTCGGGTCGAGGGTCGCCTCGAACGCCTCGTCTCCCGGGTTGTCGATCGGTCCCGGCGGCAGGCCCTTGGTCGTATAGGTGTTGTACGGGTCCTTGTCCTTGTTGATCTCGGACGTCCCGATATTGATCTTGCTCTGCTTCTTCAGGTAGTTGTACGTCGAGTCGAACTGGAGGAGCTGGTTGGTCTCCGTGTTCGTCGGCTTGAGGCGGTTGTAGACCACCTCCGCCATGCGGCGGAAGTCGTCGTGCGTCTTGCCCTCGGCCTGGACGAGGCTGGCCACGGTCAGGACCTGCCAGGGGCTCTCCAGGCCGAGGCTGTCGGCCTTCCCCGCGAGGTCCAGCTTCTGGTAGCGGTCGTTGGCCTGTTCGACCATCTGGCGCAGCACTTCCTCGGGCTTCATGCCCTTGGCGGCCGCGTAGCTCGACGGGAAGAGGAAGCCTTCGAGGGGGTCCTTCACGTTGGGGTGGTTCAGCGCCCAGTCGGGCAGGCCGAAGCTCTTGTACTCGCTCTTGGCGACCTTCGCCGTGGTGCCCTTGGCCAGCTTCAGCTTCTCGTCGATCCTCTCGTAGACGACGACGTTGCGCATGCCCTCCGGGATCGTCAGGTTCGCGCGGCCCTTCGGGCTGAGCATCAGGTCGACCGCGCTCGCCGCCGACATCTGCTTCTCCAGCAGATAGGCACCCGCCTGGATCGTCTGGCCCTTGGGGTCGGCCGACTGCGCGGCGACGAACGCGTCGACGCTCTGCACGACCCCGGCGTCCTTGAGCGCCTGGCCGATGGCGTAGCCGCCCGCGCCCTTGGGGATGACGACGCTGACCGTCTCGCCGTTGCCCTGGCCCGCGTAGTCGGGCGCCGCGCCGAACTTGTCCTGGTAGAACTGGTAGCCGAAGTAGCCGACGCCGCCGACACCGGCCGCGAAGACCACGGTCAGGACCAGACAGGCACAGCCGCTGCGGCGCTTCTTCGGCTTCTTCTCGCCGCGGCCCCTGCGCTCGCCCCGGCCCGCGCCCTCGTCGTCCTCGCCGTCGTCGCCGCTGAAGAACGCGTGTTCGCCCTGGTCGGGGCCCGCGTCCCACTCGCTCTCCTCCGGCGCGGCCTCGGGCGCGCGGCGCCGGCCCGGGGGCTCGGGCGGTGGATAAGCGCCCGGTGTGTCGTAGTAGTCGGGCTGCTCCCCGCCGAAGCCGGCCGTACGCCCGGTGTTGTAGGGGTCCGTCGGGTCGGCGACGTAGGGGGGCTGGCCCTGCGCGGCGGTGGCGTCCCAGTTGCCCTGCTGCTGCCCGCCGTACGCCTGCTGCCCGTAGCCGGGGTCCTGGCCGTAGCCCTGGTTCTGCGGGTAGCCGTACCCGGCGTCCTGGCCGTAGCCCTGGGGCTGGGGATATCCGGCGTCCTGGCCGTGTCCGGGCTGGTGGCCGCCGCCCCAGTCGCCCTCGTAGCCCTGCTGCTGCGGCTGCTGCGGGTCGTAACCGCCCTGGCCGCCGTAGGCAGGCTGGCCGTGTCCGGCCTGCTGCCCCCACCCCTGGTCCCCGTACAGGGGATCCTCGGGGTGCCACGGTTCGGAGCCCTGGCCCCGGCCATACTCAGTCATCGATCCCCTACAAGCCGCGAGGCGGGGGGAGTCCGGGTCCGAATCCCGAGTCCGATCGGTCGCTAGGGAAACCGTTCCGCCTCTTGATGCTGTGCGGCGGCTGTTCGAACGCCGCCGGTCGCGCGGAACGTTACCGTATCGCGATCAGACAACCACTTCGACGCCCTCGCCCGGAGGAGCCCCCGACGCCCGTTCGGACTCCAACGCCTGCTGCAGGATGATGACCGCAGCCGCCTGGTCGATGACGGAGCGGCCCTTCTTGGACTTCACGCCCGAGGCGCGCAGCCCCTGGCTCGCCGTCACTGTGGTCATCCTCTCGTCCACTAGTCGTACGGGGACGGGTGCGATGCCCCGCGCCAGCTCGGCCGTGAAGGCGCGGACCTTGGTGGCCGCCGGGCCCTCGCCCCCCTTGAGGGAGCGCGGGAGGCCGACGACGACCTCGATCGGCTCGTACTCCTCGACGAGCGCGCGCAGCCGCCGGTGGGCGGCCGGGACGTCACGCCCCGGCACCGTCTCGACAGGGGTGGCGAGGATCCCGTCGGGGTCGCAGGACGCGACCCCGATCCGGGCGTCCCCGACGTCGATCGCCAGCCGGCGGCCTCTGCGCATCAGTTGGCCGTCTCCCGGACGAGGCGCTCGACGGCGTCGATGGCGTCGCCGATCGCCGCCGCGTTCTGCCCGCCGCCCTGGGCGACGTCCGGCTTGCCGCCGCCACCGCCGCCGAGCGTCTTGGCGGCGGTGCGGACCAGGTCACCGGCCTTGAGGCCGCGGTCGCGCGCGGCGTCGTTGGTGGCGATGACCGTGAGCGGCTTGCCGTTGACCGTCGTGAACAGGGCCACGACGGCGGCGCGGCCGCCCTGGATGCGGCCCCGCACGTCGAGGACCAGCTTGCGCAGGTCGTCGGCGGTGGTGCCGTCGGGGACCTGGCCGGTGACGAGCGCCACACCGCGGACGTCCTTGGCGGAGTCGGCGAGCCCGCCCGCGGCCTGGAGGACCTTCTCGGCGCGGAACTTCTCGATCTCCTTCTCGGCGTCCTTCAGCTTGCCGAGCATCGCGGAGATCTTCTCCGGCAGCTCCTCGGGACGGCCCTTGACCAGCTCCTGGAGCTGGGCGACGACCGTGTGCTCCTTGGCGAGGAAGTTGTACGCGTCGACGCCGACAAGGGCCTCGATGCGGCGCACGCCGGAGCCGATGGACGACTCGCCGAGCAGCTTGACCAGGCCGAGCTGGGCGGTGTTGTGCACGTGGGTGCCGCCGCACAGCTCCTTGGAGAAGTCGCCGATGGTGACGACGCGGACGCGCTCGCCGTACTTCTCGCCGAACTCGGCGATGGCGCCCTGCTTCTTGGCCTCGTCGATCGACATGACCTCGGCCTGCACGTCCAGCTCGCGCGCCAGGACCTCGTTGATCTTCTGCTCGACGTCGGTCATCACGGCCGTGGGCACGGCGGAGGGCGAGCCGAAGTCGAAGCGGAAGCGGCCCGGCTGGTTCTCCGAACCGGCCTGGGCGGCCGTCGGGCCGAGCGCGTCGCGCAGCGCCTGGTGGGTCAGGTGCGTCGCGGAGTGGGCGCGGGCGATGGCCCGGCGCCGGGTCACGTCGATGACGGCCTGCGCGGAGGCGCCGACGGTCACCTCGCCGACCTGGACGACGCCCTTGTGGACGTAGACGCCCGGCACGGGCTTCTGGCAGTCGCGGACCTCGATGACGGCGCCGCTGTCCAGCTTGATGCGGCCAGTGTCACCGATCTGGCCGCCGCCCTCGGCGTAGAACGGGGTG
Source organism: Streptomyces sp. NPDC046939 (assembly GCF_040644575.1). NCBI lineage: Bacteria > Bacillati > Actinomycetota > Actinomycetes > Kitasatosporales > Streptomycetaceae > Streptomyces > Streptomyces sp. NPDC046939. The sequence goes on from NZ_JBEYWV010000043.1 coordinate 77,453, forward strand.
CGGTCGAGGACGACCTCGACCTCGTCGCCCTCGGTGGCGGCGGGCGAGGAGACGCCGTTGACCAGGAGGCCGACGACGGTGGACTCGCCGGACGTCGAGGAGTAGCCGATGAAGTCCGTGGCACCGGCGGCGTCCGCGATCTCGCGGTAGGCCCCCAGGTCGGCGTGGCCGGTCTTCTTGGCCTGCGCGTCGGCCTTGGCCCGCTCGCGCTGCTCCTTCATCAGGCGCCGGAAGCCGTCCTCGTCCACGGAGAGGCCCTGCTCGGCGGCCATCTCCAGGGTGAGGTCGATCGGGAAGCCCCATGTGTCGTGGAGCAGGAACGCCTGGTCACCGGCGAGCACCGTCTTGCCGGCCGCCTTGGTCTCGGCGACGGCGGTGTCGAGGATGTTCGTGCCGCCCTTGAGCGCCTTGAGGAACGCGGCCTCCTCGGCGAGGGCGACGGTCTCGATGCGCTTGCGGTCGGTGATCAGCTCCGGGTACTGCTGACCCATCGTCTCGATGACGACACCGATCAGGTCGTTCACGACCGGGCCCGTGGCGCCGAGGAGGCGCATGTTGCGGATGGCGCGGCGCATGATGCGGCGCAGGACGTAGCCACGGCCCTCGTTGCCCGGCGTGACGCCGTCGCCGATGAGCATGGCGGACGTACGGATGTGGTCGGCGACCACGCGCAGCGACACGTCGGTGTCGTGCTTGTCGCCGTAGCGGACGCCGGTCAGCTCAGTGGCCTTGTCCATGACGACGCACAGGGTGTCGGTCTCGTACATGTTCTGTACGCCCTGGAGGATCATGGCGAGACGCTCGAGACCCAGACCCGTGTCGATGTTCTTCGACGGCAGGTCGCCGAGGATCTCGAAGTCCTCCTTGCCGATGCCCTGGCCGCGCTCGTACTGCATGAAGACCAGGTTCCAGATCTCCACGTAGCGCTCGTCGTTGACCGCCGGGCCGCCCTCTTCGCCGAACTCGGGGCCGCGGTCGTAGTTGATCTCGGAGCAGGGGCCGCACGGGCCGGGCACGCCCATGGACCAGAAGTTGTCCTTCTTGCCGAGGCGCTGGATGCGCTCCTTCGGCACGCCGACGACCTCGTGCCAGATGCGCTCGGCCTCGTCGTCGTCGAGGTAGACGGTGATCCAGAGCTTCTCCGGCTCCAGGCCGTAGCCACCCTTGTCCTGGGGCGTGGTCAGCAGCTCCCAGGCGTACTTGATGGCGCCTTCCTTGAAGTAGTCGCCGAAGGAGAAGTTGCCGCACATCTGGAAGAACGTGCCGTGGCGCGTGGTCTTGCCGACCTCTTCGATGTCGGGCGTGCGCACGCACTTCTGCACGCTGGTGGCGCGCGGCGCGGGCGGCTTGACCTCACCCAGGAAGTACGGCTTGAAGGGGACCATGCCCGCCGGGACGAGCAGCAGAGTCGGGTCGTCCGCGATGAGCGACGCCGAGGGCACGACCTTGTGGCCACGCTCCTCGAAGAAGCTCAGCCAGCGGCGACGGATTTCTGCCGACTCCATCAGTGGTCCTCATTCCGGTTGGTGTAGTGCGTGTTCTCTAGGGGTTTGGGTGCTGCCCCGGCGCGCTTGTCGAGGATCGTGTAGCGGCGCTCGGGCAGTTCCTCCGCGGCCGGTCCGGTCAGACCCAGCGCGTCGCCGAGCTCGGCCTCGCGGTCGGCCATGTTGGCGCGGACGTCGAGGGCGAAGTCCTTGATCCTGTGACCGGCCTCGACCGCCTTGTTGGCGGCCTGGACGGCCAGGCTCTCGGGCGAGAGCTGCTTGATCTTGCGGTTGACCTTGGTGGTGGCCCACACACCGGCGGCTGCGCCCGTGGTGAACCAGAACGTACGACGGAACATCGCTCGGGTCAGTCCCTCTTATTCCGGTCGGCCCGCCGGGTGCGACGCGCCTCGGACACCGGGCGCCCCACGATCACGGTGCGGCGGGCCTGCTTGACGGGGGCGTCCTTGCCGCGCCCCCCGATGGCCCGGCGTACCCCGTATCCGAACGCGGCCACCTTCACGAGCGGACCGCCGAAGGTGGAGGCCACGGTGGAGGAGAGCGCCGACGCGTTCGACGTGACCTCCTGGACGTCCGAGGCGATGGCGTCGACGCGGTCGATCTGGGTCTGCGCCGAGCGCACCGCGGTGGAGGCGTCGGCGAGCAGCGGGACGGCCTGGTCGGTCACGTCCGCGACCAGCTTGGTGGTCGCCCTGAGCGTCTGGGCCAGCCTCGCGAGGGCCACCGCGAGGAAGGAGACCAGGATCGCCCAGAAGACGGCCACCAGGATCCCGGCCACCTCTCCACCGGACACTCGGCACCGCTCCCTAGTCGTCAGTCGTCGGACACTCGATCAGCCGATCGGCCGGACATCGCCGTCGTCGAACGTCGTCATCGAAAAGTCGTCCCCCGAGCCTATCGCGCCCCGCGCCGCGCTCCGTACCGCATTCCGGCGGCGTCAGCGAACGTTTCGGCAGATGCGATTGTACGGAACGCTTACGGATGGGTACGCTCCGTACCTCATGCGACGCCTTCCGCGCCCCGACGGCCTGCCCGCCGGTCCCCCACGCCCCGGCAATCTGCCCCCGGAGATGAACCGATTCGTCGGCCGCGCGGCCGAACTCGGCGCCCTGCGCGGGACATTGGAGACCGCCCGCCTGGTGACGGTCACCGGCGCGGGCGGCGTCGGCAAGTCCCGCTTCGCCGCGCACGTCGCCGCCCGGACGCCCGGACACCTGCGCGAGGACGGCGTGTGGCGTGTCGACCTCGCCGCCGTCCGCGACCCCGACCTCGTCGAGTACACGCTCGTCGAGGCGCTCGGCCTCACCGACCACACCACCCGGGCGCCCCGCCGCGTCCTCGTCGACCATCTCGCCGAGCGCCGCCTCCTGCTGATCGTCGACGGCTACGAACACCTGGTGGACGCCTGCGCCTCGCTCGTCCGGGACCTGCTGCGGGCCGCGCCGGCCCTGCGGGTCCTCGCGGTGGGCCGCAGGCCGCTGGCGCTGGAGGGCGAGCACCTGTTCCCGCTGGCGCCGCTGACCCCACAGGACGCGGTGGAGCTGTTCGCGGACCGGGCGCGGGCCCTGCTGCCCGGCTTCACCCTGGACGACGGGCAGGGCGCCGACGTCCTGGAGGTCTGCCGGCGCCTGGACTGCCTGCCGCTCGCGGTGGAGCTGGCGGCCGGACGCCTCAGGGCGCTCTCCCCCGGGCAGCTCATGGAGCGGCTCGACGACCGGTTCCGGCTGCTCACGGGCGGCAGCCGGGACGCGCTGCCCCGCCACCAGACGCTGCGCACCGCGATCGGCTGGAGCCACGAGCTGTGCACGGCGCAGGAGCGGCTGCTGTGGGCGCGGCTCTCCGTCTTCGCCGGGCAGTTCGACCTGGAGGCCGCCGAGTACATCTGCTCCGGCGAGGGGCTGCCCGCGGAAACGGTCCTGGACGCGCTGCACGAACTGCTCACCCAGTCCGTGGTGATCCGCGAGGAGTCACGCGCCGGGGTCCGCTACCGCATGCTCGACACGGTGCGCGCGTACGGGGCCGAGTGGCTGGAGCAGATCGGTGACGCGGGCCGGATGCGGCGCCGTCACCGCGACTGGTACCTGGGCCTCGCCACCTGGTGCGAGCTGGACTGGTTCTCGCCGCGCCAGAGCGAGGTCGCGGCCCGTGTCGACGTGGAGCTGCCGAACCTGCGGGCGGCCCTGGAGTTCTGCCTGACCGAGCCGGGCGAGACGCATCTGGGCCAGTACCTGGCGAGCACGCTGTGGTTCTACTGGGCGGGCTGCGGGCGGCTCATGGAGGGGCGGCACTGGCTGGACCGCAGCGTCGAGCTGGACGACCCGGTCGACGGGGAGGACCCGCCGGACTACGGCCCCTCACGTCTGAAGGCGCTGTGGGTGCTCGGTTACGTGGCGGTGCTCCAGGGCGACACCGTGCCCGCGCTCGCGGCGCTCCAGGAGTGCCACGACGAGGCGGAGCACCGCGGGGACGCCACGGCCCTCGCCTACGCGGTGCACCGCACCGGCTGCCTGGCGCTGATCTCGGACGACCTGCCGCGCGCCGAGCGGCTGCTGCGGGCGGCCCTCGCGAGCTACCGCGAGATCGGCGAGCTGAACAGCAATGTGCTGATGGGCCAGGTGGAGCTGGCGATGGCGGTGGCGTTCCAGGGCGACCTGGAGCAGGCCGTGGCGCTGTGCGAGGAGGTGCGCCAGGTCTGCGAGGACCACGGCGAGCGCTGGACCCTGTCCTACGCGCTCTACGTCCTGGCCTACGAGTCCTGGCACAAGGGCGACCTGCCGCGGGCGCGGCAGCTCCTGGAGGAGTGCCTGGCCATCGACCACGAGTTCCACGACCTGCTGGGCACGGTGCTCTCGATGGAGCTGCTCGCGCTGGTCACCCTCGCGGAGGGGGACGCCGCGGAGGCGGCGGTGCTGCAAGGCGCGGCGGGCGGGATCTGGCCGTCGGTCGGGCTTCCGCTGTTCGGCTCGGACCACTACAACGAGCCGCACCGACTGTGCGAGACGCGGGCCCGCGCGACCCTGGGTGATGTCCGCTTCGACGAGCTGGCGCGGGCGGGCGAGCGGCTCGGGCACGACGAGGCCGTGGCCCGGGCGCTCGGCCAGGGCGAGCGCAACCGGCTCCCGGCGACGGTGCGGCCCGCGCTCGCGAAGGCCCTGGAAAAGCGTGAACCCGCCGCCTTCCCGTACGTGAACGACGGGGAGGCGACGGGCTGAAACGCAGGGTGAGCTACGTCCGCCGGTCGGTCAGCGGGCGTAGTACTCGACGACGAGCTGCTCGTCGCAGATCACGGGGATCTCCTTGCGGTTCGGGTCACGGTCCAGGCGGAAGGCCAGGGCCTTCAGGTTGACCTGGAGGTAACGCGGGGTCTCGCCGTCGGCGGCGAAGCCACCCTCACGCGCGACCTGGAACAGCGGCTTCTCGCGGCTGCGCTCGCGGACCATCACGACGTCGTCGGGACGGACGCGGAACGACGGCTTGTCGACCTTGGTGCCGTTGACCTCGATGTGGCCGTGGACGACCATCTGACGGGCCTGGTAGATCGTGCGGGCGATGCCCGAACGCAGGACCAGGGCGTCGAGACGACGCTCCAGCTCGATGACCAGGGCCTCGCCGGTCTTGCCCTCGGCCTTCTTGGCGCGGTCGTAGGCGCGGGCCATCTGCTTCTCGCTGATGTCGTACTGCGCGCGCAGACGCTGCTTCTCGAGCAGACGGACCTTGTAGTCCGAGTTCTGCTTGCGGCCGCGGCCGTGCTCACCCGGCGGGTAGGGGCGGGCCTCGAAGTACTTGACGGCCTTCGGGGTCAGCGCGATGCCGAGGGCACGCGACTTCTTGACCTTGGGGCGGGACTGGTTCGTCATGAACCAAACACCTCATGTTTTCGATGCGAATACGGCTTCACCAGGGTTCGGGGAGGTCGCATCCGCAGTCCGGGAAACCCTCCGCGTCACAAGGACGGGCAGGGCAGCCGCTCCCGGGGCTGGGCACGTACGTGCAGCACGCGAGTGGCCCACCGACCTGGTCCCGGATCCGGGGGGTGGTGGGCTGCCCGCGACACCTTCGAAGGTGCGCGACGCTCCTGGATCCCCTTGCCTGACGGTGTGGGGGACCCGGCTGGATGCCCCGCTCTGGTGGTGCCGGTCTCCCTTTCGGGACACCGGGCGCGGGACGCAGCACTTCTGGCGAGTCTACCGGATGGCGCGGGGCCGGATCACCGCGCGGCCCCGCTCAGGCGCCGGACTCCCCGCGCAGCCGCTCCCTGACGCGCTCCACCACGTCCGCGTACCGCGCCTCCGCGCCGTAGCGCGTGGGCTCGTAGTAGCGGCGCCCGGCGATGGCGTCCGGGGCGTACTGCTGGGCCGCGATGCCGCCGGGCACGTCGTGCGGGTACACATAGCCCTGCGCGTGGCCGAGCTTGGCGGCGCCCTTGTAGTGGCCGTCGCGCAGGTGCGGCGGCACCGGCCCGGCGAGCCCCTTGCGTACGTCCTCCATGGCGGCGCCGATCGCGGTCGTCGCCGCGTTGGACTTCGGGGCGAGGGCGAGGGCGATGGTGGCGTGGCTCAGGGTGAGCGCGGCCTCGGGGAAGCCGATCATGGCGACGGCCTGGGCGGCAGCGACCGCCGTGGGCAGCGCCGTGGGATCGGCCAGGCCGATGTCCTCGCTGGCGGAGATCATGAGGCGGCGGGCGATGAAGCGCGGGTCCTCGCCGGCCTCGATCATGCGGGCCAGGTAGTGCAGGGCCGCGTCCACGTCCGAGCCGCGGATCGACTTGATCAGGGCGCTCGCCACGTCGTAGTGCTGGTCGCCGTCGCGGTCGTACTTCACCGCCGCGCGGTTCACGCTCTCCTCGACGGTCTCGAGCGTGATGGACGCCTCCCCCTTGTCGAGCGCCGCGCCCGCCGCCGCCTCCAGGGCGGTCAGCGCGCGGCGCGCGTCCCCGCCCGCGACCCGGAGCAGGTGTTCCTCCGCGTCCTCGTCGAGCGTCAGGGCTTCGCCGAGGCCGCGCTCCTCGGTCAGCGCGCGGGCCAGCAGGGCGCGCAGGTCGTCGTCGGTGAGGGGTTCGAGGGTGAGCAGGAGGGAGCGGGAGAGGAGCGGGGAGATCACCGAGAAGTACGGGTTCTCCGTCGTCGCCGCGATCAAGGTCACCCAGCGGTTCTCCACGGCCGGGAGCAGCGAGTCCTGCTGGGCCTTGCTGAAGCGGTGGATCTCGTCGAGGAAGAGGACGGTCTCCTTGCCGTGGCCGCCCATCGCGCGCCGGGCGCCCTCGATGACGGCGCGGACCTCCTTGACGCCCGCGGTGATCGCGGACAGCTCCACGAACCGCTTGTTGGTGGCCTTGGAGACCACGTACGCGAGCGTCGTCTTGCCGGTGCCGGGCGGGCCCCACAGGATCACCGACGACGCCCCGGCCGGGCCGGAGCCGCCCTCGCCGACCAGGCGGCGCAGCGGCGAGCCCTGCTTGAGGAGGTGCTGCTGGCCGACGACTTCGTCGAGGGTGCGCGGGCGCATCCGGACGGCCAGGGGGCTCGCGGACGGGTCCTTCTCCTGGCGGTCTTCGGCTGCGGCGGTGAACAGGTCGGGCTCCACGTCCAAAACCCTATGTCACGCCACTGACAACCCGGCCGACGGCGGTCAGGCCCAGAGCTTGTCGCCCCAGCGCGTGAAGATCAGGACGGCGACGATGCCGACGTGCACGACGGGCAGCGCCCAGGTGAAGTCCGCGAAGAACGTCTTGAGCCAGCGCGGCGCCGGCAGGAAGTCGTTGCGGACGTTGAGCGACGTGACGTACCAGAACATCAGGATCGTGGCGACCCAGGCGAGGCAGCACCACAGGCACAGCGCGTTGATCCGGTACAGGGACTGGAACTGGAGCCAGGTGACGAAGCCGACACCGAAGAGGCAGCCCGCGTTGAAGACCAGCCAGTACCAGCGCGGGAAGCGGGCCCCGGCGAGCAGGCTCATGCCGACGCAGATCACGATGGCGTAGGTGACCAGGCCGAGCATCGGGTTCGGGAAGCCGAAGACCGACGCCTGGTCGCTCTTCATGATCGAGCCGCAGGAGATGACCGGGTTGATGGAGCAGCCCGGCGTGAAGTGCGGGTCCTCCAGGAGCTTGAACTTGTCGAGCGTGATGACCCACGCGGCGAGCACGCCCGCCGCCCCGGTGAGCACCAGGAGCAGCGCGAGGGCGCGGCTGCCGCCGACCGTGCGCGGGGCGGCCACGGCGCCGCTGTCGTGGGAGACGCTGTCGCTTGCTGTCGCGGACGTCGCGGTCCTCGTCGTCTTGCTCATCACGCCGATCCGTAGGTGAGGGGTGGCCTCGGGCAGGGTCATTGTGCCGTACGGGCGCCGCTGTTGACCGTTCGATCGGCATAAGCCTTCGCTGTGAGAGCGGGGGCGCGGGGGGGGGGGCCCCGCCCCCCCCCCCCGCCGGGTCAGGCGGGCGTGGGCGTGTGGACGGGCCCCGTGTCGGCGTCCGCCTC
>NZ_JBEYWV010000044.1:0-83325 GCF_040644575.1 Streptomyces sp. NPDC046939
GGCCACGCAACCCACGCGCGGGGACTCGCCCCACCCTGATGCTCCGGCGGGCCCCCGCGGCCCCCCTCGCCGCCCCCCCCCCGGGGGCCCGGCCCCGCGCGGGCCGCCCACGGACGCCAGTACTGAGTGCGCCGTCAGGCCTTGACGGGGCCGCCGTTGATGGCGACGCGCTGGCCGTAGCGGGCGTAGGGGTAGTAGTCGTACGTCGCGTGGTGCTGCACGCAGCGGTTGTCCCAGAAGACGAGGGTGCCCGGGGTCCAGCGGACGCGGCAGTGCAGGACCGGCCTGCGGGCGATCATGTCGAAGAGCATGTCGAGCAGCGCCCGGCTCTCGTCGGCCGCGAGCTGCGGGATGCGGCTGGTGTACGCCTTGTTGACGTAGAGCAGCTTGCGGTCCGTCTCGGGGTGGCGGGCCACGAGCGGGTGTTCGCTCTTGGGGACGACGTAGTCCGGGGGCAGGGTGTAGCCCGCGAGGGCCTGGGCGCCGTCGTGGATGGCGGTGAGCGGGTCGAGCAGGGAGCGCATGGCGGGCGAGAGCATGTCGTAGGCCAGGTGCATGTTGGCGAAGAGGGTGTCGCCGCCGCACCCGGGTTCGGGGATCTCGGTGATGTAGAGCATCGATCCCAGGGACGGTTCGGCGTCGGCGGTGCCGTCGGCGTGCCAGCCGTTGCCCGCCACGTTCGCCGCGGCCGACGTCGTACGGATCTCCAGGATGTAGGGGTCGCCCTCGGGCGGCGGCGGGCTGACGGCGCGCAGCTCACCGAAGGCCGAGGCGAAGCGCTTGTGGTCCTCGGCGGTGATCGTCTGGTCGCGGAAGACGAGGACGTGATGGTCGCGGAACGCGGTGCGTATCTCCTCCAGTTGCTCCGCGGAGAGCTCCTGCGACAGGTCGACACCGCCGATCTCCGCTCCCAGCACGGGGGTGATCCGTTCGGCGGTGAGCGTGCGGTAGGGGTGCACGGGCCGTGTGGTCACCGCTTCCAGTGCTTCGCGCTCGTATGACTCCATGACATCCTCCGGAGGGGGGTGGGGTTACAGGTCTCGGTCGAGCACCGGGCCGGTCAGCGCCGCGGTGATGGTCTCGGCCACCGCGTTCACATGGGGCGGGGCGACGATGCCGTAGTGGTCCGTGGGCAGGGTGCGCCGTACGGCGGTGGAGGGCAGGCAGGCGCTCCACTGCCGGTCCGTCTCCCCCGGATCACCAGGTGCGGGCATACCGGCTGTGGGCAGTTCGGCCAGCCACAGGAACGTGGGGACGGAGGCGAGCGGCCGGACCTGGTGCTCGCCCAGGCTGCGCAGGTTGGCCCGGCAGCAGCGGGCCAGTCTGTCGGCGTACGCCTGCGCGTGTTCGGCCGACACCGGTGAGGCCGCGGTGCCGAGTTCGGCGGCGAACACCTTCTCGAGGTGGGTCTCGTCGTAGGCGGCGACCAGCGCGTCCGCCCGCGGCGGTGGCGGATCAAGGAGGTGGAGCGTCTCCACCCGCTGACCGGCGGATTCGGCGAGGGCGGCCATCTCCATGGCCACTCTGGCTCCGTACGACCATCCGGCGAGGTGGATCCGGTGGTCGGGGCTGCCGAAGCGGGCGCGGAGTGCCGCGTCGTAGTGGCGGGCGCGTTCGGTCAGTGTCCACGCGGGCAGCGTGCTGTCGCGCAGTGCCGGGTCGGCGATCAGGCACACGGTCGGTACGGGGCCGAGCGCTGCGGCCAGGGACCGGTAGGCCTGGATGTCTCCACCCACGGGGTGTATCAGGCACAGGACGTCCGGTCCGGTCCCTTCCTGCCAGATCTCGACCCCCACCGGTGTTTCGGTGCTCTCGGCCGCGTCCGTCCCGGCGGGTGCGAGGGCCGCGTCGAGGTGTTTGAGGATCTCGGCGAGGCTGACCCGGTGGCTGAAGGAGCCCAGCTCGAACGCGACACCGAAGTCGTCCTCGATCTGGACGATCAGGCTGATCATCATCAGCGAGTCGGCGCCCAGGTCGTACAGGGAGTCCTCCGGGTCCAGTCGGTCCACGCCCAGCAGGTCCTGGATCACGCGGGTCATGGCGCGGGCTCGCTCTTCGGCGCCGTCCTCGACCCGGGCGGCCGCCTCGTCCGTGCGATGTGCCGGTTCGGACGGTGAGGAGGGCTGCTGCACCCGGCCGGCGTCGGCGGGTGCGTAGAAGGAGCGGGAGAGGTCGAGGTCGGTGGTGGAGACGAGGAGTTGCGGCAGTTGCAGGGCCAGGGCCCGGCCGAAGACCGCTTTGCCTTCCTCGACTGTCAGGCCGACTTCCAGGTGCGCCTGATGGCGGCGGTCGGGGTTCGCGACCTGTGTCGCCATTCCGGTCTCGCGCCAGATGTCCCAGTCGATGGCGAGGCGGACCGTCGTCTCCGTTTCCGTGGCGCGGTGGTGGGCGAAGCCGTCGAGCAGGCTCGCGCCTGCCGCGTAGTCGCTCTGGCCCACACCCCCGAGGAGGGCGGACATGGAGGAGCAGTAGACCGCGAGTTCCGGCCGGAAGCGCTCGATCAGGTGCTCCACGACGAGGGCGCCCCTGTCCCGGGCCGCGGCGGCGTCGCGCATCGCCGTGGCGTCGCGGCGTACGAGCAGTCCTCCGAAGCCGAGGCCCGCCGCGTGGACGATCCCGTCCAGGCGCGGGGTGTGCTCGGCGACGGCCGCCGCTATGTCTTGGACGGGCTGGACGGCCAGATCGGCCGGGACGAGGCCGACGCGGTCCGCCCAAGGGGTCAGTTCGGCGGGCAGCCGCGGGTTTCTCGACAGCAGCAGGACGCGGCTGCGGGTGTGTTCCAGCAGCCATGCGGCGATGGCGCGGCCTATGCCGCCCGTGCCACCGAGGATCAGATGGACGGTGTCCTCGTCGGACGGTACGGGCAGGGGGCGCGGGTCGGCCGTCTCGGCCACGGGTACGGTGCCTGGACGCCACCAGTAGCCCTGCCGCAGCGCGACCTGCCGGGGCAGAGCCGGGCCGCCGGACTGTTCCGCGCGGCGTGCTGCGCCGACGATCGCGGCCACGTGTCCGGCCCAGCCGGTGAGGTCGCCGTCGGGGAGATCCAGCCAGTGTCCGGTCAGGGCGGACTCCTGCGGGGCGACCTCGACCGGCCCGGCGAGGAAGGCCAGTTCGGGCCTGTCCACGGTCCCGGCCACGGGTCGGGCGCCGTACGACAGCCACCACACGCGCGGGGTGCCGGTCCGCCCGGAGAGGGCCTGGGCCAGGGCCGCCGTGGTGTCCAGACAGGCGTGGCGGGCTCGGTCCAGACTCTGGGAACCGACGGGACCCGTCACTTCCAGGGGCAGCGCGTGCACCCATTCCGCGTCGGCGAGGTCCCAGGGGTCGCCGCTGCCGCCGTCGGAGAGGGCGTCGAGCAGCAGGCACAGGGATTCCGGGTCGGCCGGGTCGGCGTCGAAGACGTCGGGGCCGCGGCGGGCGAAGGTGCTTGACGCGCGCACCAGTACGACGCGCGACGCGACGGCCTCGAAGGGCGCGCACGCTTCCCATGGGGTGTTCTCGCCGGTCATGACGATCACCGCGGGCGCGCGGGTGGCGGGCGCGGTGGTGTCCGTCGTGGCGGCGCGGCGCAGCCGGACCCAGTGCGACTGGTGCAGCCAGTCGGCCTGGGGAAGCCGCTGGGGCCGTCCGGCCGGGGCGTCGGGCGTGCGGTCCTCCGGCATGTGGTTCCCGGACGTGCGGTTCCCGCGCGTGCGGTCTTCCGGCGTGCGGTTCCCGCGCGTGCGGGTCCCGGGCGTGCGGTTCTCCGGCGTGCGGGTCCCGGGCGCGCGGTTTCCGGGCGTGCGGTCGAAGTCGTACTCCGCGAGCGCGAAGGACGGGGGCGGGAAGTCCCAGGGCGCCGGGGCGGGCGCCGTCCGCCAGTCGACAGGGGTTCCGGCGGTCCAGTGCTCGGCGAGTTCGTGCGCCGTGCGGCCGTGGGCGGGTACCGGGGTGGCGTCCGGGTCCGCGACACCGTGCGGGACCTTGCCCGCGGCCACCGCGCGCAGCCATTCCACGGCGGTGGCGGCGTCCTCGACGGGGGCCGCGCACCGCAGGCGACGAGCGGGGCGCCCGGTCTGCAGATGGCGCAGTACGGACTCCAGGCGCTCGGGCCGCAGGCTCAGGTAGTCGGCGATGCGGGTGGCGTCGGCGGCGAGGGCGTCCGTGCTGGAGGCGGAGAGCACCAGGCAGCGCGGCACGGTGTCGGGTGCGGTGGCCGCCGTGGTGTCGGTCCCGGTGTGCTGTTCGACGATGACGTGGGCGTTGGTGCCGCCGATCCCGAAGCTGCTGACCGCGGCCACCCGTCCGCGCTCCCCCGGCCAGGGCGCGGCCTGGCCGGGGACGTGGAAGGGGGTGGGGTCGGGTCCGATCTCCGGGTTGAAGGCACGGAAGTTGATCGTGGGCGGGACGATTCCGTGGTGCACGGCGAGGGTGGCGCGTACGAGGCCCACCACTCCGGCGGCCGCGCCGAGGTGGCCGAGCTGGCTCTTGACGGAGCCGAGCGCGCAGCGCCCGGACTCGCTCACGTCGAACGCCTGCCGCAGTGCTGCCACTTCGATGGGGTCGCCAAGGCGGGTGCCGGTGCCGTGTGCCTCCACGTAGCCGAGGTCGGCGCCCGTGCGTCCGGCGCGGGCCAGGGCGGTCCGGATCACCTCGCGCTGCCCGGCCAGGGACGGCGCGGTGTAACTCATCTTCGCCGTACCGTCGTTGTTGATGGCGGAGCCGGTGACGACCGCGTAGACGGTGTCCCCGTCGAGCTGTGCCTGCCGCAGCGGTTTGAGGACCACGACGCCGACGCCGCTCGCGCCGACCGTTCCGGTCGCGTCGTCGCTGAAGGGACGGCAGTCGCCGTCCGCGGAGAAGATGTGCTGCGGGCGGTAGCGGTAGCCGCCGGTCAGCCCGGGGTCGATGAGGACGCCCGCGGCGAGCATCACGTCGGCCTCGCCCTGCCGCAGCAGACCGGCCGCGAGGTGCACGGCGACCAGGGAACTGGAGCACGCGGTCTGGGCGCTGAAGGCGGGGCCGGTCAGCCCGAGGTGGTAGGCGGCCTTGGTGGCCAGGAAGTCCTTCTCGTGGTGCAGGGCGAGCTGGAAGCCGTCGGGCAGCCGGTCCGGGTCCGCCTCGCGGAGCATGCTCTGGAAGTAGGTGTTCTCCCCGGCACCGGCCACCAGACCCACGCGCGTGGCCGAGGTGTCCGCGATGCCGGCGTGGGCCAGCGCCTGTACGCAGGCCATCAGCAGGTGCCGCTGCTGGGGGTCCATCAGGCGCGCGTCCTGCGGGCTGATCCCGAAGTGGCCCGGGTCGAAGTCGAGCATCCCGTCGAGCGTGCTGTGCGCACCGATGACACCCTCCGGGGCGTCGATACGGCGGATGCCGGTGCCGCCCGAGACCACCAGGTCCCAGAACGCGGCCAGGTCCGGCGCGCCGGGCACGCGCACCGCCATGCCGACGACGGCGATCGGTTCGCCGGGCCGCGAGGTCCCGCCGGTCCGCTCGACCGTAGGAGCGGGCGCGGGGGTGGCGGAGAGGTGGCGGGCCAGGGAGCGGACGGTGACGTGCTCGAACAGGTCCGCGACGTTGAAGCGCAGGCCGAGCTCCGTGGTGCAGCGCAGGTGGAAGCGCATGAGGCTGAGGCTGGAGGCGCCTGCCTCGAAGAAGGTCTGGTCCGGTGCGATCGTCGCGCCGGTGACCTCCTCGAAGGCGGCGGTGAGCCGTTCCTCCTCGGCGGAGAGGCCGGTGCGGGCGGCTGCCGAACGGGACATCTCCTCCCCCGGTGCCCGCAGCGCCGCCTGCCGGTCGAGCTTGCCGCTCGGGGTACGCGGCAGCTTCCGCAGGCTGCGGAAGCGGTCCACCCGGACGTAGGCGGGAAGCGCTGCCGACAGATGGGCGGTCAGGGCGTCGGCGGACAGGGACGCGTCGCGGACTTCCAGGCAGGCCGTCAGCCGGTCGCCGTCCCGTACGACGACGGCGCCCGCCACGTCGGGATGGCGCAGCAGGGCGGCTTCGACGGAGCCGAGTTCCAGCCGGTGGCCGCTGAGCTTGATCTGCTGGTCGTCGCGGCCCGCGTAGTGGAGCAGGCCGTCACGGTCGAACCACGCCCGGTCGCCGCTGCGGTAGAACAGGCCCGCGCCGGGCACCTCGACGAAGCGTGTGCCGTCGGAGTCGGGTTCGTCCAGGTAGCAGCGGGTGGTCATGGTGCCGCCGATCAGCAGCTCGCCGGTGCACAGGGGCGGCACCGGATCGCCCTGGGCGTCCACCACGCGCAGGTCGGCGCCGGCCACCGGGCGTCCGATGGCGGGCCGTTCGGGCCACCGAGCGGGGTCGCCCTCCAGGCACAGGGCGCTGACCACGTGTGTTTCGGTCGGCCCGTAGTGGTTGAAGAGGCGGGCGCCGGGCAGTCCGGCGAACCAGCGGCGGATGGTGTCGGTGCACACCAGTTGCTCGCCCGCGGTGACCACTTCACGCAGCCGCGAGGGGTACCGGCCCAGGCGGACCCCGTACTCAGCGAGCAGTTGCAGGGCGACGTACGGCATGAAGATGCGCTCGGCGCCGGTGGACTCCAGCCTCTCCAGCAGCGCGGGGGCGTCCTGCCGCCACTCCGGGCGGACGAGCCGGAGGCTGCCGCCGGTGCACAGGGTCCCGAAGATTTCCTGGAAAGACACGTCGAACGCCAGCATCGAATACTGCTGGGTGGCCGCGGGGGCGGTCAGGCCGCCGGGTCCCGACTGCCACCGGATGAGGTCGCACAGCGTGCGGTCGTAGATCTGGACGCCCTTGGGGACGCCGGTGGAGCCGGAGGTGAAGAGTGTGTACAAGGGGCGGGCGCCCTCGTGAGCGCGCCGCTTCCGGGGTGCGGCGGACGACGTACTACTTGTGTCGTCTGCGGCGTCGCCCTCGTGCGTGCGCCGCTTCCGGGTGTCGGCGGACGGCGCACCCGTGTCGTCCGGCGCGCGACACTTCCGCGTACCGGCGGACGGCGCACTCGTGTCGTCCGTGGCGTCGCCCTGGTGCGTCGCCGCGTCCGTCAGCGTGACGAGGTGGCGTTCCACGCCGTCCTGGAGCAGCGTGTCGAGCGCCGGCAAGCCGTCCTGGGTGACCAGGACGCACAGCGGGTCGACGCGTTCCAGGACGCGGCGCAGCGCGTCGGCCGGGTAGGAGGGATCGAGAGGGACGGCGGTGACGTTCAGCCGCGTCAATGCCAGCAGCGCCACCACGTGTTCGGCGGACGGTTCCATGTACAGGGCCGCCCGGCAGGGGCTGCCGTCGGCCGGGATGGCGTAGCGCTCGGCCAGTTCGGTGGCGAGGTCCTCGGCGAGGGCGTCGAGCGCCGTATAGCTCAGGGTGCTCCCGTCGGCCGTGACGACAGCGGGGGCGTCCGGGGTGCGGGCGGTCTGCCGGGCGAAGCCTTCGGCGACCGTGGTGAAGCCGGGTTCCGGGGCGGGTCCGCGCCCGTGCGACGGCAGGGAGCGCCGGTAGGGGGCGACCAGCTCCCGCACGGTGGAGGGGCCGCCGGAGGCGAGCGTGGCCACGGCCCGCCGCAGCAGCCGGGCCATCGCCTCGACTGCCTCGCCGGTGAACCGGTCCTCCGCGTACTCCCACAGCAGGTCGAGCCCGTCGGGGTGCTCCACCACGGAGACCGTCAGGGGGCACTTGGCCTCCGCCGCGGCCCACCACAGGGGACGCTGGACGCAGCCGGGCAGCCGCAGCCCCGCGAAGTCGGTGTTCTCCAGGACGAACAGGAAGTCGAACGGGGTGCCGTCCCCGGCCGCCTCCCAGCCGGTCAGCACGTCGGCGAGCGCCACGTCCTCATGGCGCAGTACATCTCGTGTTCCGGCACCGGTGCGGGCGAGGTGTGCCCGCAGGTCCTCGTCGGGTGCGACGGTCACGGGCAGCAGCACGGTGTTGGCCATCATGCCCACGCTGTCCTCGAAGTCGCCCACGGGACGGTTGGCGACGGGGCCTGCTATCCGCGGGCGGAGCAGGCCGGTCACACCGTACAGGCTCCAGGAGAACAGGCCGAGGAGCACCTGGAAGCGGGTCAGTCCGAGCTCGGCGCAGAACTGGTCCACCCCGGCCCGGTGCACGACGTCGAGTGTCGTGTGCAGCAGCCGCGCCCGCGTCGCCGGATCGGTGCCGGGGGCGGGCAGAGGTTCCTGCGGCTCCTCCATGGCGCGGTAGTACGCCAGGAGTTCATCGCGCTGTGCCTGGTAGGCGGCGGTCGAGAACCAGGCGCTCTGCCAGGCCGCGAAGTCCAGCGGGTCGGGTACGGGCCGCTGGTGCCGACCAGCCGCGGCGCCAGCATCAAGGGCGCCGGTCCCGGCGTATTCGGCGGACAGGTCCCGCAGCAGGTTGCTCAGTGACCAGCCGTCGACGGCGATGTGGTGCAGATGCAGCAGCAGTGTGCCGCCACCGGCACGGGGCAGCCAGGAGGCCCGGAACATGCGGGGGACGGCGAGGTCGAAGGGCTCGGCGAAGAAGGCGTCGGCGACAGCGTGCGCCTCTTCCTCGTCCCAGGCCCGCTGTGTGCCCGGCTCGTGCCAGGGATCGTACGGTTCGCCGACCGTCTGAAGGAGTCCAAGGGGCCCGGCGTCGAAGCTCGTACGCAGCGCCGCGTGGCGTGTCACCAGGGCCCGCAGCGCCCGCCGGAGGGCGGCGGTGTCGACGGGCCCGTCCACGCGGAAGGCCTGACCGACGGAGTACGCCCGGGACCCCGGCGCGCGACGCTGCAGCAGCCACAGCCGCTGCTGCTCGCTCGTGGCGGGCGCCGAGGAGGCACCGGCGACCACGACGTCCGGGTAGGGGCTCTCCTCGCCGGGGCCGGTCGTGGTGACGGCTCGGGCGATGGCGGCCAGGTCACCGTGGAGGACGGCCGCCTGTGCCAGGTCGCGGCCCCACCGCTGCCGGACGGCGAAGCGGAACCGTAGGGCCTTCAGCGAGTCGCCGCCGTTGGCGATCCACCGGTCGCCGAGCCGGAGGCCGGTGACCCCCAGGATCTCCTCGGCCAGCTCCAGGACCTCGCGCTCCGCCCGTGTCGCGGCCGGTCCCCCGGAGGAGGCGGGCTGCCAGGGCCGGCCGGCCTGCAAGTGCAACGCGGCTTGGTCGACCTTGCCGTTGGCGTTGAGCGGCAGTTCCTCGACGAGATGGATCCGGTGCGGGCGCATGTAGACGGGCAGGCGGGCCGTGAGGTGGCTGTCGAACTCCTCGTAGGTCAGCTCCTGTCGCAGGGCGACGAACGCCAGCAGTTCGTTCGGGCCGTCCTCGCCCGCACGCCGGGTGCACACGTAGGTCTGACGGACCGCCGGGTGCGCGTCGATGTGCCGCTCCACCTCACCGGGTTCGATGCGGAAGCCGCGGACCTTGACCTGGCGGTCGGCCCGGCCGATGTACTCCACCCGGCCCTCGTCGTCGGCCCGGACGAGGTCACCGGTGCGGTAGTACCGCTCCTTGCCGCCGTCGAGCCAGCGGAGCCGCACGAAGCGCCGCTCGGTCTCCTCGGGGAGGTTGCGGTAGCCGGCCGCGAGTCCGGGTCCGCTCAGGAGGAGTTCGGCGACCTCGCCCGGTGCGGCGACCCTCTCCTGGCCCTGCGGGACCAGGACGGCGCCGGTCCGCGGCAGGGGTCGGCCGATGGGCACCACGTCACCGTCGAAGTCCCGCGGGATCGGGTGGCACAGGGCGAAGGTGGAGGACTCCGTGGGCCCGTAGGCGTTGAACAGGCGGGTGGCGCTGTCGGCGTTGTCCCGGTACCACTGGCGCATCACCTTGGCGTTGAGCTGCTCACCGCCCACCAGGACCCGGCCGACCGAGGCGAAGCAGTCCGGCACGGCCGTGACCACCGCGTTGAAGAGCGCGGCGGTGACGAACATGGTGTCCACCCGCTCGCGCCGCAGTGCCGCGGCGAGCCGCTCGGGGGTCTGCACGTCCTCGTCGGACAGGACCGCACAGCAGCCGCCGGACAACAGGGGGACCCACACTTCGAAGCTCAGCGCGTCGAACGCCGGATTGGCCATCCAGGCGTAGCGCCGGCCGGGTCCGGCACCGGGGAAACCCGGGTCCGCCAGCCGTGTGATTCCGGCGTCGCGGACCTCGACTCCCTTCGGCTGTCCGGTGGTTCCCGAGGTGTAGAAGAGGAAGGACACGTCACCGGCGGCGGGCGGCGCCTGCACGGCGGCCGAGATGTCCGGGAGGCCGGGCAGCAAGGCGTCCGCGAAGAGTTCCCGCACGTCCTGAGGAAGCACGGTGGCGCTGTCGGGAGCGGCGTGCACCAGGACGGTCGCGCCGGAGTCGGCGAGGATGAAGCGGCGGCGTTCGGCGGGGCTCTGTGTGTCCAGCGGCACCACGGTGGCGCCGAGCCGCAGAATGCCCAGCATCACGCAGACCAGCCGCCACGAGCGGGGCAGCGCCACCGCCACGGCCTGTCCTCGCGTCACGCCCTCGCGCGCCAGTGTCTCGGCCACGGCCGCGGCCGCGGCGTTCACCGTCGCGTAGTCCAGCCGTACGTCGCCGTCGACGACCGCGACCGCCCGAGGCGAGCGCAGCGCCTGACGGTGGATCCCCTGGGCGATCCCGGCCGGTGGCTCCGTGTCCTCGGGCACACGGGTGGGGGAAGTGGGGAAGTGCGGTTCCATCATGCCTCCGACGTGCCGGGAAGGGTCTTGCGGCCCGTCGTGGCGTCTTCTTGATCGGTCGCTGAACGGTCCAGTTCGGCGGTGAGGACGGCGGCCACACGCGGCAGTGCGTCGCTCTCCAACATGTCCCAGTGGCCGCAGGCCACCGGCTCGACCTCGAACCGGCCGCTGACGCGGCTGCGCCAGAACGCGCGCTGACGGGCGGCCGCGCCCTCGCTGCCCTCCCCCGCCGACTCCCCCTCCGGCTCCTCCTCCACGGCTGTCGCCTGCATCAGCACGACACGGGCCGAGGACTCGGGCACGACGTAGTGGCGTGTCGTCTCGCGGTGATGGTTGTAGACGGTCAGGTACCGGGCCACCTGGTCGTCGTCGATGCCCGGGTACATGCCGTTGAAGCGCACCAGCTTCTCGCGGAACTCGTCCATGCCGACCGGAGCGATCCGGGCGCGCTGCTCCGCGTCCTCGGCGCCATGGGTGTCGAGCAGGACCACGCTGACCCTTTCGTGTCCGGCGGCCGCCAGGTGACGGCCCATCTCGTAGGCGACCAGGCCGCCGTAGGAGAGCCCGGTGAGGACCAGTGCCTCGTCGGGGCGGGGAGCGACGAGCCGCAGATACTCCTCGGCCATCGCCCGGACGTCCGGCAGGGTGGACTCGCCGGGGTTGATGCCCGGCGCCTGGAGTCCCACCACGCCGACGTCGGCGGGCAGCGCCGTGGCCAGGGGCAGATAGCAGAACGCGGTGCCGCCGGCGGGGTGCACGCACACCACGCGCCGTCGGCCGTCGCCCGCGCGGAACTCCACGAGGCTGCTGTGGTCCGTGGGCTGCGACGCCTCGCTCCTGTGGACGCGTACCCGCTCGGCGAGCGTCTCGATGGTGGGGTGCAGCATGACGTCCCGGACCGGCAGGCTCACGCCGAGTTCTTCCTGGACGGCGGAGGCCATCTTGATCGCGGAGATGGAGGTGCCGCCGAGATGGAAGAAGTTGTCGTCGATCCCCACGTCCGGGTGGAGCAGCACCTGCCGCCAGATCCGGTAGAGCGCCATCTCGACCTGATCGCGGGGCGTGGAGGTGTTGACCCGCTCCGTGCGGCTCTCCGCGACGGCGCGCAGCACCGCTGTCCGGTCCACCTTGCCGCTGCGGTTCAACGGGAGCCGGGGGAACTCGGCCACCACGACGGGGATCATGTAGTCGGGCAGGCGGTCTTGCAGAGCGGCGCGCCATGCGTGCGGTGTCCACGTCGTCTCGCTGTCACGTCCCACACCGGCGACCAGGTGCGGGCCTCCTGGTGTGTCGCGGTCGGCGAGCACCACCGCTTCCCGCACCCCTGGCACCGACAGCAGCGCCGCCTCGACCTCGCCCGGTTCGATGCGGAAGCCGCGCAACTTCAGCTGGTCGTCGCCGCGGCCGACGTACTCGGCGTTCCCGTCCGGCAGCCAGCGCGCCAGGTCGCCGGTGCGGTAGACGCGTGCGCCGGGTACGAACGGGTCGGGGAGGAACCGCTCGTCGGTGAGGTCGGGGCGGTTCAGGTATCCACGGGCCAGGCTCGCTCCCCCGAGGTACACCTCGCCGGTGACTCCTACCGGCACCGGCCGCATGCGTGCGTCGAGCAGGTACAGGCGGGTGCCGCGCAGAGGTCTCCCGATGGGGCACGGCCGCTCGTACGGCTGCGGGTCGGTGTAGGCGGTGGAGTAGAGCGTCGCCTCGGTCGGGCCGTAGCCGAAGCAGATGCGCAGGCCGGGCAGCGCCTCGCGGATGCGGTGCAGGGCGGCCTCGGGCAGGGACTCGACACCGGTGAGGAGCTGGCGCAGGCCCAGCCCGGCCAGGCGTGCGGCCGGATCCTCGTCGATCCACAGGATGTAGGACGGAGGCAGGAAGGCTTGGGTGACCTGGTGTTCGCGCAGCCAGCCCACCAGCAGCGCGGGGTCACCCCGGAGTTCGTCAGGGACCAGGTGGAGCACAGCTCCGGTGGTCAACGGTACGAGGAGTTCGTGCACGGAGGCGTCGAAGCCGATGCTCGACCAGGCCGATGCCGCCTCGCCGGGAGCGTCTCCCATGAGTGCGCGCCAGTGGTCGAAGAGGTTGACGACGCTGCCGTGCGTCACCGCCACGCCCTTGGGCCGGCCGGTCGATCCGGACGTGTAGATGAGGTAGGCGAGCCGCGCCGGGTCCGCGTCGACCGGCGGTGCTTCGTCGCGCGTTCCCTCGGCCTCCGTCGCCGCCAGGTCCCGCCACAACTCCCGGTCGCCGACGGCGTCGTCCGCACGATCGGTCAGTACGAGTACGGGTGCGGCGTCGTCCACCATGGCCGTGAGCCGCTCCGGGGGCTGCCCGGGGTCGAGCGGCAGATAGGCGGCCCCCGCCTTGAGGATGCCGAGCACACCGACGACCAGCTCGGCCGTGCGCCCGGCGTGCAGGCCGACCACGCGATCAGGTCCGGCGCCGCGGGCGATCAGCGCGTCGGCGAGCCGGTTGGCGCGGCGGTCCAGGGTGGCGTAGTCCACCTCCGTGTCCCCGGCCACCACCGCGGTCTGCCCCGGCCGTACGCGCACCTGTTCCGCGAACCGCTCCAGCAGAGCCGCAGATGCCGGTGGGGCCGGCATGTCCGCGCCGGGCCCGGTGCTGAAGGTCGCGAGGATCTCCCGCTGCTCGTCCTCGTCCAGCAACGTGAAGTCGGTGATGTGGGCCTCGGGCCGTTCGGTCATCAGGCGGAGCACGCGGAGCAACTGGCGCACGTACCGCTCGACGGTCTCCCGGTCGAACAGCGCCACCGCGTAGTCGATCTCCCCGGTGAGCTGCCGGCCCTCGTCGGCCAGCGCCAGGACCATGTCGAACTTCGCCGGGACGTGGACCGCGTCCTCACGCAACTCGACCTTCAGGTCCGGGAGTTCCAGTTCCTTGCGCATGGAGGGGACCCAGGCGAACAAGGTCTGGAACAGCGCCGTGTAGGCAGGGCTCCGCGGCGGGTTGACCACTTCGACGACCCGCTCGAAGGGCAGGTCGACGTGGTGGAGGGCGTCGCGGATCCGCTGGTTCACCCGCTTCAGGGCGTCGCTGACGCTCGGCGCCCCGGAGAGGTCCGCGCGCAGGGCGAGCGTGTTGACGAAGAAGCCGATCAGACCCTCGACATCGCCGCGCCGACGGTTCGAGGTCGGGGCGCCGACCACGATGTCGTCCTGCCCGGAGAGCAGGGACAACAACACCGACCAGCCGGTCAGGACGGTCGCGTACAGGGAGACATCGTTGTCAGCGGCGAGTTCGCGCAGGGCCCGTGTCAGCTCCTCGTCGACGGACACCGGCACGCGGTCCCCGTCGAAGACCTGCTCGGGCGGCCGAGGCCGGTCGGTGGGCAGGGACAGCACGGCCGGGGCATCGGCCAGCGCCGCGGCCCAGTAGTCGGCGTGCGCGGCCGGCTCCTCCCCCGCCATCCAGCCCCACTGCCAACGGGCGTAATCGCTGTACTGCCAGGTCAGATCGGGCAGCGACGCGTCCTGCCCCTGCTGGAGCGCGGTGTACATGAGGCCGAGCTCCCGCAGCAGCAAGGAGCGCGACCAGCCGTCGAAGATGATGTGATGGGCTGTCAGCAGCAGGACGTGGTGGTCCGGTTCGAGTGCCACCAGGCAGCCGCGGACCATGGGCTCCTCACCCAGACGGAACGGAGTGCCCTCCACCTTCCGCCTCGTCCGCGCCAAACGCTCAGCAGCGTCCGGCAGCGCCGTCAGATCCTCGAAGGTCACCGGGAACCCGGTCTCCGGCGGATCGACGACCAGGAGCGCTGAGCCGCCGGACGGCACCAGCCGGGTACGCAGCGCCTCGTGCCGGGCCGCCAGCAAGTGCAACGCCTGGATCAGCAGGTCGCGGTCCAGCTGCCCGTGGATGTCGAAGGGCATCGGCTCGTTGTACGCGGCACTGGCCTGTCCGTCCATGCGCGCCGTTACCCATAGACGCTCCTGCGCCAATGACAGAGGCGCAGGGGATATGTCTTTGCCGGAGTGATGGGTGACCGTGACCGTGGTGGGGGAAGACACTGATTACCCTTCGCGAGAAGAGAACGCGGCGAAAAAGGCGGGATTTTTACATGAACGGGGAGGATGGCTGACGCGGATATGCATGTCATCACGCATACCCGGCGCAAGCTGCTCGACAGAATGCGGACAGCTTCGAACACAGCAGGTACGGCTGAGTGAAGACGGAAGTGAAACAGGGGACGGTAGTTTGTGTCCGACCTCAACCAACGGAATCTATTGGCGAGCGTGCAGAAAGTTATTTCAGGTTCCGGAACGATTCTTCACCGGCGCAGTGGCGCCTCGACTGGCCTTCCGAGAATCGCCGCCCTATGAGAACTCCATAAAGTTGCCCCACGTATGCACGAGGAGCAGTCGAAGGATTAGTGTTCGTTCCTGACCACCCCCGCAGTGGTTCATTTCGCCGATATTAGATGCGGGCTGATCTTGGGGTCAACAGTGACCCACGCCACACCGGATGGGCGGCGCGCTCGTCGCCTGGTGAACGGTGGGTGAAATGCTGGGCTTGCCCGGAAATAAGCGGCGCCTAAGCCGTCACGGCCGCCCCGATCGGTACCGACATGGCGCGCTTCATAGCGCCTCATGACTCTTCGACCGGTCCGGCAGAAACGGCCCGGTATGTGCGGTGGCGAGGGCACGCCGCCGGGCAGGTCGCCCGCTTCCCGGGACTTCGCGGGGACCATTCGTCCACCGATGAACTCAACGAACCGCAATGCCATGACAACTGCTGAGCGGAACCCGAAAACGACGCCCGCGGCCTCCTCGCCGCCCTCGTCAGCCACGGCGTACTAGGAGGTCCCGGCGGGCGCCGCTTCGAGGGGCGGGCGGAAGAGGACTGCTGCGTCCAGGGCTTGCATGGCCGGCCGGCGCTGGGTGCCGCCTTGGCGCCATGGCGTCCGTGTGAGCGGACTGATGGTCTGCACGAGACCCTTAGGCTCGTCCCATGACTGAGTCGCCCCTCACCGAAGCTGAGATCGTCGAGGCCGAGCGGGAACTCGGTGTTTCCTTTCCCGATGAGTACCGGGTGTACCTACACGAGGTGAGCGCTGGCGGGGCGCTCTTCCGGCTTGAGCGGACAGGGCGTGGTTGGTGGTGGGCCGGGAACGATGAGGCGCGGCGCGAGCTGCTGGCTGCTCCCTTTCCGCATCCCGACTCCTACACCGGGGCGGACGACGAATTGATGGCGTGTGAGCCAGAGCCCGAGGCGTTCGAGGACGACGCCGCGTACCAGGAGGCTTGGCGTGCCTGGGACGACAAGGTCGGCAGGTTCGAGGACCTGAAGACGGCCGGTGCGGTCGTCATCCAGGAGCATGGCTGCGGCTTCTCCACCTTGTTGGCCCTGACCGGCCCTCTGGCCGGCACGGTGTGGTGGGATGGACGGGCTACGTGTGACTTGATTGTTCCGCTGTCCCTGGATCATGCCTGCGGCGCCCAGCCCGTTCGATTCGGGCAGTGGTTGGAGCACGGTTCCTGGGCACTCTTGCCGCCGGGTTGGGGGCCACCACCCGTTCCGCCAAGTCCCGTAGTTCGCCGTTAGGTTTTTGACGTCGTGGTCATCGTCGGCTCCGGATGAGGATGCCTGCGCGGCGGAGTGCGGCCTGGTAGGCGGCGATCGCGAACTTGTCAGTCCGTGTGGCCAGGCCGCGCCACTGCGCTTGAGGGGGTTGATGCAGCACTCCGCGGTGTTGCGCTGCCTGTATGCCTCGCTGTATCGAAGCGGGGCGGCCGGCCACCGGATCGGCCTCGCCGCAGACGGTGGCCGACTTGGTCGGACGGCTGCGGGTCGGACTCCACCGGTCATGTGCTGCACCAAGCCACAGCGGTGTCGGTGTCGGCAGCGACCTTGTCCAGCAGCGTGATACCGAACCCCGCCCACGTCACAAGAGGTGACGTGGGCGGACGGACGAACGGCACGGGCGACCCCGCCCCGGTACCGGAACGTCACCGGCGGCTACGAGAGCCCTGGGCTCCGGTTTCGGAGCGGTGGACCAGCGGGTTCCCGGCGGTGAGGCATTCAGTTGACGCGGTCGGCGAAGCCCTCGGGCAGGTCCTCGGGGCCCACCGCCACGACACTCTCGTCGTTCTCGCCCACGTGCTCGAACAGGGTGATGCGGGCGAACTCCGGGACGATGTAGATCGGATAGGTGGGGCCGGCGTCCCGGTAGGCGCGCATCTCGTCCAGGTGCTCGTTCTGGTACAGCACCGTCCTGCTGCCGTCCTGCTCGATCCACTGCGGGAAGAAGATGGTGCCGTGCAGGACGCGGCGGCGGGGCAGCACGTTGACGACGACCGAGGTGCCGGTCGGCTCGTTCCACGAGACCTTGTAGACGTCGTCGGCGAGCCGCACCAGATCGACCTCCTGGTCCTTCACCCAGCGGCCGCCGACCATGCCTGAATGGATGCGGTAGTCGATGGTCGTGGCGTTCTTCACGTACATCTCGTACTGCCAGCCGTTGGCGTACGTGTAGATGAACCGGTGCCCGGTGATGCCGGACAGGTCCTGCGGCGGAACGGGGTTCTCGACGGTGGTCGGGGTGTCGTGGCCGGTGCTCATGTGGTGCTCCTTGCTGTGCTGTCAGACGGTGGGCCGTTCGGCGTGCGGTTCAGGCCGGACAGATTCACCACCCACACATCACCGTGCCACAAAATATGTTTGTCACAAAACAACCTCCGCTTGGGTTCACAATGAAGGCATGCGCGACACAGGCAGGACAGCTGTAGGGAACGGCGGTATGGATGCGCCCGGGACACCGGGGGCGGCCCGGGTGGCCGCCGGACTGGGTGAGCTGCTGGGGCCGTTGCGGCGAGCCGTACTGCGCGCCACCCGCACCGCCGAGGGGCTGCCTGATCTACCGGAGGCGCAGATCGAGCTGTTGCGGGCGCTGTCCTCGTCACCCGGAGGGCTCAGCCCGGGCGCCGCGGCCGCCCGCCTGAGAGTGGCACCATCCACGGTGAGCAACCTCGTCCGGGCGATGTCCGCCGCGGGTCTGGTGGAACGGGTCCGGCCCGAGCACGACCAGCGAACCGTTGTACTGACCGCTTCCCAGGAGGCCCTGAAGCTGCTGGAGCGCTACGACCGCGCCAGCACCGCCGCACTCGTCCGGGTGGTCGAGGATTTGCCCGACGCCGACCGCACGGCACTGGACGAGGCCCTGCCCGCCCTGGACCGGCTGGTCGCAGCACTGGAGGCCGCCAACGGCGGCGGGGGCGGCACGTCGGCACCCTGACGGCCGACCGGTCCGGCCCCCGCTGAGCGGTACTGACGGCTCGGACGGTGCGGGTGAGGGCCGGGGGTATGTCCAGATGATGCCAACAAGCCTCCGCCGACGAGCAGGGCCCCCGGATTTCCTCCACGCGGAAGGCCTGGCCCACGGAGTACGCCCGGGAGCCCGGCGCGCGACGCGGGCGAGGGCAGCGATGGAGCGGCCTTCCACGTACGCGGTGCGCACGTCGTCGGTCTTCGTGGCTGCCACGGTGCGGCGGTGTCCGCCCTTGCTGCCCTTGGCTTCGGCGGCGCGCAGGCCGTCGTAGGTCAGCTCGCGCTGGAGGTCGCGTTGGAGTTCGCCGGCGGCGGCGAGGGGCTGCACCATGAACTTCACGGTGGACAGCAGCTTGCCGGTGCGCGGGTGGCGGGTGGTGAGGTCCATTGCGGAGAACGCGCCGTCGTGGATGCGCAGGGCGAGGCGGTCGCGGTGGAGGACGTCGAGCACGTCGAGGATGTGGCCGGTGCCGCGCACCAGGCGGAACATCTCGGAGATGTGCACGGTGTCGCCCGGCCGCGCGTACGCCAGCAGTTCGCCGAACTTCGGGCGCTGGAGGGGGTGCAGGCGGCTGGAGGTGCACGGGTCCGCCTCGAAGACGACCGGGTCCTCGATGCCGGCCTCGTTCAGGACGAGGTTCTGCCGGGCGGTCGACTGCTGGTCGGTCGAGACCCGCTTATAGACCAGGTTCGCCACCGAAGGCCCCTTCCTGATGGAGGATCGGGACCTCATCTGTCATCAAACCCAGTCAGCAATCGCCATCGGATCTGATTGGATTCGGGCCGCCGCGCACCCCTGATCGCACGGGTTCATTGGACGCGCCCGGTGCAGTGCCAACGCCTTCAGTGGCGCAACCTAGGCCATCACCGAGCGCTGACTTCATGGCCCATGGGCACCGGGCGTCGAGCTCGCTCACCTTCGGCAAGGGCTGAGCGTCATGCCGGCGGCTGGGTGAGTTTGGTGGCCACGGCATCGAGGATCCAGTCCAGGCCGGTCGTGAAGGAGGTCTCGGCGTCCACGTCCGTGCCGTCGTACACGGCCTTGGTCAGCGCCGGGAAGCGACCGGTGGCCAGCATCCTTGTCAGATGCGGGCCGGAGGCGTGCTGCCAGTCGTGCTTCGACAGGCCCGTGGCGCGCTCGGCCCGCAGGTTCGCGATCTCGCGCCTGATCGCGCCGGTGAAGTAGGCGCCGACAGTCTCCACCGCGCGCATGGCAGTATCGATGTCGGTGAGGCTGTCCAGGGCAGCCAGCGTGGCCTCGCCCACGGCGAGGGCGTTCGGGCCCAGGGTCGGGCGGCCGCCAAGCAGATCGGCCAGCCATTCATGCCGGAGAGCGGCCTGCCTGGTGCGATGGGCGAGGGTACGCAGCGCCTCCCGCCAGTCACCGGGCTGCTCCTGGGGGAGGATCTCGGCGTAGACCTCGTCCACCATGAGGTCGAACAGCTCCTGCTTGGTGGAGATGTAGCCATACAGCCGCATCGGGCCCGCGTTCAGCCGGGCGGCGACCTTGCGCAACGACACCGCCTCCAGTCCGGCCTCGTCGGCCAGCGCGATGGCGGCGGCCACAATCCGCTCCCGGTCGAGCGGTACGGGGCGAGTCGGCGGCTCCGGCCGGTCCCACACACTCATGGTTCACACCGTTCTGCTGCGATGCATCGTATTGAGCAATACAGTGTATCGCCATGAGACATCGTATCGCTGTGGTCGGGAGCGGCCCCGGAGGCCTTACATTCGCCCGTGTCCTGCACCGCCACGGCTACCCCGTCGCCGTCCTCGAACGCGATCCCGCCCCCGACGTCCGCCCCCCAGGCGGCACGCTGGACCTGCACGAGGGGCTGGGCCAGCTCGCCCTGGACAAGGCAGGGCTGCTGGAGGACTTCCAGGCGTTGTCCCGCCCCGAGGGGCAGGCCATGCGCATCCTGGACGCGGACGGCACCGTCCTGCGCGACTGGCGACCCCGCCCGGACGACCGGGCCAATCCCGAGATCGACCGCGGGCAACTCCGTGACCTGCTGCTCGGCCCTCTCGACGTCCAGTGGGGGCGGAGCGTGACGCAGGTAGTGCCGGGGACGCAGGAGGGTGTAGTAGTCCGTTTCGCGGACGGGCGGCAGGAGACGTTCGACCTCGTGGTCGGCGCGGACGGCGCCTGGTCCCGGACACGCCCGGCAGTCTCCTCGGTGACGCCGCACTACACCGGCGTCACCTACGTCGAAACCTCCCTCGACGACGTCGACACCCGCCACCCCGACCTCGCCCGGCTGATCGGCGACGGTTCCGTGGCCGCGTACGGGGTGAACCGAGCTCTCGTCGCCCAGCGCAACAGCGGCGGCCACGTCAAGGTGTACGCCCAGTTCCGCGCGCCGTTGGACTGGCACACGCACCTGGACCTGGCCGACGTCGAGGCCGTGCGATCGAGCCTGCTGGCTCTGTTCGACGGCTGGGCCGCTCCCGTCCTCGACCTCCTCCGCCACGCCACCGCTTTCGTCCACCGCCCCCTCTACGTCCTGCCCGTGTCCCACACCTGGACCCACGTCCCCGGGGTGACGCTCCTGGGCGACGCCGCCCATCTGATGCCCCCATTGGGAGCGGGCGCGAACCTCGCGATGCTGGAGGGCGCCGAACTCGCCGAGGCCATCGCCACCAGCCCTGGAGATCTGGACGAGGCCGTCCACGCCTTCGAGGAACAGATGTGGGCCCGGGCCGGCAGGTGGGCGAAGATCACGACGGCTGGTCTGGAACGCCTCGTGAGCCCGGACCCCGCCGAAGCTCTCGCCCTCTTCGACCAAGTCCAGCCATCCTGACTGCCAAGCGAGAGCACCAGCACCGACAGCTCACCACGGCCTGAACGAGCGGCAGGCCGAGGTGTTCTCGTAAAGGGCGACGGCCCGTTGGATGTCGCTCCAGTCATGATCAGCAGCACGTCCAGCCCGGCGAAGCCGAGCCCTATGAGTCAACTCGCCAGGACGACGACGTACTTGCGGAGCAGCAATGAGCAACGATCCGCTCAATCAGCGGTTCTGTCCCGCGTCGGATGACACTGCGGCGACAGTCCGTCCAGGGTGAGGTCGAGGAGGCGTTCGGCTTGGTCGCGCTGGTGTGGTTTGCCGCAGGCGAGGGCGATGCCGGTGAGGGCGGCGAACATGTCGGCCGGGCGGATGTCGGCGCGGATCGTGCCGGCTGCGACGCCGGCGTCCATGAGGGCGGCGAGGGCGGCCTGGATCAGCTGGTGGCTCTCGTTGTAGGGGTCGGTGCCTGAGTCGACGACGGCCTGCAAGGCTTCGGCCATGCCGAACTTCGCCGTGACGTAGTCCATGAAGTGCCGTGTCCACGCGTGCAGGGCCCGATGCGGCGGCATGGCGGCCAGGAGGTCGGGGGCGGCGTCGCACAGCCGGGCCAGTTCGTTGCGGTAGGCCGCCTCGACGAGGGCTTCGCGGGTGGGGAAGTTGCGGTAAAGGGTGCCGCTGCCCACGCCGGCCTCCTTGGCGATGCGCTCGAAGTGGGCGTCCAGCCCCTCCTCGGTGAAGACGCGCACCGCGGCGGCCAGGATCTTGTCCCGGTTGCGCTGCGCGTCAGCGCGCAGCGGACGGTGGGGTTCGCGGGTCATCAGGGGCCCTTCATCGTCACGGCGTCACGGCTTGCCAAGTGGAGGCGTCGCCACTTACGGTGAGCTAACCGGCGGCGCCTCCACTTTCATCCTAGGGCACGTACCGAACTGCCCCCGTACCAAGTCGCCCCTGTCGAGACGCCGCCCCCCCTTTGGAGAGGACCTTTCAGCATGTCAGGAATCGCAGGCAAGGTCGTGGCCATCACGGGCGCGGGAGGCGGTATCGGTGAGGCAACCGCGCTCCTGCTCGCCGAGCGGGGAGCCAAGGTCGTCCTGGGAGCACGGCGCGCCGACCGCCTGGAGGCATTGGCCGCCCGTATCGAGAAAGACGGCGGCCAGGCCGCCTGGATCCGTACGGACGTGAAGCGCCGCGCGGACCTGGTGGGCCTCGTCCGCACGGCACGCGAGCGCTTCGGAAAGCTCGATGTGCTGGTCAGCAACGCGGGCGTCGGCCCGATCTCCCGGCTGGACGAACTGCGCGTCGAGGACTGGGAGGAGATGATCGACGTCAACCTCAAGGGCGTGCTGTACGGGATCGCGGCCGCGCTGCCCGTCTTCCGCGAACAAGGGAACGGGCACTTCGTCAACACGGCCTCCGTGGCAGGGCTGAGCATCAGTCCCACGATGTCGGTGTACGCCGCCACCAAGAACGCCGTCCGCGCTGTCTCCGAAGGGCTCCGACAGGAAGCCGGGGACAGTTTGCGGGTCACCGTCGTCTCCCCCGGCTTCGTGCGCACCGACTTCGCGGACTCCATGACCCCGGAGCTGAGGGGACAGATCGTCGAGCAGATGGAGCAGATGGGACTCTCGCCGAACGCGGTGGCGCGCGCCATCGCGTTCGCCATCGAACAGCCCGACAACGTCGACGTGGGAGACATCGTCGTCCGCCCCACCGCGCAGGGCTGAACCAGCCGGCCGCCGCCGACTCCCAGAGGACCGGCGCCGCACTCATCGCCGCGAACGTGCAGGGTCGGATGGTGGCGGCTGGTCGAAGGCGATACGGCTGTTGGCCAGCAGGCCATGCGCTCATGCCCGGCTCTGCCCACGTCCTGGCGTTGATCGGGCTCGCGGCGTCGAAGCCGTACGGCCCGCGGGAGATCCGGTACGCGTTCGTTGCGGCGGTCGTCGGCCGCGTGGGCGCCCCGGATGCGCCGGAGACCTTCCATGTCCTGGCGATACTGACCCGCCAGTTGCTGGGGGCACGGGTCGGTCAACGCGGCCGAGTCCGGTGCCCCGATCGCCCAGGCCTAGTCCGGGCGACACTCCCCGTCTCCGAATCGGACCCATCCATATTGCAAGGGAGCTCCCTGAGTCGTGACCAAGGACGAAGCCGTAACGGCCGCAGAGAAGTTTCTGAAGAACATCGCGTATCCGGACCGGGCCGATTCCGTGGTCGTGCTCCCGGACACGGTCACGCCCCATCCGTACGCCTGGACCGTGCGCTTCGACTTCCAGGAGCACATCGACACCGGGGATCCGGCACAGGCTCCCTTCTCCTCACTGGTCGTCGTGCCCCATGACGGCGCACCGGCCCACTTCCCCCCGACCTTTCCACCGCCCTCGGAGTACCTTGACCTGCAGGCCGCCGGTACCTGGCCCCCCAAGTAGGGCCTCCCGCGGGCATCCCGGTCGATGCGTTCGGCGCGGTCCGCGGCCGACTTGACGGTGACGGTGGCGAACAGCTGGACGCGCCCTCTCGCCACCGTTCTCACACGGGGACGTAAAGGTCCTGCGGTGACGCGCCCAGGATGAACCCGTTGTCGAAGCGGACCTGCACCGTGACCATCGGCCCCTGTTCCTGGAACGCAACCCACGCGGGATGCAGTGCGCCGACCTTCTCCTCCAACTGCCTTTTGCTCTCCGGGGGCATGCCGTCACCGTAGGCGTCGAGCAGCGCCTTGAGCCGCTCGTACTCGCGAACATCGGCACCATCACGAACATGTTCGACGACTTCTTCCACGGTTCCTTCGGTATCGGCCGCGAGGGAGAGGATGCCGATGACCGCCCCGGACACTTCGATCGGGTCGGTCAGGCGGAGATCGGCGGCCAGCTTGACCCGCTGGCCTTCCTGCAGAGTCATGAGAGTCCCACTTCTACGGTCCGGTCGTACTCCCTCATGATCGCTCTCGTCCTGCCAGGCTGTGCTACCGCCCAGGCCCCGCTGTTCACCAAACCACGCGCAATGGACGCAAAGCAGGCAGACCCTCAGAACCGGCGCGGACAACTGCGCGACTGGCCACCGACCGGCCACCACGAGAGCAGCACACCCTACGGACGCAGAACGCGCAGACGCTCAGGCCCCCGGCCCCACCTCACCCGACGCCACCACCAACGCCCGCAGCATCAACTCCAACGCAACCTCGAACGAACTCCCGCCCATCAACGGCAAGTGCCCCCGCACGGCGGTAACCTCCGGATACTCCTCCTCGGGCAACCCCGCGTACACCCCACCCCACGCCAAGTCATCCGCCCCCCGCCGCGCCACAGGAAGGGCCTGTTGCGCGGCGTCCAGGGAGGCATGTCCCAGCACCGTGTCGATGAACGCCGCGTAATAGCGGACGGCCGACGCCCCGTCGAACCCCGCCCGCCGCAACAAGCCGAGGCCCGTGTCGACCGCCCGGAACTCGTTGAGCCGCCGCGTCACGCGGTACGCCGCGAGCGCCGCGACCCGGGGGTGGCGGCGGTAGCCCGCGTGGACCCGTCGTCCCATCTCACGCAGCCCGTCGACCCACGCCATGGTGTCGGGTTCGAACCCGGCCTGCGCCTCGCCGATGATCCGGTCCGCGAGGGCGAGCAGCAGGTCGTCGGTGTGGTGGAAGTAGCGGTAGAGGGCGCTCGGATCGCAGCCGAGCGCCGCGCCGAGTCGCCGCACGCTGAGCGCCTCCGCCCCGTGCTGTTCGACGAGCCGCAGCGCGCAGTCGACGATCACGTCCTCGGACAGCACCACCCCGGACTTGGTGGGCCGACGACGCCGCCGCTCCTGCGGAACACGTCCTTCCGCCATCCGTCCGCTCCCTCCCTCGGCGACGGGACCCCTTATGTCAACACCATTGACGCACCACTGACAACCCCGCTTTGATCGCAGCCTCCTCACCCCGCCCCTCACCCTCCCCGGCCACAGGAGCCTGCCCATGAGAAGCGCGTCCAGAAGCGAACCTCCAGGTCTGCGCCGTTCGCTCGGTGTCGTCGACGGTGTCGCCATCGCGGCGTCGAGCACCGCCGCCACCACGAGCATCGGCATCGGGATGGGCACCCTCGCGGCGACGGTCGGCCTCCAGGCGCCGGCCGTGCTGCTGATCGCGTTCCTGCCGATCCTGGGCATCGCGACGGCCTACGCGCGGCTGAACCGGGACGAGCCGAACATGGGCAGCGGTTACGTGTGGGTCGCCTCGTCGCTCGGCCCGTGGCTCGGCTTCCTCACCGGCTGGGTCACCCTCGTCGGCACCGTGATCTTCATGGCGTACACGAGCGCGGTGACGGGTTCGGTCTTCCTTCAGTTCGCCGGCAAGGCGCACCTGCACACCCTGTTCGGCCTCGACCTCGACCCCAACTCGACCGCCCTGAGCACGGTCGTCGGGCTCCTCGTCCTCGCCGCCGTCACCGTCACGGCGATCACCGGTGTCCGCAAGGCGACCCGGTTGCAGGCGTGGCTGCTGGTCTTCGAGTACGCGGTGCTGCTCGGGTTCTGCGGCTGGTGTCTGGTCACCGGGGCGCACGGCTTCCAGTGGTCGTGGCTGAACCCCTTCTCCGTGCACGACGGTACGGCGTTCGCGCAGGGCCTCGTCCTCGCCGTGTTCTTCTTCTGGGGCTGGGACGCCGCGTTCAGCGTCACCGAGGAGACGAAGGACGTCCGGGACGTGGGGCGCGGCGGCTTCATCGCCCTGTTCACGATGCTCGCCCTGTTCCTGTACGGGTCCGTGGCCTTCCAGCGCGAGATGTCCCTGCCCGAACTCGTCGAGCAGGGTCCGACGGCGCTCACGTACCTCGGCGCGAAGCTGGCGGACGAGCCGGTCGCCAGTCTGCCGCTGCTCGCGCTGCTGTTCTCGGCGGTGGCGTCGCTCCAGTCCAGCGTGATCCCGACGGCACGCGGCCTGTACGCGATGGGCCGGGACCGCACGATGGGCCGTGTGTGGACGCGCGTCAGCCCCCGGTACGGCTCCCCCGCCCTCGGCACGGTGCTCGTGATGGCCGTGGCGGCGGCGGTCGCGCTCCTCGCCCTCGCCATCCCGAAGCTGAACGAGATGATCCTCGCGGCGGTGAACTCGATCGGTCTGACCGTCGCCCTGTACTACGGACTGACGGCGCTGGCCTGCGCGGTCAGGTTCCGCACGGCGTTGCGCGGCTCTCCGGGCGAGGCGTTGCGCGCGGTCGTCGCGCCCGGCCTGAGCGCGCTCGTCCTGCTCGGCGTCGGCGTCTACCTCGCCCGGGACTACGCGACGATGACCGACCATTTCGCCCTCAGCCCGGACAACGGCTGGTTCATGCTGTCCGTACCGGTGGCCGTCCTCGTCTCCGGTCTCGCGATGGCGGCCGTCGCCAAGTACCGGCGCCACTCCCCCTACTTCACGGCCCGGCGCTCCACCGACACCGACACCGACGGCGATACCGACACCGACACCGACACCGATGCTGTCCCGCCGTCGACCGTGCTCGAAGCGCCGTAGCACCACACCACCCCACCACCCCACCGCCCCAAGGAGTCACCGCACATGTCCGACACCCGCTCCAACCGCCCCGCCGACCTCGTCCTCACCGGCGGCCCCGTCCACACCGGCTCCCCCGCCCGGTCCCGCGCCACCTCCGTCGCCGTGCGCGGCGAGCGCGTCGTCGCCGTCGGCCACGACGAGGTGCGGGAGCTGATCGGGCCGCGGACCGAAGTCGTCGACCTGGCAGGCAGATTGCTGATCCCCGGGTTCCAGGACGCGCACGCACATCCGGTCGGGGGCGGGATCGAGCTCGGTCAGTGCGATCTCAGCGGGGCGACGACGCTCGCCGAGTACCGAGAGCGGATCGCCGCGTACGCGCGACGCCACCCCGCTCTGGAGTGGATCACCGGGGGTGGCTGGGCGATGGAGGCGTTCCCCGGCGGGCTGCCGACCGCCGCCGAGCTGGACGCCATCGTCCCGGACCGGCCGGTGTACCTCGTCAACCGCGATCATCACGGGGCGTGGGTCAATTCCGTAGCCCTGCGCCGCGCCGGGATCGATGCCCGGACGCCCGACCCGGACGACGGCCGTATCGAGCGCGACGCCACCGGCGCGCCCACCGGCATGCTTCAGGAGGGCGCGGCCAATCTGATCGCCGCCCTGCTGCCGCCGCTGACCCGCCAGGAGCGGATCGCCGGTCTTCTGCGCGCCCAGGAGTTGCTGCACTCGCTCGGCATCACCGCTTGGCAGGACGCGCTGCTCGGCTCGCACGCCAACCTCACCGACCCGACGGACGCCTACCTGGCGTGCGCGGACGACGGTCGGCTGACCGCGCGCGTGGTGGGCGCGCTGTGGTGGGACCGGGCGCGCGGCACCGAGCAGATCGAGGAGCTGCTCGCGCGGCGCGAGGCGGGCACGCGCGGGCGCCTGCGGTCGACGACGGTGAAGATCATGCAGGACGGGGTCGCCGAGAACGGCACGGCCGCGCTCCTCCACCCCTACCTCGACGCGGGCGGCTGCCGCACCGACAACAGCGGCATCAGCTTCGTCGAGCCCCGCGACCTGAAGACGTACGTCACCGCGCTCGACGCCCACGGGTTCCAGGTGCACTTCCACGCGCTCGGCGACCGTGCCGTGCGCGAGGCGCTCGATGCCGTGGAGGCGGCGCGGCGGGCCAACGGCTGGACCGACACCCGGCCGCACCTCGCCCATCTCCAGGTCGTGCACCCGGACGACATCCCCCGGTTCCGGGCGCTCGGCGCGACCGCCAACATCCAGCCGCTGTGGGCCGCGCACGAGCCGCAGATGGACGAGCTGACCGTCCCGTTCCTGGGCGAGGAGCGGGCGGCGCGGCAGTATCCGTTCGCGGCGCTGCTGCGGTCGGGCGCGACCCTCGCGGCGGGCAGCGACTGGCCGGTGAGCAGTCCGGACCCGCTCCAGGGCATTCATGTCGCGGTGAACAGGGTGGCCCCGGACGCGCCCGTAGGGACGCCGGTGTTCCTGCCCGGGCAGCGGATCGGCCTCCATGACGCGCTCGCGGCGTACACGGCGGGCAGCGCGTACGTGAACGGTCTGGACGCGGAGACCGGGACGATCGCCCCGGGCCGCCTGGCGGACCTGGCGGTCCTGGACCGGGACCCGTTCGCGGGCCCGGCCGAGGAGATCGAGGCGACGAGGGTGGAGCAGACGTTCGTCGGCGGCCGGCGGGTGTTCGGCCGCTGAGTTCTGTGGCGTCAGGCGTCGGCGGCGCACCGGAAACCGCTCAGCGCCGTCGGGGTCCAGGGCGACGGGATCACGCCGGCGTAGTCCTCCGCCCTCGGGGGTACGCGCAGTGCACTGCCCGCGCGTGAAGGAGACGTTGATGCCGGTAGGACCTGGCAGTGGGAACGCAACCGCGCCCGGGCGCGACCCCGTGCTGGTCGGCGGCCGGTACCGGATGCGGAACCGGCTCGGATCGGGCGGCACGGCCGACGTGTTCGCCGCCATCGACACGGTCCTGGGCCGCGAGGTGGCGGTGAAAGTCTTCCGTCCCGTCACGGGCATGGGCACGGGCATGGGCACTGCGGACCGCATCTGTGGTGAGGCGCTGACGCTGGCCCGCCTCCGTCATCCCGCCCTCGTCACCGTCTACGACGCCGGACGGCACGGCGACAGCGCCTACATGGTGACCGAGCTGGTACGCGGCACAACGCTACGGGACCGTCTCGCCGCAGGCTCCCTGACCACCGCACAGACCATCCGCCTGGGTACGGTTCTGACCTCAGCCCTTGACCATGTGCACGGCTGCGACATCATCCACCGTGACATCAAGCCGTCCAACATCCTTCTCGACGAACTGGGCGCGCCCCGGCTGGCGGACTTCGGACTCTCCCGCACCATCGACGAGCGCACCCGCAGCGAACCCGGGACCCTGGTCGGTTCCCTCGCCTACATGGCCCCCGAGCAACTTCTCGGCGGCGGCGCGAGCAAGGCCAGCGACGTCTTCGCCCTGGGCCTGGTGCTCCTCGAGGCCCTCACCGGCGACACCTCACGCCGTACCACGCCCCTCGAAGCCGGAATCGCCCATCTTCTTCAAGCACCCCGCATCCCCGAAGGAATCCCCGACAGTCTGGCCCGCCTGCTCTCCCTGATCACCGCGCAGGACCCGCAGGATCGCCCCGACACCGCCCGCATGCTGCGCCTGCTCGAAGAGGCAGCCGCTTCCGCCTCCGCGCCCGCTTCGCACCCAATGGTCCGAGCCTCTGCATCGTCCACGACGACGGCTACGCACCGGGCCCCCTCTCGCCGAGTGGCCACCCCTGCAGCAGCGTCGGCGAACACTGCGGCGGCGTCGGCAGAACCTGCCGACGCATCAACTGCCGAAGCGCCAACTGTCGAAAACGGCAAACAGGCCCGCCGGGCATGGATACGACCGGTGACTGTCGCGGCGGCGGGAGCGCTGACACTCGCCCTCACCGGAACTGTCCTGTACGACGTCTCCCCGCCCCCCGCTGCCGGCGCGGGCAACCCTCCGCACCCTTCCCCCTCCACACCCGCCAGGACGACCGCGCCCCAGGCGGATCCGACGAAGACCCCCTCCCGGACCACGCCGTCATCCGCCCCGGCCACAACACGGCACCCTGCCCCCGAGCCGGACCGCGCCCGCTCCGCCACCGGTACACCGGCCCAGAGCGCCAGTGACAAAGCAGCGTCGTCCAGGCCCATGCCACCTCGCGGCCGCCCAGCCAAGAAACCGAAGGAGCAAAAGCTCAAGGCCGCCAAGAAGAAGCCGGGGGCAGCCAAGGGCAGCAAGAAGAAGTGACGTAGCTGCTCGAACGGCACCATTTACGCGAACATCTCATCGGCTCCGTACCTGACAGACAATGCCGGGATGACCCGACCCAGAATCCGCGTGGCCGCCTACGTGATCCGGCACCACGCCGTCCCCGAGCTGCTGGTCTTCGATCACGTGGGCATGCCGGACGCCGGCACCCAGGTCCCGGCGGGAGGAGTCGGACCGGACGAAGGACTGAAAGAAGCGGTTCTTCGCGAGGTCGCCGAGGAAACCGGTCTCCTGACGGCCACGTTCGCTTGCCGCTTCCTCGCCGATTCGCGCGGGTTCTGAGCCGCGCTGCCTGGGTGACGTGATCAGGCCGCGAGCAGATCCGCCAGTACACGCCTCGGCGCGGTTTCTTTTTTCTTTAGCTTTCTCGGGGCGTCGGTACCAAGGATGGGCGGTGCTCGACGACACCGAGGAGGTTCGATGCCGAACGTCACAGTGGAGATACTCACCGGTCGCACGCTGGACCAACGCCGGGAGTTCGTGGAGGCGGTGACCACTGCCGTGGTGGACATCCTCAAGGCACGGCGCGAGAACGTCCGCATCCACTTCGTAGAGATCGAGCGCCACAACATCGCCCGCGGCGGGCAGTTGGAGGCCGACCGTGCCGACTGAGCCGCGCGTCGCGGGCGCGGTGGCGGACCGGGTGGCGGTCCGCCGTCTCGGCCGTACCAAGGACCCTGCCGGACTGGAGCAGGGGCGGGGTTATGTCTCCGAGCGCTCGGGCGCCCGGGCGGTTTTCTGCCACAACGCGGAACCGATGGCCTTCATCGCCCACCTGGAATTCACTCCCGGCCTGGTCCGAGCCGACCACTATCATCTCCGCAAGAAGGAGTTCATGGCCATCGTCTCGGGGGTCGTCAGGGCGAAGTTCCTCCTTCCCGAGGACCCTGCGGACGTACTGGAAATGACGTTGGAAGTCGGGGACGTGGTGTCGGTCGCGCCCGGCTGTGTGCACAGTTACCGGGCCGAGGAAAAGGCGGCGGCCGTCGAATATTCGCCGAATCTTTTCCAGGCCGACGACACGTTTTCCCATGCCATCCCCTGGTAGGCCGTCGTGCACCTGCTGATCGCCGGGAAGTCCGCCTTCGCGCGGGTCGTCGACGGGAAAGAAGTGCCCATCTCGGTGGCCGGGCACACGGTCCAGTTCACCCGTCCACTGCTCTCCTACGCGCTCGCCCGCGGCGCTCGTGTCTCCTACATGTATCCCCTGGCGGCCTCGGAGTCCGACTGCCTGATCTTCGATCCGGACGACTCGGTGCCGGACGGCGTGGCCGAGGTCCCCTTCACCGACCACGTCGCGAACAAGTCCCCGGTCCGGCTGGGCTGGATTTCGGTCGAGGCGTCCTTGCGGCGGGCTGTCGCGGCCCACGGGCCGATCGACTGGGTGGTGCTGGCCTCCACGTTCCCGCTCGCCACGGTCCTCGCCCGGCTCAAACCTCTGTACGGCTACCGGCTCGCGCTGTTCGTCCGGGGGCACGACGGCTACCAGTGGCTCGATCCGGAGGGCGTCGCGAGCGCGCTGGGCGACCCGGCCCAGGCCGGCCATCTCGCCGACATCTACCGGGAGTCGATGCTCGCCGCCGACTTCGTCGCGGTCGCCTCGGAGTGGCTCGGCGGCGTCGTCGCCGCGCACGGGGCCCGCTGGGACATGGTGGTCGAGTCACCGGCGGCGACGGGACAGGGCCGTTGGGACAAGCGCTCCCTCGTCGACGACCCGGGGGTCGTGGTCCGGTACGGCGCTCCGGACCCGTCCCGCAAGTGGTTGCTGACGGCGGGGAGGATGCACGCGGACAAGCACCTCGACCTCGCCGCGGAGATCTTCGACGCGGCCCGGCCGGAGGGCTGGCAACTGGTGGTGGCGGGTACGGGCGCGGGCCCCGACCCGGGCTTGGGGCGACTCGCGCGGGACGGGCTCGCCTGCGTCCTCGAAGTACCGCCCAGGATCATCCACGGCCTGTTCCAGGCGGGGGACGCCTATCTGCAGACCTCGTTGCCCACCCCGTCGTTCGTGGACGCACGGCCCTCCTCCGTCACCTCGGCGGCGTTCCACGGGCTGCCCGTGGTGCTGCCGGTGGGCACGGCCGGAGGGGCCGAGGAAAGCGTCGCCCGGGAGAACGTCGCCGCGTTCGGGTTCGATGCCGCCGGTCTGGATCCCGCGGACCCCGGTGACCGGGCCCTGCTGGTGCGCCGCGGCTGTGCGGCGGTGCGCCTGCTCTCCGACGCCGAACGGGTCACCAAGGCGGGCGCCGCCAACGCCGCGTACGCCGCCGGGTCGTCGGTGGACGCGGTGTTCGGGCGCATGGCGGCCGCCATGGGCTGGTGACCACGCCCGGAGCCGCACGGTCTCCGGTGGTGACGCCCGCTCCCCCCGGGGCCCGCCCGGGGGGGGAGCATCCCGCCGTCAGGGCGTGCGGACCGCGATACCCCGCATCACCTGGTCAACGACGGCCGTGACGAAGGCTTCGTCGGCCGGCTGCGTGCTGAACAGGATGCGGAGATGGAGCGGTCCGAGGAGGGTTTCCAGGGCGAGTTGCGGATCGGTGCCGGGCCGTAGTTCGCCACGGGCCGCCGCCCGCTCCAGTACGACCGTCCCGGCGCGGAAGCGGTCGGTGCGCATCGCCTGGCGGGCCGCCTCGTACTCCGGCATGTCCTGCCGCGTCGCGAGCTGGACCAGCAGCCTGCCGAGGTCGGTGGTGACGAACGCGGCGACGTCGCTGAGCAACGCTACGAGGTCCTGTCTGAGCGAGCCCGTGTCGGGCGGGAGGAGGGTGGCGTCCGTGCGGCTGAGTACCGCGTTCACCGCCAGGTTCGCCTTGGTCCCCCAGCGGCGGTAGACGGAGGACTCGTGGACGCCGGCCCGCTTGGCGACCTCGCCCATCGAGAGGGCGTCGAGGCCGCGCTCCACCAGCAGGTCGACGGTGGCCGCCAGTACGGCGGTGCGCAGCCGGGCGTTGCGTCCGCCGGGCCTCGTCCTGCGGGACGTCTCCTCGCCGTCGCCCGGCCCGGCCGTCCTCCCCACCGCCTGGTGCGCTCCCGTCATGGCCCGATGTTAGCGAGGGGTCTTGCGCTCCGGAGGCTGCGGCGGTTCGCTGGGAGGGCCTTAAAAAGAGAAGCCTCGCTTTAAGAGGAGCCGATGAACGCAACCGTCGAGGAGTCGGCCCCGCCGGCGGCGGCCCCGGCCCGCCGCTGGCTGAGTCTGGCCGTGCTGTGTCTGGCCTTGCTGATCGTCACGTTGGACAACACCGTGCTCAACGTCGTCCTGCCGACCCTGGTGCGCGACCTGCACGTCAGCTCCAGCGGCCTGCAATGGATCGTGGACGCCTACGTCCTGGTCTTCGCCGGCCTGCTGCTGGTGTCGGGCAGTCTTGCCGACCGGGTGGGACGCAAGAAGACGCTCCTGTGCGGCCAGGCGGTGTTCATCGCGGGTTCCACCTGGGCGGCCTTCTCCGGATCGTCGGCAGGGCTGATCGCCGCGCGGGCCGCGATGGGCGTGGGAGCGGCGCTGATCATGCCGTCGACGCTGTCCGTCGTGACCTCTCTCTTCCCCGACCACCGGGAGCGGCAGCGCGCTTTTGGCATCTGGGCCGCGACGTCCGGGGTGGGCATCGCGCTCGGACCGATCGTCGGTGGGCTGCTGCTCTCGCGGTTCTGGTGGGGTTCCGTCTTCCTGATCAACGTGCCGATCGTGGCGGTGAGCCTGGTTGCGGGTGCCGCGCTGCTGCCCGACACGCGCAATCCCCGGGCCCACCGTCCCGACGTGGTGGGGTCGGTGCTGTCCATCGCCTCGCTGACCCTGCTGGTGTGGGCGGTCATCGAGGCGCCCGAATACGGCTGGACCTCCGCCAAGGTCCTCGGCGTCGGCGCGGGCGGGCTCGTCGCGCTCGGCGCGTTCGTCGCCTGGGAGGCGCGTCACCCGGCGCCCATGCTCCGTCTGTCCTTCTTCCGCAGCCGGTCCTTCAGCACGGGCATCGGCACGCTGGCCGTGGTGATGTTCGCCGGTTCGGGAGGGCTGTTCGTGCTGACGCAGTACCTCCAGTTCGACCTCGGCTATTCGGCGCTGGCCTCCGGTGTGCGGCTGCTGCCGGCGGCGGGTCTGATCGTCCTCACGGCGCCCTTCGCCCCGGCGGTGATCCGCGTTTTCGGCGCGCGGCCGCCGACCGTGGCCGGGTTGCTGGTCCTGGCCGGCGGGCTGTGGCAGTTCGGCGCCACGTCGGTCTCCGACGGCTACCCCCGGATGCTGCCCTTCATGATCCTCATGGGCATCGGCACCGGACTGGTGCTGCCCGCCGCGACCTCGGCGGTGATGGACTCCCTGCCCCGGGAGCACGCCGGGGTGGGGTCGGCCACCAACAGCACGTTCCTGCAGATCGGAACGGTGCTCGGCGTGGCCGTCGTGGGCAGCCTGCTCTCCACCCGCTACCGGCACCACATGGCGGGCGCACCGGTGACGGGCCTGCTGCCCCATGGCGTCGAGGACGCCGTCCTGGGCTCCGTCGGTGACGCGCTCGCGGTGGCCGCGGCCACCGGCGGCGCCGCCGGCGCGGCACTGGCCCGGGTGGCGCGCGAGGCGTTCGTCGACGGCATGGACCTCGGGCTGACCGTCGCCGCGGTGGTGACCGCCGTGGCCGCCGTCCTCGCGGCGTTCCTGCTGCCCGCCGGCCGACGACGCGCGCGGCAGGAGCCACGCTGGGAAATGAGTGACCAGAACATACCTTGACGAGGCTCATTTCCGTACGGGAAAGTCAGCACCGTACGTTTTGTAATCTAATTACCTGGGCGCTGCATGAGCCAAGGTAATATTCCTCGTATCTGTGCGCTGAGCGATAGTTCGGAACACAACCGACGGGGAATCCATGACGCACGTATGCGCTCACGTTCTTGGACCGGTCTCCCTTCTGCACGGTGACTCCGAAATCGACATCGGTTTTCCGAAGCAACGTTTCCTGCTCGCCTCACTGCTCGCGGACGCGGGGCGTCCGGTGCGGACGGAGAGCTTGATCGAGCGATTATGGGGCGAAGATCCGCCCAAGACCGCGCGCAACGCCCTCTACACCTATGTGGCTCAGACACGGGCCGCCCTCTCCCCGCTCGGGGTGTCGCTGGTGCGGCAGGGCGGCGGGTATCTGCTGCGGGTGCCTCCCGAAGCCGTGGACCTGCACCGGTTCCGGTCCCTGATCGCCGAGGCGCGGGACTGCCCCTCCGATCACCGGGTGCTCGCCCTGCTGACCGAGGCGCTGGCCCTGTTCACCGGCACACCGTTCGACGGTCTGGACAGCCCGTGGGCGGACGCCGTCCGGGTGACCCTGGCCTCGGAGCGCCGCTGGTCCGTCCTGCGGCGCAGCGAGATCCTGCTGCGCCTCGGG
The DNA here is from genome assembly GCF_040644575.1 of Streptomyces sp. NPDC046939. NCBI lineage: Bacteria > Bacillati > Actinomycetota > Actinomycetes > Kitasatosporales > Streptomycetaceae > Streptomyces > Streptomyces sp. NPDC046939. The sequence continues at coordinate 34,821 of NZ_JBEYWV010000044.1, forward strand.
CGGCACGCCGAGGCCCTGGCGGAGCTGCGTCAGGCTACGGTCGCCGCGCCCCTGGACGAACTGCTCGCGGCGCAGCTCATGCTGGCGCTGAACCGTTCGGGCCAGCGGGCGGCCGCCCTGCGCCACTACCACGCGGTCCGCACCGTCCTCGTCCGTGAGCTGGGCGTCGAACCGAGCCCACCGCTGCAAGGCACCTACCAGTCATTGCTGAACGACGACGAGCCGCCGCCCGGTGCCCACCAGCGGCCGGGTGGTGTGCCGTCGGCCGTGGTGCCCGCCCAACTCCTGCACGACCTGCCCTACTTCGTCGGCCGCACCCGTGAACTGGCCTTGCTGGAACGCGCGGCCCTGGCGCCGCAAGGACACCGCGCCGGCACCGGGGAGACCTCGCCGATCTGCACCATCCAAGGACCGCCGGGCGTCGGCAAGTCCGCGCTCGCGGTGCATCTGGGGCACCGGCTCGCCGCGCGCTTCCCCGACGGCCAGCTCTACGTCGACCTGGGCGGCTTCGGCACCAGCGGGCGCTCGCTGTCCCCCGAGGAGGTTCTCGGGCGGTTCCTGCGGGCGATGGGCGCGCGGCACGCGGACGGCGACCTGGACGAGCTGGCCGCGCAGTACCGCAGTGCCACCGCGGGCCGCCGGATGCTGGTGCTGCTCGACAACGCCCGCTCCTCCGCCCAGGTCAGGCCGCTGCTTCCGGGGCATCCCGGCTGCCTGGTGGTGATCACCTGCCGGCGGCGCCTCACCGGTCTGACCGTGCGCGACCAAGCGGTCCCCGTCCCCTTGGGGCCGCTGTCCACCGCCGAATCCCTGCAACTCCTCGACCGGTTGCTCGGCACCGGCTGGTCGGCGAGCGATCCGCGGGCCGCCGAGGAGATCTGCCGGCGATGCGCCAACCTGCCGCTCGCGCTGGTGACCGTGGCGGGACAGGTGGCGGGGCAGTCGAGGACGACACCCTCCGATCTGCTCCACTCGCTCAAGGACCACGCGCGGCTCGACGGATTCGAACGGGGCGACGGCGAGGACGGCAGTCTGCGGGCGGTGTTCGCGTCGTCGTTCGAGGCACTGTCACCGCCTGCCGCCCAGGTCTTCCGGCTGTTCGGACTGCACTGCGGCCCCTGGCTTACGGCACCGGCGGTCGGGGCGCTGACCGGAGGGCGGGCCGACGACGCGCTGCGGGAGCTGGTCTTCGCCCACCTGGTGGAGACACCCCGGCCGGGCCGGTACGCCGTCTCCGGGCTGCTGCACGCCTACGCCGGTGAACTCGCCGCCGCCGACCCGCCCGAAGGGCAGTCCGAGTCGCTGCGGCGGATGGCGGCCTGGTACGTGCACACGGCGGCCCGCGCGGCCGCGGCCCTCCAGCCCAGCCTGCTCCGCGTCCCCCTCCCCCCGCTCCCGCGAGGATGCCCCCCGCCCCTGGAGTTCGGCTCCTTCCAGGACGCCCTGGACTGGTGCCGTTCCGAACGGGCCAACGTGGTGGGGCTGTTCCGTCCGCTGCCGCCGAACGGCCGTCCCGCCGCTCCGTGGCAGCTCACCGCGCTGCTCATGTACTACCTGTTCATCGACCGGCCGATCGACGACTGGACCACGCTGTGCCGGACCGGCCTCGACATCGCCGAACGCGACGGCGACGCCCTCGGCCGTGCCTGGATGCTGACCGGGCTCGGCGTCGCCTGCCAGGCCGCCGGCCGCAGCCACCAGGCCGTCGGGCATCTGCGCGACGGCCTGCGCCTGTGGCAGCAGGTGGCCGCACCGCGCGAGACGGCGATGTGCCAGGTGGCCCTCGCCTCCGCGCACCAGGAACTGCACGACTACGCCACCGCCGCCCGCTTCCTCGCCCCTGCCCGGGACTACGCCCTGCGCGCGGACGACGGCTGGACCCTGTCCTTCGTCCACAAGGTGCAAGGCCACCTCCAGGAGCGGCAGGGCTCCACGACGGAGGCGCTCGGTCACTTCTCCAACTCGCTGGCGGTCCACCGCAGGCTGCGCTACGACCACGGCGAGTCCTGGGCCCTGCACGACCTGGGAGCGGCCTACGGGATCGCCGGCCGGTTCGACGAGGCGCTGGCGCATCTCTACCGGGCCCTGTCCCTGCGGGCCTCCATCGGCGACCGGCGTGGCGTCGCCCTGACGCTGCGCCGGATGGGAGAGGTGCACGCACGCTCGGGCCGGGTCGCCGAGGCCAAGAGCTCCTGGGAGGAGGCCCTGACCATCATGGAGGGGTACGGTGACGCCCGCGCGGTCGAGATCCGCGAGCGTCTCGCCGCGCTCGCGCCCGACCGCTCCGGCGCCGGGCGCGTCACGTCGGTGGCACCGCCCGCAGGACGGTGTCGCTGACGGCGCCGACGTACTGGGAACCCTCCCGGCGGGAGGGAAGCACCGCGGTGAGGCAGGCGAAGGCCAGCCGTCGGCGCGGGTCCGCCCAGCCGATGCAGCAGTTGCTGCCGTTGTGCCCGAAGGTGGCCGACCCGCTGAGCATGCCCATGGGGGTGCGCCGGGGAGGGCGCGGTCCTGCGCCGCCGAGCTGGAAGCCGGTCGCCCAGCGCACGCGCAGGCCAAGGACCCGGTCCACCTGACCGTCGTCCGCGCCGCGCAGCGCCTCCGCGAGCGTGTCCTCGCGCACGACACGGACACCGTCCCGCACGCCGCCGTCGAGCATCGCGGCGTAGAACCGGGCGAGATCACGCGCCGTGGTGGACAACCCCGCCGCCGGGATGACCGCTGCCCGCGTCCTCCGGCTGTTGACGACCAGTTCGGTCAGCGGTCCGGTCGTCCCCCGTACCCGCACCGGCACGTGTCGCGGCCACAGCCGGTCGGACAGGCCGAGGTGGGTGTCCTTCAGGCCGAGCGGGTCGAGGAGACCGGCGCGCAGCACCTCGGGCAGGTCGGCGCCGGTGACGCGGCGGATCACCTCGCCGAGGATGAAGCCGTAGACGATCGGCTGGTAGGCGGGCACCGTGCCCGGCGGCCATCTGAGGGCCGCCCGCTCGATGTTGCGCACGGACCGCTCCCAGTCGGCCATCGCCAGGGCGTCCCCCACGGTGCCCCGGGCCCGCGCCATGCCGGAGCGGTGCCGCAGCACCTGGCGTACGGTGACGCGTTCCTTGCCGTTGCGGCCGAAGCCCGGCCAGTACCGGACGACCGGGTCGTCCAGCGCGAGGTCCCCGCGTTCGGCGAGCTGGTGGACGATCAGGGCCACGAACGGCTTGCCCGCCGAGAAGGCCCAGAACAACGCGTCCGGGGCGCAGCCGACCGCCTCGTCGACCAGGGTCCGGCCGTCCTGGAGGACATGGAGCTGGGCCGGTCCGCCCCGGCCGCGCAGCAGCGCCCGCAACCGCTCGATCACCGGATGTCCGTCTGGTCGAACAGGGCCAGGACCTCGTCGTCCGGCTTGCCGCGCCAGTGGGCCGGGTCGTGCCGGGCGGATTCCAGTACGGCGTTCGCGGCGTAGGCGGCCCGTGCCGTGATGCCGAGGCCGGGCCACGGGGTGAGCAGGGACTCGGCGGCGGCCACCAGCGGCGTCACTGCGAGGTCCGTGCGGCCGCGCGCCCTCAGGTGCGCCACCAGCAGCTCAAGGCGGAGGTTGCCGCCGTCCGTGCCGACGCCGGCGAGGGTGCCGTCCAGGTGTGTGACGCCCTCCCCCATCGCTGCGAGGCAGTTGGCGAACGCCATGCCGATGCTGTCCTGGGCGTGGAACCCCAGCGGCAGCCCGATCGCGGCGCGCAGGGCCCGGGCCAGTCGGCGGACGTGCTCGGGCAGCAGGGAGCCGTGCGAGTCGGCGAGGTAGAACACGTCCGCTCCGGCCTCTTCCGCCCGCTGTCCCGCCCGGCACACCTCGTCCACGGTCATGCGGCTGACGTCGAAGAGGTTGACGCCGAAGTCCATCCCGGCCTCGTGGGCGGCGTCGGCGAACGGCGCGACCCCGCCGAGGCCGTCCGCGCGGAAGGGCATGCGCACGTGGCGGACCCCGTGCGGTGCGAGCGCGGCGAGGTCGCGGGGTTCCGTGTCGGCGGCCCTCGCCATCACCACCAGTTCCGCCCGGCCCGCTCGCTCCCGCAACCCCTCCAGGTACCTCGGCGGGCAGGACGCGGCGGGGGCGAGGTCGCCGTCGACCCGCTGCCGCCGCGGCCGCAGATAGCCGACCTCGACCCGGTCGACACCGGCCTGCGCGCACGCGGCGACGACCCGTTCCGCCTGACGCGCGCTCCAGCGGTGTCCGTTGACCTTGCCGCCGTCCCGCAGCGTGACGTCCACCGCTCGCACGTCATCCATGGTGCCTCCACGGCTGGCAGGACCCCCAGCAGGTCCACGGCTCATCGCGGCTGCCTCGTGGGTCCGACGGGTTCGTCCGCGTCCAGTGCGGCGATGGCCGCGAGATCCGCCTGGTCCAGGGCGAAGCCGAACACGTCCAGGTTGGCGGCCAGTCGCTCCGGCCGGGCGGACTTGGGGATGGCGATCGTGCCGGTCTGCAGGTGCCAGCGCAGCACGACCTGGGCGGGTGAGCGGCCGTGCTTGTGCCCTATACGGGCGAGCACCGGCGTCTTCAGCAGGCCGCGGCCCCGGCCGAGCGGGCCCCACGCCTCGGTGCGGATGCCGTGGGCGGCGTGCAGGGCGCGCAGATCCGGGCGGCTGTAACGGGGGTGCAGTTCCACCTGGTTCACCGAGGGCGGTGTCCCGGATTCGGCCAGCAGGTGTCGCAGGTGTTCGGTGTCGAAGTTCGACACGCCGACGGCACGGGCGCGGCCCTCCTTCCGCAGCAGTTCCAGGGCGCGCCATGCCTCCAGTGTCTGCCGTGGGTCGGGCCGTGGCCAGTGGATGAGGTACAGGTCCACCGGCTCCAGGCGCAGCCGGCGCACGCTGGCGTCGAAGGCCCGCAGCGTGGCGTCGTAGCCGTCGGCGTGCCATGCCTTGGTGGTGAGGAAGACCTCCTCGCGCGGGATGCCCGACTGCCGCACCGCTCGGCCCACCGCGGCTTCGTTGCCGTAGTGGTCGCCGGTGTCCAGGAGCCGGTAGCCGAGGGCGAGGGCGCGCCGGACGGCCTCCTCGGCCTGGCGGCCCGGCAGGCCCCACAGGCCGAGCCCGAGCGGCGGCATCGACACCCCGCCGTCGAGCGGGACGGGCTTCACGACCGCCCCAGGGCCCGGTAGCGCCAGCCCGCCGCGCGCCAGCGGTCCGGGTCCAGGGCGTTGCGGCCGTCGATCACGGCCCGGTCGCTGACCACCTCCGCGAGCGGCCCGGGATCGAGATCGCGGAACTCCTGCCACTCCGTCAGGAGCAGGACCACGTCGGCCCCGGCGGCGGCCCGCTCCACGGAATCGGCGTACCGCAGACCGGTGAACACCCGTGCGGCGTTGGCGTTGGCCCGCGGGTCGTAGACGCTCACCCGTGCGCCGTGGGCGCGCAAGGTCGCGGCCACGTGCAGCGCGGGAGAGTCCCGTACGTCGTCGGAGTCGGGTTTGAAGGCGGCGCCCAGCGCCGCCACGCGCAGCCCGGACAGGTCGGCTCCGCACTCCTCGCGGACCAGTTCCACCATGCGCTCGCGCCGGCGCATGTTGATGCCGTCCACCTCCCCGAGGAACGCCAGGCTGCGCCCGCTGCCGAGTTCCCGGGCGCGGGCCCGGAAGGCGCGCAGGTCCTTGGGCAGGCACCCGCCGCCGAACCCCAGGCCCGGGCGCAGATACCGATCGCCGATCCGCGCGTCGTGCCCCAGGGCCCGGGCGAGTTCGGTGACGTCCCCGCCGGTCGCCTCGCACAGTTCGGCCATCGCGTTGATGAACGAGACCTTCGTCGCGAGGAAGGCGTTGGCGGCCGACTTCACCAGTTCGGCGGTGGCGAAGCCGCTGCACACCATCGGGACGTCGGCGTCGAGCAGCGGTGCGTACACCTTCGACAGCACGGCCACCGCGTTCGGTGTTTCGGCTCCGACGACGATCCGGTCCGGCCGCAGGGTGTCGGCCAGCGCATGTCCCTCGCGCAGGAACTCGGGGTTCCACGCCAGCTCCACGTCCGCTCCCGCGGGCGCCTTGTCGAGGATCCGGGCGGACAGCCGGGCCGCGGTGCCGACCGGCACCGTGGACTTGCCCACCACCAGCGCCGGACGGTCCAGCAAGGGAGCCAGCCGGTCCACCGCACCGTGCAGGTTGCGGAGGTCGGCGCTGTCGCCGCCGGGCCGCTGCGGGGTGTTCACACACAGGAAGTGCACCTTCCCGAACGCGGCGGCCTCCTCGTAGGAGGTGGTGAACCGCAGCCGCCCGGCCGCGACATGGCGGGCGAGCGGCTCCGCGAGCCCGGGCTCGTAGAACGGGACGCGGCCCTCGCTCAGGGCGTCGATCCGGTCCTTGTCCACGTCCACGCCGAGCACCTCGTGCCCCAGCTCGGCCATGCCGACGCCGTGGGCCGTGCCCAGGTATCCGGTGCCCACCACAGTGATCGGCATGCTCATCGCGGTGCCTCCCGGTCGCCGGCCCACGCCCGGGCCGGCGGCAGTTCGTAGCGGCTGGCGGCGTTGCTGAAGATCAGGCGCTCCTCCAGCACACGCGGGTCCATGTGGGCGAGGTCCCCGACGAACCAGTCGATCTTCGCCTCGGGGTCGGACTCGCCCGGCTCCACCAGATGGACCAGATCGTCGGGGCGGACGCCGAGCAGTTCCGGGCCGAAGGGCAGCTCGATCCGCTGCACCCGGATCGTCCGTTCGATGTCCGCGCGGAAGGCGTACGGTCCCGTGCAGAACTTGGACTCCCAGCGGGAGAAGTCGAACCAGTACGTCTGCCGCGCGATGTCGAGCTCGACGGCCATGTGGGTGCTGGGCGGCCCCGCGCCCGGCACCTGCCGTTCGTGCAGCACCAGGCGGTGCGGTACCTCGTGCTGGTTGAGCACCGCGGACGCCACGAAGGTGCGCTCGGGGCAGGGCGCCCAGCAGAACGTCGTCCCCTCCGCAAGGACCTCCAGCACGGAGCGGTGCATGTAGCGCTCCCGCAGCCACCGCTCATCCGGTGCGATCTTGCGTACCCGGTGCTGCACCCACTCGATCAGATGCACCACCAGGTCCGTCGTACGCCCCCACAGGGCGGGCAGCACGACGGGTCCTGCCGGGGTGGCGAAGGCCAGGCCGCGCCACAGTCGGGGCGCTTCGCTCACGGCGCGCCTCCCGCCTCGGCCGTGTCGAGCGCCCGCGCCAGGGACTCCGCGACCCGGTCCACCGAGCGGTCGGACATCGTCGTGTACAGCGGCAGCGTCAGCACGGTGTCGGCCACTTCGCCGGTGACGCGCAACGGGTCAGGCACCAGCCGGTGGTGGCCGCGATAGAACTCCTGCTCGTGCACCGGCGGGTCGAAGTGGACGGAAGCGTCGACTCCGCGGGCGCGCATCGCCATGACGACGTGGTCGCGGACCGCCCGGTCGCGGACCCGGGCGACGTACATGTGGTACGCGTGCAGGAATCCGGGCAACTCGGTGTGCGGCCGTACCGCGCCCTCGAACGCGGCGAGCGCCCCGTCGAGGCGTTCGGCCAGCTCATGCCGGCGGGCGTTCATGCCGGACAGCCGGTGGAGCTGGCGGCGGCCGACCGCGGCGAGCGGTTCGGGCATCCGGAAGTTGAACCCGGCGGTCACCGCCTCCTTGCGCCACGGGTACGGCGACCCGGGTACGGCCCGCATGCCGTGCCGGCGCAGGGTGCGGATCCGGGCGGCGAGGGCCGGGTCGTCGGCGAGGACCATCCCGCCCTCGCCCGTGGTCATGTTCTTGGTGCCGTAGAAGCTGTAGCAGCCCACGCCGAAGGTGCCCACGAGACGGTCGTTCTGGCGGGCGCCGGTCGCCTCGGCGGCGTCCTCGACCAGCAGCAGACCGTGCTGCCCGCAGAGCTCCGCCAGCTCGGCGACGCGGCACGGGTGTCCGGCGTAGTGCACGCAGATCACCGCCTCCGTGCGCGGACCGAGCGCGGCGGCCACGGCCTCGGGGCCGATGCCGAGGGTGTCGTCGTCGATGTCCACGAAGACGGGGGTGGCGCCCGCCGCGACGACCACATTGGCCGTGGTCGCCCACGTGAAGCTCGGCACCAGGACCTCGCCGCGGATGCCGGCGCACACCAGCGCCGCGAAGAGCGCGGAGGCCGCGGAGTTGACGGCCACGGCCTCGTGGCCGCCGTGCCACTGCGCGAACTCCGCCTCGAACAGCTCCACTTCGGGCCCCTGGCTGAGCCTGCCGGAGACCAGCGAGCGCGCCGCCGCGCGGACCTCGGCCGAGGTGATGTCGGGCAACGCCATCGGGATCCGCTGGTGTCCGCCGCGCCACTCCGGCAGCGGCCGGCCCTCGGCCACGGCCCGGTAGACATCGCGATGGCGGGAGGCGACACCGGCCGTGGAGAACTGGTCGCGCACCCCTTTCCGTACGGTGTCCAGGACCGCCTGCCGCGCGGGGGACCCCAGGAGGTCGAGGGCCGCGTCCGCGACCGTCTCCGCGCTCGCCCCCTTCGGCACCAGGCCGGGGTGGTCGGGGCCGAGCACCGTCATCAGGTCCTCGTCGTCCGCGCCGTTCAGGACCACCAGCGGCACACCTCGGGCCGCGGCGGTCAGCACGAGCCGGAAGGCCGCGGGCTCCGTGCCGTCCGCGACGACCAGGAGTCCGGTGTCCGCGAGGACGTCGGCCAGGTCGTCGGGCGGGGACTGCACAGGCTTTTCCAGGACCCGGGCGAGCGCGGTGGCCAGGGCGGGCGGGCACTGTGGTCGGCCGACCGGCCCGACGTAGCGGATCTCGTTCCCCAGCCACGGTTCTTCGGTGAGCTCCTCGGCGTCCAAGGGGTGGGGCACTAGGAGGACGGGCGTCTGCGGCACCAGGTCGGCGAGCCGGCCGCGCATCCGCGGGTAGGGGGCGATCAGCGCGTCGCCGTAGTCGGCGGCGGTCGCGCGGGCCAGGCCCACCTCGGTACCGGAGGTGACGAAGGGCGTACCGACGAGGGTCCGCGCGATGCGGGCCAGCGAGGGCAGCGCCGTCAGTCCGTGCACGTGCACGATGTCGTGGTCCGGTGCCCGGGCCGTGAGGGCGCGCAGGCACGCGGCCCAGCCGAGGGCCTCGTGCTCGGCGGAGGCGTCCGCGAGCGGCGCCGGCCACGGGTAGGTGTGCACGGGTACGCCGGCCGGTTCCTCGGGTGCCTCCCCGCCGACGAGGACCGCGCCGCGCACGCCCTCGCGGGCCAGGGCGCGGGTCAGGGTGGCGACGTGGCGGAAGCGGCCGTCGTCGCGCGGCAGCACATGCAGGACGCTCGTCACGCCGTCACCCTCCGCCGTGTCCCCTCGTCCACCACCGTGTCGTAGAACTCCAGGTAGCTCTTGACTCCGGACTCCAGGTCCCAGGCGGGCTGGAAGCCCAGGTGCATGCGGGCGTGCCCGATGTCGAGCGTGCCGCGCCGGGGCCGCTCGGCGTCGGCGGGCGCCTCCTCCACCCGCAGCCCGGGCAGGTGCCGGCGCAGGATGTCGACCAGCTCGCGCAGGCTGCGCCCCTTGCCGGTGGTCAGGTTGAAGGTGCGGCCCACGGCCGACGGCTGGAACGCGGCCAGCTCCAGACCCGCGGCGAGGTCGGCCACGTAGGTGAAGTCGAGCACTCCGTCCGCGCCGCGCACCGTGCTCACGCCGCCCTGCCGGTGGTTCTCGATCAGGGTCTGCACCACCCGGCGGTTGGAGTCGAACGGCCCGTAGGCGGCCGACGGCCGTACGATCACGCTCCGCAGGCCGTCGAGCGCACCGGCCGTGCGCACCAACTGCTCGCCCTCGAACTTCGTCGCCCCGTAGGCGCCGCGCGGGCGCAGCGGGTGCCGCTCGTCGGGGGTGTCGGTCTCGAAGTCGCCGTAGACGTAGCTGGAGGAGATGAACACCAGCCGGGTGGGCCGGCCGCTCAGCGCCCGCAGTACGTTGACCAGCCCGCCCACGTTGACGCTGCGGGCCCGTTCCTCGTCGCGGGCGGCGTCGGTGGCGGCCGCCACCGCGGCCAGGTGGACCACGACGGTCGGCTCGAAGCCCGCGACGAGCGCGGCGACCTCGTCGCCGTCGCGCACGTCCAGCTCGGCCACCGGGGCCGTGTCCGCGACGCGCGCCCTGCGCAGCAGCGCGATCCGCCGGGTCTCCTCGGTCGCTCCGGCCGGCAGCACGGGCGCGGGCAGGTCGGCCGCCACGACTTCGGTGTCCTCGCGCCGGGACAGTCGTTCCACGAGGGCGTGCCCGATGAAGCCCGTCCCTCCGGTGATCAGTACGCGTTCGGTCATGCCGTTTGTCCTCCGGATACGCCGTTGCGGTGGGAGAGCGGGGAGTCGGCCGGTGGCGTCAGCCGCAGCGCCTCGACGACGGCGACCGGGGCCCCGGACAGATCGGTGAGCAGCAGGTCGTAGCCGCCGCCGGACCGGACGGCCACACGGACCCGGCGGGCGGTGCCGGTGTCCTCGGCGCGGGCCGGGAAGAGCAGCACCCGGCCGATCGAGGACGGCAGCCCGTGCTCGCCGGGGACACGCGCGGCGGCCGCGGCGACGGTCCGCACCGCCGTGTCGAGCGCGGCGGGGTCGCTGATCCAGCGTCCGCGCCGGTCGGGGGGCGGTCCGGGGTCGAACTCGGCCACGACGTCGGGTCCCGGCCGGTCGAGGACCGTCACCGGGGTGGCGAACCGGCCCGCGTAGGCGATCCCGTACCGGGCGGCGAGCGCGACCGCGTCGGGCACGTCCGCGACCGGGCGACCGGGCGCCAGGTCGGCACTGGGCACGGGCGGTGTGTCCCGCACGGTCCGGGCGACGGCCGTGGCGACCGTGACGGAGCCGGGGCCGGGCAGACCGCCGCGCAGGGTGGGCGCGGTGCGCAGGGTCAGCCGCGCCGATCCGTCGTCGTCGAAGTCGGCCTCCACCCAGGAGTCACGGCGGCCGTCGGTGCCGATGACCAGGCCCTGGTGGAAGGTGACCGCACACAGTTCCAGCCGGTCCGGTACGGCGGAGGCGGAAGCGGCCACGTACGCCTGGGCGAACTGCTCGACGATGTGGACACCGGCGAGCCTGATGTTGCCACGGACCCGGTGGTCGCCGAGCTCCTGGTCCCGCGTACCGGCGGTGTCGTAGCGACGCCGTACGACGGCGCGCCGCCCGTGCCGGCTCACCGTGTCGACCAGCCACCACGCGGCGGTCGGCGGGTCGTGCGGTGCGGCGTGCCCGTCGGCCTGCGGGGGCAGCGGCGAGGGCAGCAGAACGGTCTGCGTGGGCAGGATGTCCGCCCGCGCGACGATCGTCTCCGCCCAGCGGGTGCCGGTGTCGGGATCGAGGTAGCGCAGCCCGGCTCCCTGGAGCCGCCGCTTGATCTCGGGGGCGGCGGCGATGCCTATCCGGTCCCAGGCGGGCCAGCCCACGTACTGCACGCGTACGCGCGGACGTTCGGCGGCGATCCGGGTCAGGGCCTTGGCCATGTATTCGTTGGCGGCCGAGTAGTCGGTCTGCCCGGGCAGCCCGAGCGAGCCGGACACCGACCCGTGCGCCACCAGCAGACCGAGGTCGTCACCCGCCGCATCCACCAGGGCGTGCAGCCCTACGATCTTGGTGGCGGCGGTGGCCTCCCAGTCCTCGGCGGGCTTGTCGGTGACCCGGCGGGACCGCTCGACGCCGGCGCCGTGGACGACCGTACGGACCGAGAGCCCCGCCAGGCGCAGCCGTTCGCCCAGGGCCCGCACGGCGCGCACGTCGGTGACGTCCATCACCGCGTGTTCCACGGTGATCCCGGCCGCGGCCAGCCGGTCCAGCGTCGCACGGGCCTCCCGGGCCCTGGTGAGGCGGCCGAAGTGTGCCTCGAAGTCGTGCAGGGAGCGGCCGGGATGTTCCTGGCGCCAGGCCCGGAGCGCCGTCCCGCGATCCGGTGGCGGACCGCTGTCGTCGGCGGGTGTACGGCTCAGGAGGACGAGTCGGCCGGGAAGGGGGCCGTCCAGCCGCTCTGCCTCCGCGCACAGCAGCCGCGCCATGACGCCGGTGGTTCCGCCGGAGACCAGGACGGCCGCGTCCGGGCGCCGCAGGTCGTCCAGGAATCCGCCGCCGTACGAGGCGGACGACGGTGACCGGGCTGGTGTCAGCGGCAGAGGGGTCAGCTCGGCGCGCCACAGTGCGTCGCCGTCGAGGCCCCGTTCGTGGTGCCCGCGCGGGGGGCGTCCGAGGTCGGCGATCCGTTGCGCCGCGACCGTCGGCGAGGTGGCGGGCGCGAGGTCGTAGACCACCGTGCTCGCCGTCGGGCACTCGTGGCCGAGGGCCCTCGACAGACCGGCCAGGGCGCCGGCCGACGGGTCGATGACCGCCTCGGTCGTCCCGAGCCTGCCGTCCGCGCGCGTGACGAACAGCGCGCCACCGTCCGCGAAGCGCTCCCAGCCCTCGGCGAGTCCGGCCGTGACCGCGCGCAGGCAGGCCAGCTCGGCCATGGTGCGGGCCGCGGCGACACCGCCGTCCGGCGCGTGCGGACCGGAGTCGCAGCAGACCCACACCAGCCAGCGCGGGCCGGCCGGTTCGGCCATCGAGCGGGCCAGGTCGCGTGCCGAGCGCAGCGCGCCCTCCGCCTGGTCGCCGACCAGTTCGCGCACGCCGACGGCCTCGACCACCGCGCCCGCCCGCGCCAGCGCCCGGGCGATATGAGCGGCCTCAGGACCCGGCCGAGCGGCGGCCACCACCACGGGCACCCCCTGCCAGGAGGCTCCGTCGAACGGGGTGGCGGGCACGGGAACGGGGGTGTACAGGCGGAAGTCAGGAGCTGCGGCGGACGTGCGCGGCGCGCCGGACCCGCTCTGGCTGAGGGGGACGCTCTGGTCACGTACGGGCGACTCGGGCGAGACCGGTGCGGTACCGGTTGTTTGTGGCGCGGGTCGGGAGGTGCCCGGTGCCGTATCGGCTGTTCGTGGCGCGGGGCGGGACGTGCCCGGTGCCGTATCGGGTGTTCGTGGCGCGGGCCGCGAGGTACCCGGTGCCGTATCGGGTGTTCGTGGCGCGGGCCGCGAGGTACCCGGTGCCGTATCGGGTGTTCGTGGCGCGGGCCGCGAGGTACCCGGTGCCGCACCGGCCGCCCCGGGCGCGGATCGCGAGGAGACCGATCCCGCACCGGCCGCCCCGGGCACGGATCGCGAGGAGACCGATCCCGCACCGGCCGCCCCGGGCACGGATCGCGAGGAGACCGATCCCGAACCGGCCGCCCCGGGCACGGGCCGCGAGGTACCCGGGCGGGTGGCCGTTTCGGTGTTCAGGCCCGCGGCCCAGAGTCCCGCGTCGAGCCGGTCGAATCCGCTCGACGGGCTCGACAGACCGGGGAGCGCCAAGTGCGGTGTCCCGCTCAGCACCGCGTCGACCGACCGGCTCAGCGAGCGGCCGGTGCCGCACTCCACGAAGCGGCGGGCGCCGGTCCGCGCCGCCAGTTCGACGAGGCGGTCCAGATGGACCGGTTCGACGTACAGGCGGGTGATCGCGTCGCGTACGGCGTCGGGCTCGGCCGGATAGGGGCCGTCGAGGACCGCCGAGTACACCGGCATACGGGGTGCGGCCACCGGCACGCGGTCGAGGAGGGCGCGCAGTTCGGGCACCGCGTCGGCCAGCAGCGGGGTGTGGAACGGCAGCGTGACGTCGAGCCGGGTGGTGGAGATGCCCGCGCTCTCGGCCCGCGCCAGGGTCTCCTCCACGGCATCCGCCCAGCCCGCCACGACACAGAACGCGGGCCCGTTGACGGTGGCGAGATGGACGTCGGGGGTGTCGCCGATGAGTGCGGCGACCTCGTCGGGCCCGCCGAACACGGCGGCCATGAGGCCGCGGGCGCCCGCGGTGACCTCCTCGGCGAACCGGCCGCGCTCCCAGCACAGCAGCAGGGCGTCGCGGAAGGTGAGGGAACCCGCCGCCACCAGGGCGGCGAACTCTCCGGCGCTGTGTCCCAGCGCGATCCGGGGCAGGTCGGGGGCGCGCCGCTCGAAGCGCCCGCGCAGCAGTTCGGCGGCGGCGAGGCCCAGGACCTGGGAGGTACCGGAGCGGGACCGCAGCGCGCCGAGGTCGGCGATGTCACCGCTGGTCAGCGCCTTGCGCAGGGTCCGTCCTGGCTCCTTGAGCACGTCCTCCAGGTCTCCCAGGAGGCGGGGGCCGCCGGGCAGGTTCGTGGCCAGCCAGGCCACCGTCTCGAAGAACTGGGCTCCGGCCTGCCCGGGGAACAGCATCACCACCGGGCCGGTGCGCACCGGTGGTCCGGCCCAGACGCCCAGTTCGCCGAAGTCGGCGCAGGCGTCGGGCGCGGCGGACCTGATCTGTTCCGCCAGCCGCCGCGCCTGCGCCCGCGCGGCCCGGTCGCCGGGCGCCACGACGGCCGCCCGCCACGGCCCGTCGGCGGCTTCCGCCCGCTGCGGCGCCCGGTCGGCCGAGGCGGCTGCCTCCGCCAGCAGGTCGGCCAGTTGCGGGGCAGAGTCCGCGGAGACGCGCATCTGCCCGGTGCCTGGCCGTCGTCCGGGGGCCGGGGGGACGTACTCGTCGATCACGGCGTGGTAGTTGGTGCCGCCCAGACCGAAGGCGTTGAGTCCGGCTCGACGCGGCAGGCCGCCGTTCTCCGGCCAGTCGGTGGTCTTGTCGACGAGGTGCACCCTGCCGTCGCGGACGCCGGCCAGATCGCCGGGGGTGGTGAGCCCGGGGGTGGGCACCAGGGTGCGGTGGCGCAGGCAGAGGATCACCTTGGCCAGTCCGGCGAAGGCCGCCGGCCCTTTGAGGTGGCCGTAGTTGCCCTTGACGCTGCCGACCATGACGGGCCTGCCGGGCGCCGCCATCTCCTCGGCGACGACCTGGATCTCGGAGGCGTCGCCGAGCGCGCTGGCGGCGCCGTGCCCTTCGACGTACTGGACGGTTCGCGGGTCGAGTCCGGCGCGTTCGTAGGTGCGCCGGACGACCTGCTGCCGGCCGCGCAGGCTCGGCGCGAGCATGCTGCGGCCGCGCCCGTCGCTGGTGCCGCCGCACTCGCGGACCACGGCCAGGATCTCGTCGCCGTCACGTTCGGCGTCGGCCAGCCGCTTCAGCGCGAACCACGCCGCACCGCTGCCGATGAGGAAGCCGTCGGCCGCGGCGTCGTAGGGGCGTCCGCGTCCGTTCGGCGACAGCGATCCGATCGCCGAGAGCGCCACCTGGTTGCTCTCGTCCACCGCGAGACTCGCGCCGCCGACCAGGGCGAAGTCCAAGGTGTGCGCGCGCAGTTCCTGGACCGCCGTCATCAGGGCGGCCAGTCCGGAGGCGCAGGCCGAGTTGACGGAGACGGCCGTGCCGCGCAGGTCGAGACCGGAGGCCACGCGGGTGGCGCCCAGCACGCCTTGTCCGGCCATGGAGGCGTCCTCGGTGACGCTGCCGAGGCCCAGCGCGGGATCGTCGGTCAGCGCCTGCTGGATCTCGTCCATCGCACCGTCCGCGCCCCGGTCGGCGAGGTGGCGTCGCAGTTCGGTGCGCCAGCGTTCGAACACCAGGACGCGCAGCAGCGCGTTGCGGCTGTCGCTGTCGAGGATGTCGGTGACGAACACGCCCGACCTGACCCGTACGTCGGCCGACGAGGGCACCGTCTCGTCCGCGACGATCGCGGACGCGGCGTTCAGCAGGAGCAGATGGTCGCCGAACATGTGGCCGGCGCGGTGGGGCAGGATCCGCCAGCGCGCCGGTTCGGCCAGCACCGGCGGGTCGACGACCGCCGAGGCCGGGCAGACCGTGCGGTCGCGGTCGGAGACGTCGTGGCTGTGGAAGGTGTCGAACTCGGGGATGTGCTCGGCGAGCGGGGTGCGCACGGCGGTGCCGGAGCGCAACTGGTCCCATACGGCCTTCGCGTCCGGCGCGTCGGGCATCACGGCGGACATGCCGACCACGGCGATCGGTTCCCGGTCCCGCCGTACCGGAGGCTCCGCGGAGTCCTCGGGGAGCCCGGACTCCAGGATCGCGTGGAAGTTGACGCCGCCCACGCCGAAGCTGTTGACGACCACCCGGCGTGGCCCCTCCCGTGGCGGCAGCGGTTCGCTGTGGACGGCCAGGCGCAGCCGGTCGGCGTGCTCCCCCACGTAGCCCGCGGGATCGGACACGCCGACGTTGGGCGGGATCCGGTCACGGTCGAAGACGTAGAGGGCACGCAGCAGCCCGGCGAGGCCGGCGGTCTCCACCGTGTGGCCGACCATGGATTTGATCGAGCCGAAGGGGATGGGGTGCGGTCGGGGCCGGGCGCCGTAGGTGGCGAGCATCGCCGCGTGCTCGGTGGCGTCGCCGACCTGGGTCGCGGTGCCGTGCGCCTCGATGTAGTCGACCGGTGCGTCCGGCGGCAGTTCGCCCTCGGCCCACGCCCGCTCGACGGCGAGCCGTTCGGCCTCCTCGGAGGGGGACCATGGCGCGGTGCCCCGGCCGTTGACGCTGGTCCCGATGGAACGCATCACCCCTAGGGTCTTCAGCCCCCGGCGCCGTGCGTCCTCCGCCCGCACCAGCGCGACCATCACACCGCCTTCGCCGGGGACGTACCCCTCGGCGTGCCGGTCGAACGGGAAGGACGGGCGGGAGGCGATGGCGCGGGCCTTGGCCGAGACCACCATCAGCTCCGGGAGCTGTACGCCGATCGCGGCGACCAGGGCCACGTCACAGCCGCCGTCCTCCAGGGTCAGGCAGGCGCTGCGCAGCGCCGCCAGGGAGCTGGCGCAGTTGGCGTCCACCGCCATCTGCGGGCCTTGGAGGTCGAAGAAGTTCGCGATGCGGCCGGGCAGGATGTTGCCGTTGATCGCGGCCTCCTCCCGGGGGTGGGGGTGCCGTTCCTGGAAGGAGCGGTGGAACTCCTCGACGGCCGGGGCGAGGTCGGGCCGCACGCGGGAGGCGGCCCGGGTCCAGCGCTCGCTGGCGTGGTAGGCGACCATCCGCAGTTGTGTGGTGAGCGTGCCGGCGACGTTGGCGACCCAGACCCCGGTGCTCTCGCGGGGCAGCCAGGTCTGTTCCAGGGCGGAGACCACGCGTCCGCCGAGTTCGAGGGCCAGACGGTGCGTGGGGTCCAGGCCCGCGAGCTGTTTGGGCGGCAGCCGCGGCGGCGAGGAGAACTCCCAGGGCGGCATCAGCGCGACGGTCTCTGAGTACGACTTGTTGCGGGCCGCGGGGTCGGGGTCGTGGTGGACGGAGCGATCGAGCCAGGAGTCCGGCGCCGGGCCGATCGACGTGCGTTCGTCCTCGAACGCGCGCCACAACTCCCCCAGGTCACGTGCGCCGGGCAGCAACCCGGTCGCCGCGACGATCGCCATCGGACGGAACGGCCGTGGCATGGTCACTTCCCCCTCACGGATGGTTGTTCTGTGCGTGGGCCGCCGGCAGCGTCAGCCCCTTGCGGTGCAGCGACGCGGAGAACCCGCCGTCGACGCTGACGACCTGGCCGGTGACGTACCGGGACTCGGGCCCGCACAGCCACAGCGCCGCGTCGACCAACTGGTCCATGTCGGGCACGCCCAGCGGGGACTCCTCGTCGAAGACCGCCCACAGCGCGTCGGACCAGGAGAACGACCGCAACGACACGGTCGAGATGATGTTGGGCCGGATGACGTTGGCCTGGATGCGCGGAGCCCATTCCAGGGCGAGCGAGCGGACGACGGCCTCGCTGGCGGCCTTGGCGGCGCCGATCGCCCCGTAGCCGGCGAGGGCCAGATCGGCGCCGAGGCTGGAGACGTAGAGGATCCGGCCCCCCTCCGCCATGAGGGGGCGCAGATGGCGGGCGAGCGCGATGAGGGCGTAGGTGTTCACGCGCATCGCTTCCTCGAACTCCGGCCAGGTGGTGGCGTCCACGGGGCGCTCGTAGCCACGGGCGGCGTTGTGGACCAGGATGTCGAGACGGCCGTACGAGCGCTCGACGACGGCCGCGAGTGCCGCGACGCCGCCTTCGTCACCGACGTCGGCCGTGACGTGGATCGCCGTGCCGCCGGCCGCGGTGATCTCGCGGGCGGCGGCCCGGCCGTCGACGGCGCTGCGGCAGGAGTTGAGGACGACGACGGCGCCCTCGGCGGCCAGGGCGCGGCCGATCGCCCGCCCGTACCCGCGGCTGCTCCCCGTCACGAGCGCGACCTTGCCGGTGAACCGGCTCATCGGACGGCCGAGGCGGCCCCGGCCCGTTCCCCGTTGAGCCGCTCGGTCAGATAGGTGGCCGCCTTGCGGATGGTGCGGTAGTCGCGGATGGTGAAGTCGTCCTCCAAGGGCAGCTCATGCTTGGTGCGCACCTTGACCAGCGCCTCGACCTGCTTGACGGAGTCGATGGCAAGGTCCGCCTCCAGGTCGGCGTCCTCGTCGAGCACATCGGCCGGATAACCGGTCAACTCCTCCAGGAGGGCGACGAGTTCGTCCCGTACCTCCTCGTAGGACCAGGGGGTCTCGCGCTGCGTCCCGCTCTCCGTCCCGCTCTCCGGGCCGTCGGATGCGGCCGGGTCGAAGACCTCGACGGTGGAAGGGCGCGCGTCGTGCGAGGCCGCAGCGGGCGCGGCGGGCGCTGCCGACAGGGCGGTGGGCTCCGCCGCTGTGGCGAGTGCGGTGGGGGCGGACGGGCTCTGCCCCGACAGGGCACCGAGCCCGAACGGTGTGCCGCCGGTGATGGCCCAGATGGCCTTCAGAGCGGAGGCCCAAGCCTCGGGCTGCGTTTCCAGGGACTTGACGAACAGTGGCTCCGCGCCGTCGGCGAAGGAGTCGCCGAACAGGACCTGGAGCGCCAGCCGGATCGCGGGCGAGGTCTCGTCCCGGGGGGTATGCGTGTGCACCATTGCTTACCTCAGTTCTGGGAGTCCTTGAGCTTTTCCGCTTCGACTTCGCGCAGGCGCCGGTGGACGTGGGCGATGTCGAGCTCGGGTTGGCCGGCCGGGCGCAGGCCGTGCCGTTCGACGAAGAGTTCCTCGAACCGCCGCCGCTCGGGGGTCCGCGCCTGGCCCCGGTTCACGAAGAAGCAGTTCGCCTCGACGAAATCGGCCTCGTACGGGCCCTGTTGCTGAAGTCCGATCATCCGGAAGCCGAGCTCGGCGAGCCAGGATCCGACCTCGAACAACGACGACTCGCCCGCGTAGAGCGGGACCGGGTGCAGCTCCAGTTTCAGGCCCGTGGCATGCCGCAGATGGTTTCCGGCGCCGCGCAGCACCTCCAGTTCGAAGCCCTGGACATCGACGTGCAGGAAGTCGAACGGCTCCAGCTCGCCCGCCTCGATCAGTTCGTCGATCCGGCTCACGTGGATGTCGGTGGTGCGCTCGATCTCGAACCACGACCGGATCGCGTACTGGCCGAGCAGGTCCCAGTTGGGGCGCCGCAGGGAGGCGACGGCGGGATGGCGTGTCACGTAGAAGGGCCGAGGCCCTGTCTCCGCGCCGAGCGCGACCTGCCGCACCAGCGCTCGCGGGTGCTTGCGCCTCAGCCGTCGGCATTCCTCGGGATCGGGCTCTATCAGGTAACAGCGGACGGCACCGCTGTCGACCACCTCCGCCCACGGCCGCTCGCGCAGCCCGAACCGGGCACCCACTTCCAGAAGAACCGGTCGCCGCGTCGCAGCGCCGTCCGTCACCGTGTCTGCGCTCAGGTCTGCGTTCACGGCCCCAGCCTGTGCCGGTGGCCTCAGGAGGAACCTAAAAGGAACCCAATGCCTACATGCCCGGCGGCATGTCGGTGAGGGGCGTCACCGCCCCGTCGGAGCCGCAACGGGAGTTGGGCGACGGCGGTGACGTCGAGGTCGCCGCTGCTCGGTGAGCTGGCCGGCCATGGGCGGTACCTGGGTGACCAGGCCGCGCTGCCAAGGTCCCCTGGGGTCCCGCCCCTACGCTCGGCGCAGACGGGTCGATGGCTCGATGCCGCCCCCGCGAGGTTCCCGTCCCCGAACCGCGCTCGGTGAGACGGCTGGAGCCGTATCGCCGACTACACGGCTCCAGCACCGGCCCCTCGGGTGTCGACCGTCTGACGGGGCTTCCCGCGACCCCGCGTCCGTCCGAAGGGCATCTCACGCACCGACGAGCGAAGCAGCACGCCCCGCTCGGCGCGGGTCCCCGGGGCCGCTGCGCCCGAGGGACACCCACAGCCTCCCACCATCGTGCGCGTCTGTCCGGCCAACCGCTCATCCGTTGCGTCGATCTGGACGCCGCGGGCCACTTTGTTGCGCGGGCACTCGGGCGGCTTGGCCGGGCCGGGGCTGTGACTGTCAGGGCTCACTCGTCGGGCGCGGTGATCCCTTGCGATGGGGTGCGCTCGCGTCCGTGGTGTGGAGGGCTGGTCCTCGGCCGCTGCATCTCTTCGTCGAGGGCCATGGCCGCCCCGACCAGGGCGAGGTGGGTGAAAGCCTGCGGGAAGTTGCCCAGTTGCTCGCCCGAGGGGCCGATCTCCTCGGCGAAGAGGCCGACGTGGTTGGCGTAGGTGAGCATCTTGTCGAAGGCGTGGCGGGCCTGGTTGAGCCTGCCGCTGCGGGCGAGCGCCTCGACGTAGAGGAAGCTGCACAGGTTGAAGGTTCCCTCCGAGCCGCGCAGGCCGTCCGGGGATGCTCCGGGGTCGTAGCGGTAGACCAGACTGTCACTGACCAGTTCCTGGTCCATGGCGTCCAAGGTGCTGATCCAGTCCGGGTCGCGGGGTGAGAGGAAGCCGACCTTCGGCATGAGCAGGAGCGAGGCGTCCAGGACGTCGGTGTCGTAGTGCTGGACGAACGCCTGCCGCTTCTGGCTCCAGCCGCGTGCGACGATCTGGCGGAAGGCCGCGTCCCGGGCGATGGTCCAGCGCGCGATGTCGGCGGGGCGGGAGAACTCGGTGGCCGCGCGGACGCCGCGGTCGAAGGCCACCCACGTCATCAGCCGACTGTAGGTGAAGTCGTGCCGCCCGCCTCGCGTCTCCCAGATGCCTTCGTCGGGCTGGTCCCAGTTCTCGGCGAGCCAGTCCAGTACGTCGCTGAGCGCCTTCCAGCCCCGGATCGCGCCTATGTCACCGCCGACGATCAGGGCGTCCGCCGCCTCGCCGTAGATGTCGAGCTGCAACTGGGAGGCCGCCGCGTTCCCCGCGCGCACCGGCCGGGAGCCCTGGTAGCCCTCCAGATGGTCGAGGAGTTCTTCGGACAGGTGAGGGTCACCGTCGACGCGGTACATGATCTGCAAGGGGCCCGTCGCGGTGGAGCCCGCGAGTTCGATGCGCTCACGCAGCCAGTGGCGGAAGGCGTACGCCTCTTCGTGCAGACCGAGATCGATCAACGCTCGGACGGACAGTGAGGCGTCTCGCACCCAGGTGTAGCGGTAGTCCCAGTTGCGCTCGCCCCCGATCTGCTCGGGCAGGCCCATGGTGGCGGCGGCGATGGGTGCTCCGGTGGGGGCGTAGGTGAGCAGCTTGAGTGTGATCGCCGAGCGGTTCACCATGTCCTGCCAGCGGCCCCGGTACGTGCAGGAACGCAGCCACGACAGCCAGAAGGCGCGGCACGTCTCCAGCTCGTCGGCGGCCCCTTCCAAGGAGGGGGGCGGTGGACCGGGTCGGCCGCTCGCGGTGCTGGTCAGCACCACGGCGGCTGCCTGCCCGGCGGACAGGGTGAAACGGGCGGTGATGTCGTTGCCGTCGGGCTGGAGGACGATGCCGGTGGTGGACTGGAGGTGCAGGTCCTGGTCCGGGCCGTGGAAGAGGGCGAAGCGTTCGCCGGTTTGCGTGAGCGTGTGCGGCGCCCTGCCGTAGTCGAAGCGGGGCCGACACGTGAGGGCGAACGGCATGGTGCCCCGGACCACACGCACGACCCTCACCACACGGTGCACATCGGTCGGGGCAGGTGAGGCTACGGGCACCATGAAGTCGGCCACTTCGCCGACTCCGCCCGCGACCATGAACCGGGTGACGAGGATCGCCGTGTCCGACAGATACAGCTGCCGGACCGTCACGTCCTCTCCGTTCCGGGGCTCCGCGGCGAGCCGGCAGTACCCACCGCGTTCACTGTCCAGCAGGGAAGCAAACATGCTCGGCGAGTCGAAGCGGGGCGTGCACCACCAGTCGATGGTTCCGCCTGACGACACCAGAGCGGCGGTCTGGAGATCACCGACGATGCCATGCTCCGCGATGGGCGGGTACGGGCTCACACGATCCCCCCTGCTCGGTCCAGCGCTTCACGGCGGCTCGGGGCTCGGACAGGGCGCGCAGCGCCGCCGTGCGCTTGTTTCGTACCAAGCGTTCCGCACTGGGCAGGCGGGCGCCTCACCTGCGGCGGGTGATGAACTGGTACGTGCCGTGAGCGGCCAACCCTCCGATGACCAGGGCAATCGGGCGGTGCCGGGTCCATCACGCCGGTCCGCGCCGCCCGGCGCAACACGGCTGCATGTACGCAACTCCGCTGCGTGCCGCGCACTTTCGCGCGTCAGACGCCGCTTGGTCGAGCCGGTCACCCTTCGATCGGATCGATCTGGCGCGCGCATGCCCCTGTGTGGTTACCTGACTCCATGACCGTGCTTGTGACCCGCCGCCACGTTGACTACGTGCGTGTCACCACCACGGGTTGTCCCGCCGTGAGCTGACTCGGTCCTCCGGCGCCCGGCAAGCCCCCGCCTTTCACCTTTCATCGCATCGCGCTGACCCTTGCTGCGGCTGCCCATGTCGCTGGGCGCACCGGACAGTACCGGCCTGTTTGCCCCTCTTCTCCTCTCCCCCGCTGCCCGACAGCGCCATCCTCCGCAGGAGTACACATGACCGTCCAGGAATCCTCCGTCGCCACCGCCACCGACACCGAGGCCGACGCCTTCGCCACGGAATGGGAGGCGTGGCACCGACAGAAGGACTCCGCCCTCGCCCACGAGCACGGATTCCTCGCCGTCACCGGCCTGCACTGGCTGACCACCGACCCCCAGCGCTTCCCCGACGCGCCCGGCACCTGGTCGGCGGACGACGACGGTGTCACCGTCGTGCTCGACGAGGGAGAGGAACTTGTCGTCGACGGCACCACGGTGCGTGGACGGCACGCTTTCGGTGTCATCCCGGAACGCGGCGGCGTCAACGCCGTCTGGGGAGATGCGGTGATCGAGGTCGCCAAGCGCGGCGGCCACGATGTGATCCGGCCGCGGCACCCGGAGCATCCGCTGCGTACCGCGTTCACCGGAACACCCGCGTACGCGCCCGACCGGCGCTGGGCGGTCACCGGCACCTACATCCCGTTCCCCGAGCCGCGGCCGACCACCGTGGGCGCCGCGGTCGAGGGGCTGCAGCACGTCTACGACGCCCCCGGCCGGGTCCGCTTCGACATCGAAGGCCGCGCTCTGGAGCTGACCGCGTTCAACGGGCACGCACCGGGCAGCCTCATGGTGCTGTTCACCGACGCCACGTCCGGCGTGACCACGTACGCGGCCAACCGCGCCCTCCAGCTCGACCCGCCCGGGCCCGACGGCACCGTGGTGCTGGACTTCAACCGCGCCACCAACCTGCCGTGCGCCTACACCGACTTCGCGACCTGCCCGCTGCCGCCCGCCGAGAACCGGCTGCCGATCGCGATCGAGGCAGGTGAGAAGATTCCGCACGAGCGGAGCTGATGTCTACGGGGCTTCCCAGTCCTTGGAAGCCTCTTGGTGAAGCGCCCCGGGTGCTGTAGAAAAGGGCCATGATTCCCGAGCCCTTGGTGCGACGCCTGGTCATCGACCTGTGCCGACGCCCGGCCTCGTGTTGTTGCTGACCCGGCCTTTCTGACGCGCCCGGCATCCTTCCTCGCCGGGCGCCTGTCCATTCCGTTCAGCATCATTTTCGCTCGGGGCCGGCCGCCCATGTCCGTCGACGGCGGCTGCTCATGTCCCGGCGTGCCATGGAGGCCGCCTCGTGTCCACGACTTCCCGTCTGTCCAAGCCTGATCACGCCGCGACGCCTGTCGATGTGCTGCCCGAGTCTCGCTCGTCCGCAGGGAGCCTGAGGGCGCGCGTACGCCATGTCGCGCTGCCGCTCGGCTCGCTCCTGCTGTTCCTCGTCCTGTGGCAGCTCCTGGCGACGAGCGGAACGTGGAGCGAGACGCTGGTTCCGCCGCCCGCCAAGGTGTGGGACGCGTTCATCGACGTATCCACGACGCACGACGGCGTACGCGGCTACAACGGCACCTACCTCATCGAGCACCTGGGTATCAGCCTGCGGCGCATCGCGGTCGGAGCCGGCATCGGCATCGCACTCGGGGTGCTGTTCGGACTGCTCATGGGCACCGTCGGCTGGCTGCGCTCGCTGTTCGAACCCTGGATCACCTTCCTGCGCACGCTGCCCCCGCTGGCGTACTTCTCGCTCCTCATCATCTGGCTGGGCATCAACGAGGAGCCGAAGGTCACGCTGTTGGCGGTGGCCGCGTTCCCGCCCGTGGCGGTCTCCACCACGACGGCCGTCGCCGCCGTACCGAAGAGCTTGGTCGAGGCCGCCCGTGCGCTCGGCGCGTCGCGGTGGGACGTCGTCAAGGACGTCATCGTGCCGTCCGCCCTGCCGGAGACCCTCACCGGGGTCCGGCTCGCTGTGGGTGTGGCCTACTCCTCCCTCGTGGCCGCCGAGTTGGTCAACGGCCTGCCCGGCATCGGCGGCATGGTCAAGGACGCCGCCAACTACAACAACACCCCGGTGGTGCTGGTCGGCATCATCGCGATCGGCGTCTCAGGGCTGATCATCGACGGCCTGCTGCTGCGGCTGGAACGCACCGCCGTGCCGTGGCGCGGCCGCGCGTAGAACCAGCAGTACCCCTACTCGTACCCGAACCCATACCCGTACTCGTATCCGTAGCGCTCCCCTCCCTTTGCACAGAAACGGCTCCGCCATGTCCCGTCTCCCCCAAGGCCCCACCCGCCGACTCCTCCTCGCCGGCGCCCTGGCCGCCGTTTCCGCGGCCGTCACCGGCTGCTCCTCCGACAGTGAGGCGTCGGCGTCCGGCGGCTCCAAGCGGCTGCGCATCGGCTACTTCGCCTTCCCCAGTGGGGACTTGATCGTGAAGAAGAGGAGATTGCTGGAGAAGGCGCTGCCGGACTATAAGATCACCTGGATCAAGTTCGACTCCGGCGCCAGCGTCAACCAGGCGTTCATCGGCAAGTCCCTCGACATCGCCGCGCTGGGCTCCAGCCCGTTCGCCCGCGGGGTGTCCGGCAGCTCGCCCATCCCTTACAAGGTGGCGTGGATCCTCGACGTCGCAGGGGAGAACGAGGCCCTGGTGGCGCGCAAAGCCAGCGGCATCACCGACGTGGCCGGGCTCAAGGGCAAGAAGATAGCCACTCCCTTCGCCTCCACCTCGCACTACAGCCTGCTGGCCGCGCTGGCGGCAGCCGGTCTCAAGCCGTCCGACGTCCATCTCATCGACCTGCAGCCCCAGCCGATCCTCGCTGCCTGGCAGCGGGGTGACATCGACGCCGCCTACGTCTGGCTGCCCACCCTGGACGAGCTGCGCAAGACCGGCACCCAGCTCACCAGCAGCAAGAAGATCGGCGCGGCGGGCAAGCCGACCCTCGACCTGGCCGTCGTATCGGACGACCTGATCGCCAGGGACCCGCAGGCAATCGACGCTTGGCGCAAGGCGGAGGCGGAGGCGCTGCGCCTGCTCAAGTCCGATCCGGACGGCTCGGTCGAGGTTGTCGCGGCCGAGCTCGGCATCAGCGCCGCGGACGCCAGGGCACAACTGGCGCAGGGAGTCTTCCTCACCCCGGAACAGGTGGTCTCCGCCGACTGGCTGGGCACCGAGGGCAAGCCGGGCAAGCTGCTCACCTACGTGACCGACACCGGTCGCTTCCTGGCCGACCAGAAGCAGATCGACGCCGCACCGACCGAGGACGTCGTCCGCAAGGCGTTCTACCTCAAGGGGCTGCCCGATGTCCTCAAGTGAGCTCATCCAGACCGCGGACGAGGCCGACTCCGCGCGCGCCGGTTCCGTCCGACTCGACCACGTCATCCACCAGTACGGCCGGGGCGGCGAGGCCTTCACCGCCGTCGGGCCGGTCGACCTGACCGTTCCGGCCGGGGAGTTCCTCGTCCTGGTGGGCGCCTCCGGCTGCGGCAAGAGCACGCTGCTGCGGCTGATCGCCGGGTTCGAACAGCCCACACACGGCAAGGTGCGGGTCTCCGGCACCGAACCCCGGCCCGGCGCCGCGGCCGGGGTGGTGTTCCAGACGCCGCGGCTGTTCCCGTGGCGGACCGTGCGGGGCAACATCGACCTGGCGTTGCGGTACGCGGGTGTGGACCGCGCCCAATGGGCCGAGCGACGCGCGGAGTTGCTGGCCCGGGTCGGTCTGGAGGGCACCGAGAAGCGGCGTGTCTGGGAGATATCCGGCGGTCAGCAGCAACGCGTCGCCATCGCCCGGGCCCTCGCCGCCGAGAACCCGCTCTTCCTGCTCGACGAGCCCTTCGCGGCACTGGACGCGCTGACCCGCGAGCGGCTTCAGGAGGACGTCCGCCGGGTCACCGAACGGACCGGGCGGACCGCGGTCTTCGTGACCCACTCGGCGGAGGAGGCGGTGTTCCTCGGCTCCCGCATCGTGGTACTGACCAAGAGCCCGGGCACCGTGGCCCTCGACCTGCCGATCACCCTGCCGCGGGGCGACATCGACGCCGAGGAACTGCGCGCCTCGCGTGAGTTCGCCGAGCTGCGCGCGCAGGTGTCCCACGCCGTGAAGGAAGCCGCAGCGGTGTGATCCGTTCTGGGCCGCCGAACGTTCTACAGCAAGGAGGAGAGCGACCCCGCGCCTTGGGGTCGTACTTCGTTCACAGCGCAGCACTGTCGACCACGCGACACCGGCCGAGCGACGATCAAGCAGCCGCCGACGCACAGCATGGGGGCGGCCATGGCCTGGGGGCGAGGGCGGTGAAGACCGCGGTGCTCGTGAAAACAGCGGCTATCGCGCGCTTGCGCAGACGCATCTGGATTCCTCGGACGATGACGGGCCGACAGGGTTCGGCGGTCGGCACGCTGCCGCGTGCAGGCCGCCCCGTCTGGCGCCAGTCTCATGGTGCGCGCGCCCCGGGCCAGACTCGCCGGAGGAGTCCGGCGCTTCTCTGCACGATCACCACAAGTGGCGGACCACACCTCGGACAAGCGCATCAGCGGGTCCGGTGGCTCCCCATTCGAGGCGACGATCAAGCAGATCACTGCCGACCTGGGGTGAACCCGAAGACGAAGAGGTCGGCCAGCCGTCCCCGTCTCGGCCTCGTACCCGGTGACGACGTGGGCGTGCCGAGCACGCGCGCGACCCGGCCGCCATGCTCATCGACCGGCTGGGGCGAATCAGTCCTTGCGGCCCGTCGCGGCCACGGTGACGCCCAGCCCGATCATGGTGAGCCCGCCCACCCCACCGACCAGGGAAAGCCGCTGCGGCGAACGCGCGAACCAGTCCCTGGCAGTCGCCGCGACCATCCCCCACACCAGGTCGGACGCCACAGCAATGAGGTTGAAGACGAGGCCCAACAGCAGCATCTGCACCGCGACATGTCCCTGGCCGCGGTCGACGAACTGCGGCAGTACTGAGGCGAAGAAGACGATGGTCTTGGGGTTGGTCACGCCCACGGCGAACCCTTCCCAGAACGTCCGCAGGCCGCCCTGCGCACCCCCTGCCCCGCTGACCGCCGCCTGCAATGACCCACGCTCACGCCAGGCTTTGACACCGAGGAACACCAAATAGGCGGCGCCGACCAGCTTGAGCACCGTGAAGACGAGAACCGAGCGTTCCACCACCGCCCCGATCCCGAATGCGACGGCCACGATCAGCGCATAGGCGCCGAGTGTGTTTCCCACGACTGTGGTCAGCGCAGCGCGGCGCCCCCGCGCGAGCGCCCGTCCGATCACGAACAGCACGCTGGGGCCGGGAATGACGATCAGCAGGAACGACATGGCCGCGAAGGCGAGGAGACGGTCAGCAGACACCATGAAGGTCATGCAAGCACGCGGCGGGCTCACCCTTCCAGCCGTATTCCCATTCCAGTCCGCGCGTGCACCTGAGGATGAGGCCAAGACTCGCCCCCCCCCGAACCACCCGCGCACATCCAGGGCGTCGGACAGGACCATCCCGATCAGTGACCGTAGGTGACACTCTGGTCGCTATGAAGAGTCAGAAGCGGACATCCGGCCCTGCCCCGGGGCAGCCGCGCGGTGCCGCCTCCCACCGCCGTGACGCCGATTCGCCCGGCGTGCTGGTCGGGGCGGAGGAGGAGTACCTCGTCGTGGACCCGATGTCCCGCCAGCTCAGCACCCGTGCGGACAAGGTCGTCGCCGAAGCAGCGGCAGAGCTGGGGCCCCGGGTCGGTACCGAGCTGACCCGCTATCAGGTCGAGGTCCGTACCCACCCGCATGCCACTCTGGCCGCCCTCGGCGAGGATCTGCGCCACCTCCGGCACGTCGTCGCACAGGCCGCTTCCCGGCTGGGCCTGCGCATCATCTCCAGCGGGACGCCCGTCCTGGGCCAGCACACGCCCCCGCCCCTGTCGGCCGGCGAGCGGTACGCGCAGAGCCTGGCCACCTTCCGCGCGCTGGACCATGAACAGACGGTGTGTGCCTGCCACATCCACGTGGAGATGCCCGACCTGGCCACCGCGCTCGCCGTCAGCAATCACCTGCGGCCCTGGCTGCCCGTGCTCCTCGCCCTGAGCGGCAACTCACCGTACTGGGAGGGGCAGGACACCGGTTACGACAGTTGGCGCAGCCTGACCTGGGCACGCTGGCCCGTGGCCGGACCACCGCCCTACTTCGAGTCCACCGCCCACTTCGAGGACCTCGTCGGCCGGCTCATCACCAACCGCACCCTCATGGACCGTTCCGGCATCTACTGGGACATCCGGCCCTCCCACCATGTGCCGACGCTCGAAGTCCGGGTCGTCGACGCCGCGTCCTCCCCCGACGACACGCTTCTGCTGGCCGCTGCCGTCAAGGGCCTGGCCTGCGCGGCCCTGACGGCCGTACGTCAGGGGCAGACCGCGCCGCGGCCGGAGCCGGAGATGTTGCGCGCCGCGTACTGGCGCGCCGCCCGCGACGGCGTACGGGGACAGAGCATCGACCTGGACTCCGGCCGCCTCCGCCCCGCAGCCCAGGCACTCGCCCAGCTATGGGAGACGGCCCTGCCCGCCCTCCCCGCTCAGGACCTCACCCTCGCCGACGCCGCCCGCCACCGCCTCGCAGGTCAAGGCAACGGAGCCGACCGCCAACGAGCCGCCTACCGACAGCGCCACCACTACAACGATGTCGTCGACCACCTCATTCGCCAGTTCACGGGCATGAGGGATTGACCCTGCCGACGTGTGACTGAGGGTGCGGTGCATTGCTCGGGCATCAGGGCTGGCGACCCGTACTGGTCGGCCCACCTCAGCGGCGAACGCGGTAGCGGATGTGAGTGGCCACCGGCGTGTCGATCACCCGGGTGATCTCCAACTCGATCTGCGACGGCAAGACGTCGAACAGGCGACGGCCCTCACCGAGCAGCACCGGCATCTGATGGATCTGCACCTCGTCCAGCACCCCGGCCGCGAGCGCGCGTCGCGCCGTGTACGCGCCACGCACCTGCACGTCCTTGTCCCCGGCGGCGGCCTTGGCCTGCGCGATCGCGCTGTCGATTCCGTCGGTCACGTAGGTCACGTAGGTCACCAACGGATAGCCGCAACGGGCGGCGGGGCCGGGCGGGCGGTGACTGGGCACGAAGATCGGGAGGCCACCGTGATCGCCGCCCCAGTGATCCATGAGCTCGGCAGTGCGTCGTCCTGCGAGCACCGCACCGCCTGTGTTCCATTCGTCCTGGAACCGCGCGGCCGGGCCGGACACGAGCTCGGAACTGGTCCGACTTGTCGGTAGACCCGGCATGGCGGCATTACTCATCGGACACCGTGGCACCGCAACGACAACAGCGCGCCCGGATACGACCCCGCGTGCGGCCTCCCGTGCGGTGCGGCGGGCAGGCGAAGTCCCTATAAGCTTCGCCCTTGGGGGCGGGGTCGAAGGACCGCAGGCCAACAGGGAATCGGCGCCGTATCGCGCGGCCGGGACCTGCGCGCTCACCGCTGGTGGCGCCGAAGTCGGCGTTCCGGCGCGGGGGTCTTGGGCACCAGCCTCGTTGTCGCGATCCGTGCCGTACGGATCCCTGCGTTCGACCTGCCTGGAGGGCGTGTCAGGTGCACCCGTTGGAAGAGTCCGATCCGACACACATCGGTCGCTATCGGCTGCTCGGCAGGCTCGGATCCGGGGGGATGGGCAGCGTCTACCTCGGACGGACGCCGGGCGGGCGCCCCGCCGCGGTGAAGGTCGTCAACGCTCATCTGCAGGCGGATCGCGGCGCGTTGGACCGGTTCCGGCGGGAAGTGGAGACGCTGGGCACCGTCCGCAACGCGTTCACGGCCGCCCTCATCGACGCCGAAGTCAGCACCCCGCCCTTCTGGATGGCGACCGAGTACGTGCCCGGACCGACGCTGGCCGACGCGGTCGACACCTCCGGGCCGTTCCCGGTCGACCTCGCGCGCGCCGTCCTGGCGGCTCTCGCCGAGGGGCTCGCCGACATCCACGTACACGGCGTGCTGCACCGTGACATCAAGCCGCAGAACGTGATCCTCTCGGCCACCGGACCCCAGCTCATCGACTTCGGTATCGCCCGCAGCGAGGCCATGGCCGACATCACCCTGGCCGGTGCCGCCATCGGCACCCCCGGATTCATCGCGCCCGAGACCCTCACCCACGGCGAGACCGGACCGGCCTCCGACGTCTTCGCGCTGGGCGTCACCATGGCCTACTGCCTCACCGGACGGGCGCCGTACGGCCATGGCTCGGCAGCCGCCGTCTCCTACCGGACTGTGCACGAGGAGATGGACCTCGCGGGTGTTCCCGAGGACATGGCTCGGCTGATCCGGTCGTGCGCCGACAAGGACCCGGCTCGCCGTCCCGATCCGCAGCGCATCGTGGAACTGTGCGACAGCGACAACGCCAGCGAGAGCCAGAGCGACGTCGTGCGGCACCCCGCCTACCAGCGGATCACCGCGTCGACGCTGTCCGGGGATGACACGGCGTCCGTCGCCGGTGCCGGCCCCCTGCCGCCCGGCGCACATCCCACTGTGCCCGCCCCCTCGGCCCCGAGTGGCGCACCCGTCCCGCACCCGGCTCCCACCGTCGCCGCCGGTACGCGGTTCCTGCCGCCTCCGACGTACGCGGATCCGGCCAGTTCGTCCGCGACCGTGTCCGCGCCCGGCGCACGACCGGCCTGGTACCGCCGCACACCGTTCCTCGGCGTCGGCGCGGTGGCCGTCGTCGCGGTCGGCGCGGCGACGGTCATCGCTCTCCAGAGCTACGGTTCGACCGCTGACGCCAAGGATCCGAAGGCGTCCGGGAGTCACAGCGACTCCGGCAGCGTTTCGGGGGGCAAGGAGCTGCCGCAGTCCCTGACGGTGCGTGGCAGCAAGGTGCTGGAGGCGGGCCAGTCCCTCCGGACAGCGCACGTCAGGCTGGTCATGCAGAAGGACGGCAACCTGGTCTCTTACGACGAGAAGGAGCAGCCCACCTGGGCGTCCCAGACCTCCGGGGAGAACTACGAGGCGGTCTTCGAACAGGACGGCAACCTGATCGTCTACAACGCCGCGCATGAGTCGGTGTGGTCCTCGAACACCGGCCCCTCCAAGGGTGCGGTCCTCGAACTCCGCACCGACGGCGATGTCGCCATCACCAAGGACGGCCGCGACCTGTTCAGCACCGATACGGTCGCAGGGCTTCCGGAGACGATGACGGTCCGCGCCCGCAAGACGCTGGAGACCGGTGACTTCCTCCAGACGGCCCATGTGAAGCTGGCCATGCAGGAGGACGGCAACCTGGTCGCCTACAGCGACGACGGGCGCCGGTGGGCCTCCGACACGTCCGGGGAGAACTACAAGGCGGTGTTCCAGGAGGACGGCAACCTGGTCGTCTACACCGCCGACGACAAGCCGGTATGGGCGACCAACACGGGGTATCCCGAGGGCGGCTCACTGCTCGAGTTCCGCGCGGACGGCAACGTCGCCATAGCCAAGGACGGACGTGATCTGTGGAGCAGCGGCAACGGGGGCGGCGAGTGATGCACGCTGCGACGACGGACACCGGGGCTCTCTTCCACTGGCCACGGACCTGGCGACTCCTCCGACCAAGGCGGCAGCAACGACCCGACCAGCTCCCACAAGCAGTCGTCCACGGCCCACGGCCACGGCCCACGGTCGAGTGCTCACACAGCACGAACGGCCCAACCATCACACCAGTCGCACCACACCAGGACGCTTCGACGAGGTCGTGTCAGATTGAGTGGACGCTTCCTCCCACGTCTCGTGGACCAGAGCACCAACTCGCGTCCTGGCCAGATCCCCGGTCGCGCCCTCACCGACGAGGGTGACACCGCGGCCCCGTGAGGCTCGTGAGCACAATGGACGGCGTGACATCGACGATGGACTATCAGCAGGTTCTGGAACAGATTGCCGAGGAGATCGCACGGACGCCCGGCCGGGGGCGGTCCGCCGACTACATCCCGGCGCTCGCCGCACGCGACCCGCGCGCCTTCGGCATGGCCGTCGCCGAGCTGGACGGCACCGTCCACGGGGTGGGCGAGTGGCGCGAGCCGTTCTCCGCGCAGTCCATCACCAAGGCCTTCACCCTGGCCCTGGACCTGGCCCACGAGGGCGACGAGCTGTGGGAGCACGTGGGCCGCGAGCCTTCCGGCAACCCGTTCAACTCCCTGGTACAGCTCGAGTACGAGAACGGCATCCCGCGCAATCCGTTCATCAACGCCGGCGCCCTGGTCGTCACCGACCGCCTCCACACCCGTACGGGCGACGCCGCGGGCGAACTCCTGCAACTGCTGCGCACCGAGAGCGGGAACCCGGACCTCGATTTCGACATGACAGTCGCCGCCTCGGAGGCCGCGCACGGCGACCGTAACGCCGCCCTCGGCCATTTCATGGCTTCCTACGGCAACATCGACAACCCTGTCCCGCTCCTGCTCGACCAGTACTTCCGCCAGTGCTCGATCACGGCATCCTGCGCCGACCTCGCGCTGGCGGCCACCGTCCTGGCCCGGCACGGTGTACGCGCCGACGGCACCCGACTGCTGACCCGCAGCCAGGCCAAGCAGGTCAACGCCGTCATGCTGACCTGCGGAACCTATGACGCGGCCGGCGACTTCGCCTACCGCGTCGGCCTGCCCGGCAAGAGCGGCGTGGGTGGCGGCATCATCGCCGTCGTGCCCGGCCGCTGCGCACTGTGCGTATGGAGCCCCGGCCTGGACGAACGGGGCAACTCCGTGGCCGGAGTGGCGGCGCTGGACCTCTTCACCACGCTCACGGGGTTGTCGGTCTTCTGACGTATGAGCACAGCCGCACGCCCGGCCGCGCAGCTCTGATCGTCATCGGTGCCTGTCAGCCGACGGTGAACCGAGACGCGGCCAGGGGGCGGATGGTTCTCGATCTTGTCGTGCGGGATGGGAGCGGTCGGGCAAGTGGCCTCCGGGGGCTGCCCTCGACTGCTCGCCGACCTTGCCGTCGGCATCCGGTGCGCGGCGGGTGTGCGGCGTACCGGATGTGGGTCAGGTGGGCTGAGGACGGCCGAACAGCAGGTCGTAGCCTGCCGGGAGCTGAAGCAGGACCTGGTCCATGAGGTCGTGGTCGGCGGCGTCGGCGACAGTGCTGAGGACGGCGCTGACGTCCCAGGCGGCGGTCTGCTCGGTGGCTCCCTCGATCCAGGCTGCCGTCGCCCGTACGAACCTCTCCGGTGTCAGCGGCTCGGCACTCTGCAGGGGGTTGAGCAGGATCAGGGCGAACCCTTCCGGCAGGCGCGCCGCCAACTGGGCCCGCACTTCGCCGACCAGGTGTGCACCCAGCAGGGCGAGGACTACGCGCGCCGCTCGTTCGGCTTCGTGTTCCGTTGCGTATTCGCCGCGTTCCTTCACCTGTTCGAGGAAGGCTTCACGTCGCAGGGTCACGTGGCCACCGCCTTTCTTCGGCTCCTTGTCCGGTGCGCGGGACTCGCTGGTGCCGATCTTACGAGGCTTGGCGCTCGATGAAGAGGGTATGCAGGCGCATCCCGGCCGAGCCGACGGTCGCTGATCCGAGCACCGACGGCGCGTACGGGAAAACGCCAGCCGTGCTCGCCCAAGTGCCGCTTCCCGGAACCGGCGGCGTTCAGTGAGGTCGCCGTAGCCGTCGGCGGGTGGTTGGCGTCAGGGCCCCGGACTGATGCCCGGGGCCCTTGAAGGGGAGAACGGTTGCGGCGTCAGCTGTGCAGTTCCTTGCGGTCGCTCCCGCCGCCGATGGCGATCTTCCGCGGCTTGGCCTGCTCAGCGACCGGGACACGCAGCCTCAGCACACCGGCGTCGTAGGAGGCTTCGATCTTCTCGGTGTCGAGGGTCTCGCCGAGGAACAGCTGTCGGCTGAACGTCCCCGCCGGCCGTTCGGTCACCACTGCCTCGCTGCTCTCGCCGTACGCCGGCTTGCGCTCGGCCTTCACCGTCAGGACGTTGCGCTCGACATCGAGGTCGATCGACTGTGGGTCCACGCCTGGCAGGTCCAGCTCGACCAGGAACGTGTCACCCTCACGCCAGGCATCCAGCGGCATGCTCGCCGGGTGTGCGGCCGTGCCCCAGACCCGCTCGACGAGCCGGTCGAGCTCGCGGAAGGGATCCGTACGCATCAGCATTTTGCCATCCCTCCTTTGCCTCGTTCCTGCGTTCATCAGTTCCACTTCTGATGTACCACTGCGCCGGAAAGTTGACAAGTATCGGCTCAACTTCCGCACAGCAGTACACACAACGCGTGATAGAAGCTTGAGCGGCACACCATCAACTTCATGCAGTGGTGACTTGTCAGAAATCCTGTGATCAGGTTATACGGATAGGCGGTTACCAGATCCGCGGACCGCAGCCCCTGCGGCCCGCCTACCGGAAGGAGAAAATGGGCATGCTTGCGCGTACGGGCGCGTTGGGTGATCTTGACCGGCTCACGCATCAGCTCGCGAACAGCATCGCCTCGGACGGCACCGTCATCGCCGCGGATGCCTGGCGCGACGACGAAGCTCTCTACTTGCAGTTCGATCTGCCCGGCATGGACCGTTCCAGCATCGAGCTGACCACGGAGCATCACACGCTGACCCTGACCGCCGAACGGCCCTCCCCGATCCCGGCCGACGCCCGTCCCGTACTCACTGAGCGGCCCGCCGGCCGCTTCACCCGCCGCCTGGACCTGTCCGACGCCTTGGACACCGCAGCCGCCGAGGCCGCCTACGACAACGGCGTCCTCACGCTGCGTATCCCGCTGGCCGCACACGCCAAGCCCCGCAAGATCGCCGTCTCGGGCGGCGCGCCCAAGGAACTGCCCAACTGAGCCGCACCGACAGCCCGTCCGTCGTCCATCCGTCCATCCGTCCCAACGCATAGGAGGAGGTTCACACCATGGGCGCCCTGCTGTGGCTGCTCATTCCGCTCTTCGCCGGTCTCGCCGCCAGTGTCTGGGCCTGGGGCATCGGACGCCGCGATCCCAGCCTGCCCGAGCGGCCGTTCATCCCGTGCCGGTGACGCGGAATACCGGCCAGCCGATCTCCGTGCGCCAACGGGCGCTGTCCGGGGTGTCGCGCGGGCCGAGGAGGTAGGTCTCGCGCACCGGCCCGGCCACCGCGAGGGCGTGGTCGGCCACCCACCTGCCGAGCTCGCCGTAGGTCACCTCGATCGTGTCGTGGACGCCCGCGTGCACGGCGACCGCGAGTTCCGCCGCCGGCAGTTCGGTGCTACGGACCCGTCCCACGGCCGGGACGGGAGCGGCGATCGGGACGTGCACGAGGACGTGTCCGCGCCCGTGAGTGAACAGCGCGTTGTCGTAGAGCCCGCCGGGCGGCCCCTCGGGTTGGCTGACGACCGCGTCGAGCTCGGCCATCGCGCCGGCGTACCAGGCGAGCACGTCGGTGTCGGCGACGGTGGCTTCCACCGCGGCCACCATCTGTACGGGCACCTGCCGCAGCTCGACGGTGACACCGGCCGGCTCCGGGCGCAGCAGCCGGTGCAGGGAGGCGACGGCCGCCTGGGTACGCGCCAACTGTTCCTCCAGCCGCTCCAGGTGCTCGGCCACGAGCGCCGCGCGGGCGGCCGGGTCGGGAGTGAGGAGGATCTGTCGCACGTCGGCGAGGGGTACATCGAGCTCCCGCAGTTGGAAGATCACCTGCGCGGTGGGGATCTGGGCGGCGTCGTAGTAGCGGTAGCCGCTCGAAGGATCCACCTGGGCCGGTTCCAGCAGTCCCGCCTCGTGGTAGCGGCGCAGAGTCCGCACGCTCAGGTGGGTCATCCGGGCGAATTCACCGATCGTCAGCACGTCTCCTACTGTGCACCCTCCCCTGGGGGGAGGGTCGCCGGGCTTGCCCCTCCCGCCGCGGGAGGCCGCACGCTCACGGGCATGACCAGCACGACATCGACATCGACATCTCATGCTTCTGCTCCCGCTCCTTCTCCTTCTGCTGCGCCTGCTCTCGCTCCCGGTCGCGAGCTTGAGGGGCGGCTCGCTCTTGTCACCGGCGCGGGCCGGGGCACCGGTGCAGCGATCGCGGCACGTCTTCGCGCGGCCGGGGCCACCGTGCTCGCCACCGCGCGCACCGTGCCCGCGGGCGCCGACCCGGAACACTCCTTCATCGCCGCCGACCTGACCTCGCCCGAGGGCGTCGACACCGTCGTCACGGCGGTACGTGAACGGCTCGGCACCTTGGACATCCTTGTGCACACCCTCGGCGGTTCCAGCTCGCCCGCTGGAGGGTTCGCCGCGCTGTCCGAGGACCACTGGCGGGACGAACTCGCCCTGAACCTGCTGGCCGCGGTCCGCCTGGACAGCGCGCTGCTGCCGGCGATGCGCCAGGCCGGTCAGGGCGCCGTCATCCACGTCTCCTCCATCCAGCGCCGCCTGCCACTGTTCGACGCCACACTCGCCTATGCCGCGGCCAAGGCGGCGCTGACCACCTACAGCAAGGGGCTCGCCCGTGAGCTCGCCCCGCACAACGTGCGCGTCAACGTCGTCTCTCCGGGAGCCATCGAGACCGAGGCGGCCACGGCCCTGGTAACCCGGATCGCCCAGTCCCAGGGCATAGAGCCTGCGGAAGCCTGGGAGCAGGTCCTGGCCGGCCTCGGCGGAATACCCCTCGGTCGCCCGGCCCAGCCCGAGGAGGTGGCCGAACTCGTCACCTTCCTCGTCTCGGACCGGGCCAGTGCCATCACCGGCGCCGAGCACACCATCGACGGCGGCACGGTCCCCACCATCTAGGCCACAGCCCACACCGGCGGTGCCCCCCAGCACAGCACAAGGAGAATGAGATGACTGCGCCCCCGCCCGGCTTCGCACACCTGCCGAAGGTCGTCCAGACCTACCTCGACGCGCACGCCCGGGGCGACGCCCCCGCAGCGGCCGAGTGCTTCACCCCTGCCGCAGTCGTCATCGACGACGGCAGCACGTATCGCGGCCGCGAACAGATCCGCGACTGGGTCAACCGCTCCTCGACTGAGTACACCTACACCACCACTCCCACCGCCGCCGTCCAACGCGGTCCGAACAACTGGACCGTGAACCAGCGCGTCGAGGGAAACTTCCCCGGCGGCATCGTCGACCTCGCATACCGCTTCACCATCGACGACGCGGGCATCACCGCCCTCGACATCAACCCCGCATAGCCACTCGCCGACGGTCCAAGGCGGCCAGGCGCCCAGCACCGGGCGAGGACGCGGCGTCGGGGCGCCGAGGAACGTACCGGCGAAGGTGGAGATGCCCGCGGCGTGAGACCCCGGTGCTTCGTCACCGAGTCGGAAAGCGCAGGAACATCGCGGAATCAGCAGTACATGCATCGTTCTGCGCGCGTTCACTGCACTCTGCTGGGAACAGGGGTGACGCCGGGCGGCAGTTCGGCCGGACGCGCGGACGCCGTCCCGTTCCCAGCGGCCGCAGGGCTGTTCGTCGTGTGCCAGGCCATCCCTGTGGTGCGGGCGAGCGTGTCGCGCCGGTCGGCCCGGTGCCTACTCCACGTACGCGCCGTTTCGCGTACCGATCACGTCTTGCTGCTGGCGCAACTGGTCGCGAAGTTCGGTCCGAATCTTCGTGGGGAGGCTGCGGGTGCGGCCCCACTGAGTGAGCAGGACGGCGAGGTGGCCGAGTTCGGTGTCGGTGCGCTGAGCGGTTGCGCGCAGGACGGTGAAGGCGCTCGCGGGCGGGATACGGGCGGCGGCCATGAGGACGCCGACGGCTCGGTCGACGTCGGCGCGCGCACCGACCGCCTCCTTCAGTCGGTCGATCTCCGCTCGCAGGGCGGCGGCCTGAGTCGGGCCGTCTGCTGGTTGCCGGTCGGCAGCGGGCCGGGTTGCGCGGGTCGTCATTGCCTACCTCCGGGGTCTAGGGAGTGTCATTACGCCGCCTACCCCGATCCGGCCCGGTCCCGCATGTCCCGCGCCCGGCGCGCTGCGGTGCCACGTAACCGTAACGCCGGTCAGAGGAGTGCCGCGCAGCTTGTTCGGCCAGCAGATCAACCACCGCCGCGGCGCACACCTTGCCCGATCAGGCCGGTCCGAGCTCCGGCCTCGCCCGCACCGGCTGGAGGGAGAGGTGGACCTCGCCCCAACAGGCGGCCCGAAGGCCAGGTGGTGCCCCAGTGGCTGGCCAAGGGGCCGATGAGAGCACCGTCGATCGCCGTCGCATCAGTCACCGGTCCAGAGGCACCTGCGCACTCCCGCGGCGCCGACGGGGAGCCTGCGCACGCCGCCGCAGGCCCTTGCCCTGTGTCCCGGACGGTTCGTTCTCACAACCTCACGTGGGTGAGGAAGGTGGTGCGGCCTGGAGACGTGGTGTGGGGGAGGTAGAGGGCGTGGAGTGGCGCGTGGATGGGGGGTTCGAGGGCGAGGACGTGCGCTTTGCCGCCCGCCGCTGGGCCCGGTGGTGTGGTGACGAAGGCGATGTGGCGGGTGCCGAGGACGGCTGTGATGGGAGGTGTTCCCTGGCGGGCGGTGCGTTCGGTATTCGGTTCGAAGCCGGCATCGCGGCAGTGGTCGATGAGGAGGTCGGTGTAGCCGGAGCGGCCGGGAGCGCCCCAGACCAGGAAGGTTTCGTGGGCGAGTTCGGGAAGTGCCACGGATGTGCGGTCGGCCAGGGGGTGGTCGGAGGCGACGGCTATGTGCAGGCGTTGGTGGCCGAGGGTGGTGCGGGTCAGGCCGTGAGCCGGCGTCATCCCGCGGCACAGGCCGATGTCGAGGTCGCCGGCGAGGAGGGCGGCGGTCAGTTCGGAGGGGTAGCGCTGGTGGATCTCGGGGGTGATGTCGGGGTGGGTGTCGCTCACCGGGGCGAGCAGGGTGACGAGTTCGTCGCCGGTGACGGCGGGGGTGTAGCCGATGCGGAGCGTCTGGGTCTCGCCGCGTCCGATGCGCCGGGCGCGGCGCAGGGCGGTGGCGGTCATGCCCTGGAGGACGCGGGCGTCCTCGAGCAGGGCCGCTCCGGCGGGAAGTACGGTGACGCCGGTGCTGCCGCGCTCCAGCAGCGGAACGCCGACTTCGCGTTCGAGGACCTGGATGGAGGTGGACAGGGCCTGCTGGGACAGGTGGAGCCGGGCGGCGGCGCGGGTGAGGCTGCCTTCTTCGGCAACGGCGATCAGGTGGTCCAGTTTGTTCAGGTCGAGGCGCACCTCAAGACCTCTCGGCTCGATGGCGAACGGTGAAGAGATTGGCTGCCAGCGTGGCGGCCACCGCCAGGCCCATGCCCAGGACGGCGCCGCCGATTCCCATGGCGGGTGCGCTGAAGCCCACAGCCAGCACCACCAGCGCCCCGGCGACCACCAGCAGGGAATGTCCCACCGCTCCGGTACGGGTGGCCCGGTGCAGTGCTCCCAGTGTCAGGAGCACGATCGCCACGGGGATGGCGACCGCCAGTCCTGCTCCCCGGGCGGAGAGGTGTTCGTGGTGTTCGGCGGCGTCCAGAGCCGCCTCCAGGCCGGCGCCGATCGCGGCCGGTGCGGCGAAGACCACGTAATGGCCATATCCCCAGACCAAGGCGGTGCGCAGGGTGGTCAGTGCGGCTTCGTTCCCGGTGAAGTAGATCCACCACAGGGCGAAGACGAGCAGCAGGCCGCCGATCGCGATCAGGAGAACGGTTGCGGACAGGCCGCGGTCCGTCACGGCGGAGCGGACGGCGGCGAGCGAGCCGAGAATCACCTCGCCCAGGACGATGATGGTGAAGAGGCTGTAGCGCTCGGCAATGTGCCCGGGGTGCCAACCGGTGGGGTGACCCCGGTACTCGGCCCATGCCGGTACGGCCAGCTCGGCCGCGACCAGTATTAGGAAGGTGGTCCAGGCCCAGGCGCCGTCTGTCCACAGGCGGGCGACCCAGCAGATCTGCACCACGGTGATACCGATGGCGTAGCGCAGCGCGCCGCTGCGGCCCTCCGGGTGCTCGACGGCGGCGCGCAGCCACTGGGCGACCATCGCGACCCGCATCACCACGTAACCGGCCACGACGATTGTGAAGTCACCGTCCTCGAACACGGCGGCCACGCCTGATGCCAGTACGAGTACGCCGGCCATCTGCAGCAGGGTCAGTAGCCGGTAGGGGACATCGTCGGTGTCGTAGGCGGAGGCGAACCAGGTGAAGTTCATCCACGCCCACCAGATCGCGAAGAACACTGCCGCATAGGCGGCCAGCCC
Organism: Streptomyces sp. NPDC046939; assembly: GCF_040644575.1. Classification (NCBI taxonomy): domain Bacteria; kingdom Bacillati; phylum Actinomycetota; class Actinomycetes; order Kitasatosporales; family Streptomycetaceae; genus Streptomyces; species Streptomyces sp. NPDC046939. The sequence goes on from NZ_JBEYWV010000044.1 coordinate 75,402, forward strand.
GGAACCGACATGGTCCTCGGCGAGGGCGTGATGAAGCTGGGCTGCGGCCTGGGAGACGGCGACCACGAAGGTCAGGTCGAACAACAGCTCCAACGGTGTCGACGCCCGGTGCTCCTCCCCCGGGTCCCGTCCGCGCATCACCCGTCGCAGTGGTCCGATCGGGGTGGCATCAGCCTGGCCGCTCATCACGTCTTCCTTTCACGCTCGGCCGTCGTCACTGGCCGACTCCGTCCTGCCCGCCCGTCCGGACCGCACGGGCGCCGATCCGCCCGGCTCGTTCGTGCTCGCGTGCTCGCGTGCTCGGTGGCTTGGGCGGCATCGGTGTTGTGTTCACGCGTTGTACGCATTCCCTGGTACCACCAGCGTGGCTCGCCCGCTGGCTGTGAGCCGGACGGGAGAGCCACGCCCCCCCGGAAGAGCATCGCGGAAGCATGCGGTCAACGGGTGGTGTAACCGCCGTTGGGGAACATCGTCTGACCGGTGAACCACCAGCCTTCGGTGGCCAGGAACCTGACGACCGGGACGATGTCCTGGATGTGGGTGAGCTGATTGCCCATCGCCTGCGACTTGTGAAACTCGACCCGCTCCGGAGTCTCCTGCGGATAGAAGAACGGCGTGTCCATCGGGCCCGGAGCCACCGTGTTCACGGAGATCCCGCGATCCGCGAACTCCTTGGCCGCCGCCCGGGTGAAATGCTCCAGGGGCGCCTTGCCGCCGGCATAGGTGGAGTAGCCGTCGGTGAAGGCGGCCAGCAGCGACGTGCCCAGGCTGATGATCTTGCCGTGGTCGTTCAGTCGGCGCCCCGCCTCCTGGATGAAGAAGTACGCGGCCTTGGCGTTGATGGCGAACATGCGGTCGTACTCCTCCTCGGTGGTCTCCAGGATCGGCTTACGCAGCACCATCCCGGTGGTGTTGACCGCGATGTCGGCGCCGCCGTAGGTGTCCACCGCCGTGTCGAAGAGCCGCCGTACGTCGGCGACCTTCGTCAGGTCCCCCTGGACGGAGACGGCCTGGCCTCCGGCCTCCCTGATCGCCCTCACGGTCTCCTCGGCGTCGCTCTCGGAGCTGTGGTAGTGCACGACCAGCTTCGCCCCGGCCTCCGCGAATGTCCTGCTGATCAGCCCGCCCAGGTTCTTCTCGCCACCGCCGACAACGGCGACCTTGTCCAGCAGCGTGTTCTCCGTCATGCTCCGCACTCCTTCACGTCACTCACTGGCGATCGACGCGATCACCTACTACGGACGAACCTAGGCGGACATTCCGGTCACCGGGTAACAGAAGTTTCGGGTCGCTCCACAAACATCATCGATACCCCAGCCAGTGATGCACTCGAGAGCTACGACCCCAGGGCCCTCCTAGTTTCAAGGCCTGGCAACGAGCTCGATGGGGTACTGAACCGGGCCGACCTTGTGAGGCATGGCCATCGCAACCGGCGTCTGAGCTTGACATCAGTTCCCGTCTCGGCGGCCACCCACCGATCAGCCGCGTCAACGCGTCAGCAACGCTGCGCGTCAATACGCCTAGGTCCCCGGTCCTCAGCCCAGGTCATCCCGAGACCGACCGAAAGCCCGATGCCAGCTTCTGGAGGCAGCAGCCACCATGCTGGTGGAGACCTGCCAAGAGGAGCGCATCATGTCGTACCCCGAATACCTCGACTACCCGGAACCCCGCTACCACGGCACCAAGGGCGAAGTGAACGCGGCCTTCCGCCCGGCCGACACCCCGCCGGACATCTCATCCCCCAGCGCCTCCACCCACTACCTCGCGACCGACAAGTCGACCGGCGGCGAATTCGGCTTGTACAAAGTGGAGTTGAGCGCACGGTCCGCTGGAGCACAGACCCACTTCCACAAGGCGATGTCGGAGTCCTTCTACATCCTCTCCGGCGAACTGGAGCTCTACAACGGCGAGAAGTGGGTCACGGGCCGCGCGGGCGACTTCCTGTACGTACCGGTCGGCGGCCTGCACGCCTTCAAGAACGTGACCTCCGAGCCCATGTCCATGCTCATGCTCTTCTCCCCCGGAGCCCCACGCGAGGAGTACTTTGAGCGGGTTGCGGAGATGACGCAGCGCGGCGGTGAGGAACTCAAGCAGTTCCGCATCCGGCACGACAGCTACTTCCTGGAAGACTTCGCGCCCGGAGAGAAGTAGTTCGGGCCGTTGGAGGACTATCCCTCCCTCGCCACTGTGGCCGCCGCCAAGACGCACCCGGTCCGCACGAAATGGCCAACACCTGTCGCTGCCACGCAGGGGGCTGGGCCTTGTAGCGGAAGTCCTCGCCCTCGTCGTCGCCAGTGTTGAACTGAACGAAGCCCGGCTGGGTGCGGCGCCCATTGCCACCGTCCGGCCCGCTGCCATCAATCGTGAGACTTCCGGAACGTCTACATCCGGGCCGGGCGATGCGAGCCCCCCTCCCGCGAGCACCGCGTCAGGGCCGGGTCATCTCGTACCGCACAGCCCCGTGCTCGGCGCCCTCGATCGCCAACATGCCCGGGGGCACGGGTACGACGCCCGTATGCGTCATGCCCAACTTCCGCAGGACCTTGCGGGAGGAGGCGTTCACGGCCAACGTGTCGGCCCAGACCTTGCGCACACCCAGCTCCGTGAACGCCTTGGCCAGCAACGCTCGCGAGCCCTCGGTGGCGTACCCGTTGCCCCACGCGTCCTGCCGCAGCCGGTAGCCGAGTTCGACCTCGTCGAGCGGCCCGTGCGGAGCGGGGCGGAGGATGAACCAGCCGACGAATGCGCCGCCGTCCCTCTCGTGCGCGGCGAACATCCCGAGGTCACCGCCCCACTTCTGATACCCGGCGAGGATGGCGGGCAGGATGCGCTCGCGGACGCGTTCCGGCGCGGTGGGGGTGCCGCCGCTCAGGTAGCGCATCACCGCCGGGTCACTGTCCAGCTCGATCAGCAGTTCAGCGTCGTCAGCGGTGAACCGGCGCAGAAGCAGGCGCGGGGTCTCCAGGTAGGTGTGCGGGTGGGCGTCCATGAGCCGATCATGCCGAAGCCGGGCGTGGGCGCGTAGGCCCTGCACGAGGACAGGAAAGGGCACGGCGTTGGTGCGCCGTGCGCACGCCAGACTGGTGCAGCGCAGGAGGGGACAACGAGGTCATTTTGGGCCAGAGGGCACAGGAATCAGCCCGGTGACGTGAAGGGCTTCGCCGTCCCGGCCAGGCCGGGCGCAAGCGGAGGATCGCGGCGATCACATACTCGTAGCAACGGCGCCCCTGGGGGCATGAGACGCCGAAATGGCCGCAGGTAACGGGAATGGTGAGGCGCGACACGTGCGCCTGAGAAACGTGTCGCAAACCTGCCGCACAGCGGCGTCGTCAAGTCCCGGATCCGCCCCGCCCACCCTGCAGGATGGAAGCCATCCACGGTCCATCCCCCCGGCGCCGTAAGCCACCGGTGCCGACACGCCCGACCGCACCCCACTCCCTCCCCTCATCGCCCGCCCCCCTCCCCCGGCGCCGAACCGCCCCCACCCCCCGCCCCAGACGCCCGTAACGCCCGCCGGCACAACGTCGTCGTAGGCGCGGCGGCTGCCACGAAGATCACGGCGAGCACGGCCCAGCCACCGACCAGCGCTCCGGTGACGAGGGTGGTGATCATGGCCGGTCCCATGGTGGCCACCGCCCCTTCGGTGCTCGCCGCAAGTCCTTGGTACTCGCCCTCGGCGTCGCGGCGCATCAGGCGCAGGGAGAGGCCCCAGCGGGAAGCGACGTAGTGCAGTTCGCCGTAGATGTGTGCGGCGAGCCCGGCCAGGACGATGAGGGAGGAGAGCAGGGCGCTCGCGGGCCAGGCCGCGGCGGCGAGCAGCAGGCAGCAGACGGCCAGGGCGATTCCGGCTTTCCGGGTTGAGCGGACCGCGCCGCGCAGGCGCTTTCCCTGCCGGGTCACGCGTACTTGGTAGAGGGCGATGAACAGGGAGCTGATGACGACGGTCACCGGCGCCAGCCACACCGGAGCGGCGGTCTGGTACTTCAGCCACAGGGGAAGCCCGCTGGAGAGGAGCGGCCAGCACAGGGAGAGCAGTGCGGTGGTGCTCATCAGGGTCAGGTAGGGGATGTCGCGTACGGCGCGGGTGCCGGAGCTGCGGTGTGCGGCGGGCACGGTCGGGGTGGGTGGCAGGCCGACGAGGACTGTGGCCGACAGGAAGGCGGAGAGGGCCACGGCGGTCAGTGCGGCGTAGTAGGGGCCGGCCGTGTCGGTGGACAGGACCCATGCGGCGAGGCCCGCGCCCGCGGCGTAGGTGATGTGCTGGACGACCCGGGCCTGGGCCAGCACGGTCAGGCGCCGGTGTTCCGGCATCAGGAGGTAGACCAGGGTGACCTTCACGCCTCGGCCGGACGTCTCGGCGGCGGTGAACATCGCGGCGACCACCAACAGGCTCCAGAAGCCGTTGGTGGTCAGGAAGAGCAGCACCAGTAATCCGCGCGTGAGGCTGACGGCGACGAACACTTGTCGGGCGCCGTGCCGGTCGGCGAGGGCGCCGACCGGTACGGCGGCGAAGAGGCCGATGCCGCCGCCGAGTCCCATGGCCAGGCCCATGGAGGCGGCGGGGATTTCCTTGACCGACGTCAGGTAGACGGCCCACATGCTGAACCACAGGCCGCCGCCGAAGGCCGACACCGCCTCGGAGTACAGCAATTTCCTTACGGCCCCGAGCTCCTTGCGGGGGGCTTTCTCCACGTCGGCTTCGGACACGGTCCCGGACTTCGGCGCACTGCGGTTGCTCACTTGTTCTCCGTCCCGTTCACACCTGTCCCGCACCTAGTGCGGAGGGGTCGGAAATCGCGCTGCACGACGGCGTCGACACCCCGGCAAGAAAGCTACCCGAGGGTTCGGCGCGCGGGTAATGCCCAGCGCCTTTCTGACGCGGGAACGAACAAACGAACAGACGGCCGCAGCTTGAGTACCCCTGTTGCACCGGGTTATTCACGGGTCCGTGGGGATGATGCGAACCGGCCATCGAGTGCGGAGGAAGACACGGGCCTGATCTTTGGCGTCATCATGGCTGGGCTGCTGCTTCAGGGGGATGAGCAAGGAATGGATCAGTCGCCGCCCGTGACCGAATAACGACCGCCTCCAGGCATTGACTTGATCCCCGTGGCTCGGCCTATCGTGCTGGAGAACCGCACCGGAAGGGTCTCCCGGAAAGAATCCTGTCGCCGCCCGAGGAAGGCATTGCGACCCATGCCCTTCCGGCACGCGAAAGCAACTCCTAGGTGGCGTCAGCGCCTTCAACGCCGCAGGAAACACGCCCTTGGAGCAGCCTTGTCACACTCCCCCCTGAGCATACTTTCGCAGCTCGACTTCAACGGAAATCCGTTGAGCGACGAGCTGCTGGCGAAAACCTTCCACCAACTGATGGACGAGCACGGATACGTCCTGATGTGCAACGTCCCGGACACCTTCGACCAGGTCAAATTCTGCCGGGAATTGGGCAGCTTCGTGCCCAACTACACCGGCGCGGTGGTCGGCGACGTCCGCCCCGAGCCCGGCATGGACGACGTCTACCACGCGGGCAACACCCGCCCGCTGACCCCGCACACCGAGGGGTACGACTTCGCCGTCCTGCCGCCCCGCTACATCGCCCTGTGGTGCGTCACCCCGGCCTCCGGCCCCGGCGGCGAGACCACGCTGTGCGACACCCGGCCCTGGATCCAGGGACTGCCGGACGAGGAGCGCGAGCGGCTGCTCGACCGCACCTACGACTGGAAGACCACCGAAGGCGTCCAACGCCTCGGGCTGGACCTCAAGACCCGGCACCCGATCCTGGAGGAGAACGAGAAGGGACTCATCGTCCGCTTCAGTTGCAACAACCTGCTGCGGGACGACGACGATCCCGCCGCGGAGCTCCAGGAGCGCTGGAAGCCGGCTTTCGAGGAGGACCACGTCGCCATCACCTATCAGCGCAACGACATGCTGGTCTGGGACAACTGGCGGTTGCTGCACGCCCGCAACGCGTTCACCGACCGCAGCAGGCATCTGCGGCGCATCCAGATAGCGGCCTGATCCTCCACAGAAGGAGAACCCCGTGCACCGCACCATGCTCCACGGAAAGATCCACCGCGCCACCGTCACCCAGGCCGACCTCCACTATGTCGGCTCCCTCACGCTGGACCGCGACCTGATGGACGCCGCCGGCCTGTTACCTGGTGAGCAGGTCGACATCGTCGACATCGACAACGGCAACCGGCTCACCACCTATGTGATCGAGGGCGCCCGCGGCAGCGGAGTGGTGGGGATCAACGGCGCCGCCGCTCGCCTCATCTCCGTCGGCGACCTGGTGATCATCATCGCGTACGCCACCGTCAGCGACGAGGAGGCCAGAACGCTGACGCCCGACGTGGTGTTCGTCGACCGGCACAACCGGCCGAAGCACACGGGCGCCGACCCGGCCCACGTGCCCGACGAGGCGGACGCCGCGCGGTTGGTCCGGGGCGACCAGTTGCTCGAAGGAGCCGCCTCGTGACCTCGGCCCCGCCCCTGACGACCGGTCAGACAGAACTCCCCGCATCCCTGGCCCACTACGACGCGGAACTGCGCCGCGTGCTCGACGACACCGCGAAGGAGGCCCACCACGACCCGGCGGCCTTCGCCCCGCGCTGGGAACTGCCACGCCCCAGCCCCGCACTGGACGCCTTCTTCACCCCCAGCACGATCAGCGCCCACCCCGTGACCGAGCACCGGGGCCGCCGCGTGGAACTGCTGAACCTGATGCACAACCCGCGCACCCGTACCACCAAGACGTACGCCTCCCTGGTGATCGTCGCGCGGGCGGTCGCGCACATCGAACGCACCGGCGAACGGGTCGTCATCCTCACCCCGTCCAGCGCCAACAAGGCGACCGCGCTCCGGGACGCCGTGCTCCGCGCCCACGAGTGCGGCCTGGCCACCCCGCAGAACCTGGGGATCGCCTGTGTGGTCCCCTCCTCCTCACGCGCCAAGCTGTGGCGCTCCGCCCTGTCCGACGATCCGGACCTGCGCCGCGGCAACCCGCTGACCGTGCTGGACACCGCCGAACCCGGCAGGGTCAAGGAACTCGCCCGCACCGTCACCGACACGCTCTCTCCCGCCCTGCACCGGCAGCACGGCGTGCGGCTGTGGCACTCGCTGGAGCTGCTCAACTACGCCGTCGCCGACACCGCGCGGGCCCTGTTCGAGCGTGACCGGCTGCCCAGTGTGCCGCGACTGCACGCCCACTCCGTGTCCAGCGCCTTCGGGCTCCTCGGACACTTCCACGGGCAACGGCACATCACCGGCAGGCCGTGGCCGGACACCGGGGCCGGCTACTTCCTCATCCAGCACCTGGGCACCTCGGACATGGTCTCCAGCCTGTACCACGACCGCTTCGACTACCGTCCGAACTGGACGGAGCGCGACGGGCGGTTCGTGCAGGACCACGATCCGCACTTCCCCCAGGTCGCCTACGCGCCCGACGAGCAGCTCGACGCGACCTTCTACACCCGGCGGCCCGCCACCTCGCCACGCATGAACGAGATCATCCGCCGCCAGGGCGGGGGCGGGATCGTGGTGTCCCTCGCGGAGTGCCTCGACCGCTACCCGACCGTACGCTCCCTGCTCGCGCCCGCCGGCGTCCATCTGCCCGCCGACCCGCGTCACCTGCGCGAATGGTCGCTGGTGATGGCCGTGACCGGAGTGCTCAACGCTGTCGACCGCGACCTGGTGGGCATGGACGACATCCTCGTCCACGGTTCCGGTTCCTACTCCGCCGCCGACTACGAGACGGTCCCCGAGGCCCACCTGCGGCCGGTCGCGGACGCCGGAGACCTGGCCTTCGCCGTACGCGAAGCGGTCAGCTGACCACAACGGCGCGGGGGGCGGCCCCGGGGGGGGGGGCCCCCCCCCCCCCCGCCCCCCCCCCCCGCCCCGGCCCCCCCCCGGCGGTCAACCCCCC